>NZ_JBFRGR010000043.1:0-41359 GCF_052115445.1 Paenibacillus sp. 2RAB27
GTAGCACAAAACATAAAAAAGATCGCCCGACAGCTTGCGAAGTGCGCAAACAAAAGGGGGATCTTTTTTATTGCATGTAAATATGCGTGGAAAGCAAATTGGAGGGTATTGAAAGTTTCATGAAAGCGCTTTACTCGACAGCCTGAAAAAGCGCAGTTAATTTCAAGGCTAGCCTTCGAAAACGAAGAATTCGAAAAATTAACTGTACGTTTTCCATCTATTGCGGATAATTAGCAGTTTGACGTCAAAATAGATGGAGCTTTTCCAGTTAATGAACTGGCGCGCCGCAGGATCTGCACGAAATAAGAACGCTTGATCCCATTCAGATGTGCATGTTACAATTTTAGGAAACTAAAGAATGGTGGGATCGCCAAATGAAAATCCAATTAGAAGGCATCACAATGCTATCGCAGGATGTGGCACGACTAGCTCGTTTTTATCGGGATGTGCTTGGATTTCGTATCGTTGTGGAAGAAGCGCAGTATGTCGAATTTGACAATAGCGGTGTCCGTTTAGCCATTTGCTCGACTCCCCTTATGGCGGATAATACGAATGATCATCCATCGTTCCTAGAGGAGCGCAAAGGGCAAGTCTTCGAGTTCAATTTTCAATGTGACTCACCGGAAGAAGTGAGCGCTCTTTATAAGGAGTATGTCTCCAAAGGGGCTACGGCGATAATGGAGCCAATAGTAAAGTCCTGGGGGCACGTAACAGCCTTCTTTGCTGATCCAGATGGGAATATCCATTCACTTTTCGCGGTTAACCCTGAATCAACTTAAACAAGCTAAGACCCCCCTTCGCAATTAAAGGGGGGTTCTTGTATAGCTAATTCTAGCTTACACGTTCAAAGGACGCGCCACTCTATGAAGCCCAGCGCGAATGATCATCTCCGCTAAGAGCAAATTCGGCAACCAGCAGATCCAAGCAATGACGCCGAACGTATCGTTCGTATCCGTGAGACCCCAGAACACAGCTGCAAGTGGCGTCATAACACGGAGCGAGATCGCTGCGCAGGACAAGGCGTAATTTCGCAGCATCCATTGACCGTGCGCGCGCGGATTGCGATCGACTATAATGCTCTTTAGGCTTTGGTAAAGTGTGTACAACCACATGAGAGATAGAGCTCCAAAGCCAAGCTGAGCGCTCAAACCACCGCTAGTATAATAAGCCATGTAAAGACCAGTCACACCTGCTACCGTAATCATCGTTGCATATACATAGCCAATCGCGCGATGGACATTCGGTGTTCGGAGGCGAATCCTCTTGATGAATTGCAGCCAACCAATGCCAAGCGCAATGCCGCCAGAAACCGCATGGAACCAAAGCACGGTATACCATAGATCAGGCATGGTACCTTTCGCGGTAACGAAGCCTTGATCCTTAATATCATCTGGGTTGCCATACAGCAACAGGGCATAAGCCGCGATCCCCACCGCTAGGAAAGCTAGAATACCAAACACCCAATTCCGTCGTCTTCTTCGGTTTCTCTTCATTTTGCATCCCTCACAGCTCTCATCGAATTCTTGTTGATTCGATTTTACCATTCAGGGAGTTATTTCCAGAAGCGACCATAGTCGGAGCGTGCGCTCCGACTATGGTCGGGGATTGGGACCAGCCAAGTGATCTAGGCTAAATCCAACTCCAAAACCACCGGACAATGATCGCTCCCTAGAATATCACAGGCAATGGATGCCTCCGTGATCTTAGGTGCTAATCGCACTGATGCGAGGAAATAGTCAATCCGCCAGCMCACATTCCGGGCACGAACGCCAGGCATATTGGACCACCACGAATACACATCGGTTCTCTCGGGGTATAGGTGCCGGAACGTATCGAGAAAGCCTGCTGCTAACAAGTCCGTCATTTTACCGCGCTCTTCGAGAGTGAAGCCGGAATTGTTGTTGTTGCCTTTGGCATTTTTCAAATCGATCTCCTGATGGGCGACATTCAAATCACCGCAAACCAGCACTGGTTTAACCGCGTCCAAACCGACTAAATAATCACGGAACCGATCCTCCCACTCTAACCGATAGGGCAATCTGGATAGATCACGCTTCGCATTGGGCGTATACACAGTCACGAGGTAGAAATTCTCGAACTCTAAGGTCAGGATGCGACCTTCAGGCTCGGAATCTTCTTCGATACCGTATCGGACAGAAAGTGGCTCCACTTTCGAGAAAACAGCCGTACCGGAATACCCTTTTTTCTCCGCATAGTTCCAATATTGCTTATAGCCCTCTCCTAGATCGAGGTCGATTTGCCCCTCCTGGAGCTTTGTTTCCTGCAAGCAGAAGATATCCGCATCCACCTCTTTAAAATAATCCGTAAACCCTTTATTCACGCAGGCTCTCAAGCCATTCACATTCCAAGATACCAGTTTCATTGTCGGTTCTCCTTGCACTCTATTTATGATAGTTATCATCTAAAAATCAGTGTACCATATGTTCGCGCTAGGGTCGTCCTAATATGCGGATCTTCCCAACTTACAGGTTAGGCCACACTCTAGAATGCCTCCCGCAACTGCCTCTACCAGCCTGCCAAACTAGAATACCTCTCGCAACTGCCTCTACCAGCCTGCCAAACTAGAATGCCTTACCCAACTGGCTCCCCCCAGCAGCCCCATCGATCTCCCCACTGGATAAATACAGTACAATACTGTTTTTACCCCTAAGAAATCAATTTTGATTGGACAAATCCACTCTAATAACTGAAATGAGCCCCAAATAACACAATTTCAGAGCTGTTTACTGTATAAATCCATTGAAACAGCCATTTCATTTCTCAATTTTAGAAGTACATTGGATAAATCCAATGGGGAAGGCAGGGCAAAGAGCATAGGTATTGGCTATGCAGGGGATAGGAGAGAAGAAAGAGGCGGGCTTAGGTGAGGGAAAAGAACAGAAAAAGAACAGAAAAGGTAATTAATCGCACACACTACTCACAAATGCTCCATCGAAACCTGATTTAGCTCATAATATCGAACATCCTCCCCGCGGACAACGGGTGTTAAATAGCCCTTGTCGACCAAATTTCGAAGCCGTTTGCGTGCGGTTCGGAAATCGATATCGAACTGTTCGATGACATCCTTCGGCCTCACCCGGCTGCCTAATTGCCAGGCCAGTCTAAGCATTTCTTTTTCCATAATGGCAGAGAAGTTCGTCGCTCCATGGCGAATCATACGTGGGCCGATTACCATCTGCAGCAGCATCCGACAAACATCGGGACGATGCTGAATATCGTCGAAGGAGAAATGGATCATCTTCCAGCCCATTCCCGTCAAGAAAGTTTCACGATTTAACGAGTAGCTAAACTTCTCCCGATCCATGTCCTTCACATGACTTTGATAACCATCACATTCAATCCCGAAACGACCGAAAGGAGTTAAATAGGCAAAATCGATAAACTGAGATTTTCGATTCCAATCGTAGATCTCATACTCAGGGTGCAAATGGTCAAAATGCTGAAACAACGGATACCAGACTTGCTGAAGAAAAAGTTTCTCCGCATAGTTATGTCCCCGCAGGAGACGTCCTTTTCTTTCACCTCTACGAAGTGCAGTATGCTTCTTCATAAAAGTTTGATGAGCTAGTTCAAATTCCATTCCTTCCGACCTCCGATTTCTGGCTAAAATAAAAAAACGCCCTCTCGCCACATTGGCAAAAGGACGTTCCTCGTCTCTGAATTGTAGTATAGCAAATCCCCCAATATAAGAAAATACCATACCTCTTCATCAGGATTATTGATTTAATTTCCCTCAAAACAGGTGTTATACTTTAAGAATATCCCACTAAACGTATCGGTTTAATATTACACCTGCGAAAGCGAGGGTCCTTATGACCAAAATATATAATAATTTAACAGAACTCATCGGAAATACGCCGTTGTTGGAGCTCTGGAATTTCAATAAAAGGCAAGGGATTGAAGCACGCATTGTCGCGAAGCTGGAGTATTTCAATCCGGCGGGCAGCGTGAAGGATCGCATCGGCTATGCCATGCTGAAGGACGCAGAACGCAAGGGGAAAATCAATCAGGACACCGTCATTATCGAGCCGACGAGTGGGAATACAGGCATAGGTCTGGCTTTCGCAGCAGCAGCTTTGGGCTATCGGTTGATCATTATTTTGCCGGATTCGTTCAGTGAAGAGCGTCGCAAAATTGTAAGAGCTCTAGGCGCAGAGCTTGTGCTCACGCCAGCTGCGGAAGGCATGCAAGGTGCCATTCGCAAGGCCAAGGAGCTAGCTGCTGAGTTGCCCAATTCCTATATTCCGCAGCAGTTCAGCAATCCAGCCAACCCTGAGGTTCATCGTACGACCACCGCAGAAGAAATTTGGCGAGATACGGGCGGGAAGGTTGATATTTTTGTGGCAGGTGTTGGTTCGGGAGGTACCATTACAGGTGTAGGAGAGATTCTGAAGCAGCGACATTCCGATGTTCAAATCGTGGCCGTTGAACCTGCGGATTCTCCCGTGCTGTCCGGCGGCACACGTGGTGTGCACCAGATCCAAGGGATCGGCGCAGGTTTTGTGCCGGATAACTTCAACCGGGCCATCGTGGACGAAATCCTCACCGTTAGCAATGAAGAGGCGATGGAAACGGCGCGCCAATTGGCGAAAAGTGAAGGGCTTCTTGTCGGCATATCGTCTGGGGCTGCAGCCTTTGCAGCCGTTCAACTGGCGAAGCGACCTGAGAATAAAGGGAAGACGATCGTCGTTATCCTGCCAGATACCGGGGAGCGATATTTGTCATCGGCGCTTTTTGCAGAGCTCGAATAAGGAGAGCAAGATAGTCCAATAGGCCGTGAAAGGTAGCGAAATTCAGCGAATTACGTTTGAAAAAAAGAGACTATGGGGACCTTCCCATAGTCTCTTTCAGTTCGGGCAGAAGCCCAGCGTCTTGGCGCAGAGGAGCTTCGCATATTTCGGATCGAGCTTAGCCAGCTCCGTGAAGTAGCTGCTAACGGCATGATTACCAGCGAGTGATCCTGTTGGAAAGTCGAGCTCAACGGCTTTTTTTACATGAATATAGTGATAGAGGTCACCCGTACGAGGCGATTTGTAAACGAGAGGCGGCAGTGAAGGAACCATATCGTTACGATTATATACGCGATAGTGGGGGCCTGTTTTGCGGTTAAACTGACCTGCGAATGTCGTATTACCGACCCTGGGCGAACCAAACGTATAGACGGAGGGATCTTTGAACTTGGTGTTCGTTGCCAAGTCTGAAGCGCATAACGTGGCGAGAGAGCCACCGAGGCTGTGCCCTGTGAGGTAGAGTTGTTTGTGAGGGGATAGTTTGCTCATAGCTGTTACAATTTGTTTGCGAGCGGATTCGTAAATATCCAGGAATCCCTGGTGCACGAGACCGCCTTCTTTGGCATAGGGGAACTCAGTCTGTCTGGCGATGGCATCCGAGATCCAGTCCGATGTGGTGGACGTGCCTCGAAATACAATCACAATTTGACTATCGGACTCTGTAATAAAGCCGAATAACTCACGTCCACCAAAGGCGGAATTCGCCGTGAATGAAGTTACGATTCGATAGGCAGCGGGTAAGATAACGCCTTCCGTACCTTGTTCCAGTTGGGTATAGCTTTGGCCGCACATCGCTGCGAGGCGAAGAGCAGTTCGCGTATCCATAGAGTTGTTGAACATGATGACATGCCTCCACAGCCAGGATAAGATATACCTATTCATATGAAAATATTGGATACATGTCCTCCGACAACTGCCTATTTGTGGAGGTTTTCAGGTATAATAGGCATTGTTGCAGCCATTAGGTGTGCGAGGCCATGGTGGTTGTCGACGATACGAAAGGTGGGATTAGACACATGTTGAGAAGGTTTTTTTCATACTATCGACCCTATAAGCACTTATTTATATTGGATTTCACTTGTGCGGTGGTGGCTGGGTTGCTGGAACTAGGTTTCCCGCTAGCCGTCAATCAGGTTATCGATAAATTGCTTCCTGCAGGAAATTGGGCTTGGATTATTTGGGCATGTGTGGGGTTGTTGGCCGTCTATCTGCTGAATACACTGCTGAACTTTGTCGTGACGTATTGGGGTCACATGCTGGGGATTAACATTGAAACGGATATGCGGAAAAAGCTGTTCACTCATCTGCAGAAGCTGAGCTTCCGATTCTATGACAACAATAAAACAGGGCAACTCATGTCGCGTATGTCGAATGATTTGCTGGAAATTGGCGAGGTCGCGCATCATGGTCCGGAGGATCTGTTCATTGCTGTTATGACGCTCATTGGTGCACTTCTGCTCATGTTGCAAATTAATGTGAAGTTAGCACTCCTAACGTTCGTCATTGTGCCGTTCCTCCTATGGATTGCCGTGTATTTTAATCAGAAAATGACCAAAACCTTCCGTCGCATGATGGGCGATCTCGCGGATATTAATGCTAGAGTTGAAGATAACATCGGCGGTATTCGTGTCGTACAAGCGTTCGCGAACGAAGCTCATGAGAAGAAATTGTTCGAGGTAAACAATGGCCGATTCCGATTGACGAAGTTGGCTTCTTATAAAATCATGGCGTGGAACATTTCCTTGAGTTACATCTTAATGCGTTCTGTGACGGTATTCGTACTGATCTGCGGTACTTGGTTTGTAATCGACAAACAAATTTCCTATGGTGAGTTCATTGCCTTTGTTCTATTAACGAATGTATTCTTAGGTCCGATTCAGAAAATTAATAACGTCATCGAGAGCTATCCGAAGGGGATCGCTGGCTTCAAGCGCTATGTAGAGGTCATCGACACCGAGCCGGAGGTTGCCAATCATCCGAATGCTCGGAAGGTGGATCATCTCGATGGCCAAATCAAATTCAACAACGTGTCCTTCGGGTATGGGGACGAAGCTCGTGTTTTGAATAACATCTCCCTGTCCATTCGTGCAGGGGAGACCGTTGCATTCGTCGGTCCTTCAGGCGCAGGCAAAACGACGATCTGCTCCCTGCTGCCTCGTTTCTACGATGTCAGCGAGGGAAGCATCGCCATTGACGGTCTCGATATTCGCCATATCGAGCTGGAATCGCTGCGCCGCCAAATCGGCATCGTGCAGCAGGATGTGTTCCTGTTCTCCGGCACGATGCGGGAGAACATTGCGTACGGCAAGCTAGGCGCGACGGATGAGGAGATCTGGGACGCTGCGCGGCGCGCGCAGTTGCAAAGCTATATCCAGTCCCAGCCGAAGGGACTGGATACGGTCATCGGAGAGCGCGGCGTCAAGCTCTCCGGCGGGCAGAAGCAGCGCCTCGCGATCGCGCGCATGTTCTTGAAGAATCCGCCGATTCTCATCTTAGATGAGGCGACATCGGCGCTGGATACCGAGACCGAAGCGGCGATCCAGCAGTCCTTGGCGGAGCTGTCGAAGGGCCGCACGACGCTCGTCATTGCGCATCGACTCGCGACGATCAAGAACGCGGACCGCATCGTCGTTGTGACGGAAGAGGGCATCACCGAGCAAGGCGCGCATGAGGAACTCATTGCGGTCGGCGGTGTGTACAGCCGCCTGCATCAGGCGCAGTTCAGTTCTTAGGAAGCTTTCGCCTCCCTGTTTGTTAGGGGGGCGGAGGCTTTTTCTTTTTTCAATAGATTAGACTAGTCCTGCCCAAAACCTTCGTGATAAACTATGACCATACAACGATTATTTACCTAAGGTAAATTACAAAAGAGGTGGCACGGAGTGAAGTCAATAGGACGATGGCTTTTGCTGGGTGCGATCACGCTGATCGGTATTTTTTTGCTGAGTAATATTAGGCAGATGTTCTTGGCTGTCCAGCCCGATCAGATTGAAGTGAGGGTCAATTCCAGCGTTAGCATGCAGAAGGTAAGTGAAATGCTGCCCGGCAGTAAGATTTTGAATGAGAAAAGTGGTCTGCTTGAAGTCCCTTATGGCAAGTTCTGGGAGTACCAAGGCACGGCTATGACGATTAAAGGTGTGCTGAGATCCTCAGTCGTACTACTAGATAAGCCTATTATTTCATGGCGCTATTATGGCTACACCGTCAAAGATCAGATGAAAAGCTTCTTGCATGGCGATTTTGGGAAATACCGTGATCCCTATACACGCAAGGAAGTGCCGATGACAACAGCGATTCCGAAGATGCTGCTCAAAACCTGCACCTATTTCATACCTGGCTTGCTGCTCGCCATCCTACTCAGTATGCTAGTTGCTCTATGGGCTTCCATATCAAGGCGAATTGGCGTCGTGCTGGATGGTATTCATGCGCTGCTTGTTGGATTACCAGACTTTTTCCTGATCGTGATGATTCAATTGGCGGCGATTTACGCGACTAAGTTCCTCGGCCACTATGTACTGCTGATCGTTCAAGTGGGAGACCGAACGCCGTTCCTCATTCCGTTTCTGACGATTGCGTTGATTCCGTCGGTGACGATCTATGGGACACTGCGTGTCGCCATTGCGCGTGAGCTGGGTCAGGATTATGTTGTTACTGCACTGGCCAAAGGACTGACCCGGCGCGAGGTGCTCTTCTCGCATGTGCTGCGGAATGTGATGGAGGATGTGTTTGCTATTTTGCCCAGAGCTACGACATTAGCCCTTGCTAGTATGGCAGTTGCGGAGGCGATTTGTGGCATTGGAGGCTTGGGAGGCTTCATCATTCTGCCGATTTACCAGGGGATTACTTCGATGTCGGCAATCTGTATGGTGCTTGGTGTGGTTGCCATGGCTTTTCATATCCTGTATGCGCTGCTGCGGAAGCGGCTCGTGGTCCGTGCGGAGGAGGTGGCTAGACCGTGAGGAAACGTCCTTCTACCGCCTTTTATATTTCCATCGCTATCTTGGCGCTATTTCTGCTCGTGATGGTGTTCGGGACCTGGTTGAAGCCGCATGGGATTTCGCCAGAGGACAAAATCAACATGATCCAATACCAAGAAGACGGGAAGACCAGGTACGCTATCCCGCCGTACGCTCCCAATAACACCTTCCTGCTTGGAACCGATCACCGTGGGTTTGACATGCTCAGCTTATTATTGAATGGGTTAAAATACACACTAGGCACAGCACTCGGTCTGACTTTGCTTCGGTTTGCGGTGGCGTTGCCTTGGGGATTATGGAGCGGAATGACGAGCAAGGGGAAAGGCCTTCTACGTTCCTTACAGTGGGCGGTTGCCGCAGTGCCGGCATTTATTTTCCTTTATCCACCGCTAGCGGGGATGTATTACGGGCTAAGGCTCGACCTCGGGGCCAAAGCCGATCCGCACAACAAGTTGTTGTTCAGCATCACTTTCATTATTTTAATTACGCTGATTGGCATCTTCCCGTTGGCACATCAGATCGCAGATCGGACACGCTATTATAGTGGCAAAATGTTCATTGAAGCGTCCCGCCTCATGGGCGGTTCGTTCTGGCATCGGACGCTTCGGCACATTTTCCCTTCGATGCGTAATGAAATGATGTTCATCTTCTTAAGCGAGTTCATGCAGGTGCTTTTCCTGCTGGGGCAGTTAGCCGTATTCAACATCGTGCTTGGTGGTACAGAAACGATCGGCGACGAGGAAGCCGGCTTCCAGATCACGATCAGCACCTCTGGGGAATGGCTGTCGCTGATCGCTTACGGCGCACGCTATATTCGCCTGCACCCTTGGATTATTCTCAGCGCAGGGACAAGCTTTGCGTTGTTATTCCTTTCATTGCAATTTTTCTTAAATCAGCTTAAGCGCCGTTATGGCGAGGAACGTCAGCTGATGTAACAGAGTCGAGCTTCATCCTAGGATGGGGCTCGGCTTTTTTGTCGGTTTTGTAGGAGCTCCCCATCCCCATCCGCCCCCGCACACTAGAGATATTTAAAATAAATGGATTTCATGTAGCTAATTCTTCTGTATTTCCCGCCTTGAGGCGATTAACTGTAAAAAGTACAGCTAAATTCACACATTTACTCCGAATGAGGGAATATGGAGGAATTTAGATGGAGTTTTTCCATCTAGATTAAAATTAGTGGCCATAATCGAGAAAATTAACTGTAGGTAATCCATCTAAAGTAGTGTAATCGTGCCAATGCGATCGTTAGTGGAAGTTGAGGACAGGCTGAGGATACCCAAAGGAAAGGCGATGCTACTTTAAAACACATTTCAAGCCATGCCATTCACTTCCACCCCCACCCCCGCCTCCGCACTCGCCTCGCGCTAGGACACGCCCCCGTCGCGTATCGGCACCTGCCCCGTACCCTCATCACAACCCGCACCTAGAGAAATTTAAAGTAAATGGATTTCATGCAGCTAATTCTGCTGTATTTCCCGCTTTGAGCCGATTAACTGTAAAAAATACAGCTAAATTCACACATTTACGCCGAACGCGGGGAATATGGAGGAATTAGATGGAGTTTTTCCATCTAGATTAAAAAGTGGCCATAAACGAGAAAATTAGCTGTAGGAAATCCATCTAAAGTTGTATAGTCGTGCCAACGTGATCCTGAGAGGAAGCTGAGGAGAGGCTGAGGACAGGCCGAGGATACCCAAAGGAATGGCGATGCTACTTAAAACACATAAGCAAAAGTGTTCGCAATTCCATGCATACAACATAATTAATGTTAATATGGTACATATTATATGTTACAATGTAATAAAAAGGAGGCGGCTAACCATKGAGGACAAGCAAGACAAAACGAAACGACTCTCGGTTTATTTGCCTGAGAAAGTGAAATCCGAGTTAGAACAAATGGCGGATGCCACGGGCCTATCGATGACACAGCTGATCGTCATGGCGACGCAGGGGCTGCTTGCGAATTATGCTGCACAGGGTGGCGCGATTTTTGCGGATCTGCTGTCAGCGAGACATCGTATCCTGCACGAAGTGAAGGAGAAGCAGACGCTTCTGGACCAGGAGAAGCTGAGCATGCAAGCTTACTACGGCGCACGGGCAGAGGAGTATGAACGGATTTATCACCGCGAGGATGCGGAGTATCAACAAGAATTGGCCCTTCTGTCGGAGATCCTGAAGAAGCAGGTGGAGGGACGCTGTGTGCTGGAAATTGCCTGTGGCACAGGTTATTGGTCACACATTGCCGCAGAAACGGCGACACAGCTAGTAGGTGTAGACATTCGCCCAGAGGTACTGCGCATCGCGGAATCGAAGTCATGGCCGAAGGGGAATGCGTCTTTCAAGGAAGGAGATGCGTATGAGCTCTCCGGGATAAGTGGGGAGTTCGATTACGGGCTGGCCAACTTCTGGTTCTCGCATATTCCGCGGAATCGGATCGACAGCTTTTTACAAGGCTTCCATGAACGATTGGGCAGCGGAGCGCAGGTGTTCATTGCAGATAATATGTATGTGCCTGGCAGAGGCGGCGAGCTTATCACGCATGAGGAGAGCGAAGACACCTACAAAAGACGCGAGCTAGCCGACGGCTCCAAGCATGAAATACTTAAGAATTATTTTACTTACGAAGAGTTAAATGACATTTTTCGACCCTTGTCACAGCATTTGCGCATCTTTGTAGGGGGCAGCTTCTGGTATGTGAGCTATACAATCAAGTAGCCCAACACCGGGTTCATTTTTCACTAAAATAAGGTGGCCATAACCATGAGTATAATTTTGCCAACGTTGTCACGCAGATGAGTGGCGTGTAAGCGACCAATACTCCCTAGTGCCCTGACGTAAATTTCAGTCCGAGCACGCCGACCAGAATCAAGACCATAAACAAGATACGAACTAAGCTGATCGGTTCATCGAGAAAAAGAGTGCCAATGATAATCGCGCCTACAGCACCGATGCCAGTCCAGGCCGCATAGGCCGTTCCGATCGGAAGAGTTTTCGTTGCTGCAGCTAAGAAATAGAAACTAACGATCATGCCTAGAATCGTAACAATCGACGGGACTAGTCGCGTAAACCCATTGGAAAATTTCAATGAAATGGCCCATACGACCTCAAATACACCTGCAATAGCTAGAAATAACCATGCCATAATGAACACTCCTTCATGTGCGAATTTATGATTTACGATGTCAGTGCCACAAAATAAACAGAGAAAAGCCCGGGAATATCGCACTGTTGCGATAGACTCCCGGGCTTTTCTCCCTCCGTGACCACAGCATATTTGCTGTGTGTTTTCCCTTGGACCAGCCGGCAGTGAAACGCCGCGGAACCCTAGAAAACGACATGCCGTTATTATAGTCTGGCTAACATGTCATGTCAAGTTATCCATTTTGGCTGCGACCTAGTTAGCTTATCCTTATTCCTCTAGCGCTATGTTGTTCAATGCCAGATGCGCGCGGAACATATCCATGCCGTCTGGCTGCTCCTGTTCGGGTACCCACGTAGCGGTATCCCATATCTTCGAAAGTTTAAGTGCACGACTGCAGTGTACGAAACATTCCTGCACCTCGACGCCAACAGCGACGATCGGCGATTTCCCATTAAGCTGCATAGTCGCAAGGAGCTCTTCATCTCTCGTCAGCCAAGCGCGACCATTGACGCGGAGCACCATGTCGACGCCTGGAATGATGAATAAGAGACCCACCTGCGGGTTGTTTACTATATTTTGCATAGAATCTATTCGACGGTTTCCGAGTCTTTCTGGATAAATCAAGCGGTGATTATCGAGAACGCGAACGAAACCTGGGCCATCGCCACGGGGGGACACATCACACAATCCATCCGCACCTGATGTAGATAAGAAGAATAAAGGTGATTTGGCGATGAACGCTTGAGCATGTTCGTCAATTTGATTGATGACTTTATTTTGTACCGCAGGATGAGGCTCTCCAATATGATCTCTAATTTCATCAATGGATCGAACGATGCCGGGAAATGGGGGTGAAATATTGTCTTGTGTGTTGTCCATGCGTTCTTTTCCTTCCTGAGGCCAGAGGCCTTTGTTCAAAATACCAGCATGTATATGCGGAACATAAAAATTCGGCTGTTTTCTCCGTAAACACTTTGAGAAGTCCTCGAAGGACGTTGTAGACGTTTATTTTGATATTGTAGTATACGCCGATAACCTCGTTCAAATGAATGAAGCCCTGCAAGCTGCTCTTTCGAGCAAAGCTTAGCAGGGCTTCATTCTGTAGCGAGAACATTACTTGGATTCAGCAGTTAGTTGATTGTAGATATCATCCCACAGAACACGTCTGGCGGATACATATCGCTTCGCATAATAGGATTCGCTCAACTTATTCTTCACAACACCTTGATTGGTAGCGGAGTGAACGAATTCACCGTCTCCGAGGTACATACCTACATGAGAGATACCGCTGCCATCCGTGTTGAAAAATACAAGATCGCCCTTACGAAGATCTTTTTTGTCAACCCAGTAGCCTTCGCTGTTTTGCGATTTGGAGCTGTGTGGAAGGTCGATGCCGAACTCATCGAATAAGTAGGATGTGAAACCAGAGCAATCAAAGCCTTTGGTTGTCGTTCCTGCCCATTTGTAGGGAGTTCCTACGAGATCTTCGACTGCGTTGTCCATGGAGGACGATGCGAAAACGCTTCCTACACTTACACTCAAAAACAAAACAAGACTAAAAACAAGAGCAACTACTTTCTTCAACTGCTTGTCTCCTTCCGGTGCCTACGAGGTTAGCTGGAGGGTTCGGTTGAAGGTTCCCTATGATCCCTGTCTTGCAAGATCAATTCACCCGGAGTGGTTCCCCCGTTTCCCCATAAACTGAGGAATTCGGCATGAAAAATTTGGTTTTCTGATGCTAGTCCTTTTAATTCGTCATAAACAATGAAATTCCTCTTTTTTTGTTTAAAAAAAGGCGGAAAAATAGGCAAATAGTTCGGGAAATAGACAAAAAAAAGCCCCTTTCTCAAAGAGAAGGGGAGAGCGCGTAAGCTATTCACTGTTTTGCTGGATATTAGTTAGGTATTTTGGCTGAAAGCAGCTGATATTGGGAAGAAATGCCCCAAATTTGGAAAAAAATGTGGAAGAGGGGATACAATTGATAAATGATGAGGGCTACCAGTCCTGCCCATAGGTAAGTAGCCGTGACTGTGACCCCTGCCAAAAGTCCTGTGAACAGTAATAGGATGATGGCAAGTCCAATAATCGGCAGCGAATATCGAAAGAAAGAGATGATTGTCGATGTAATCCCCAGTTTGGCCGCGATGGCGAATTGCACATACATGAACAGCAACTGCAGGACAAAGCCATAGACCATTAAACTGAGCAGCCAAGGTAGAAGCTTGAGAACGATCTGCTCATAAGAGCCGCTATGTCCCAGCATATAGGCGGCTTTGGGAATAAGCCAGATGAGTGGGAATAGTGTAAGCGCGATGCGGATCAAATACACGAGCAGGAAGGGGAGCATGAGCTGCTTCATCCCGCGAAAGAAGCGATAGCCGGCATTCTGGTGAGGGTGAGTGAGCGAATAGTAGACACCGCTATTTAAGAGAGGCGTCAGCAGCATGCGCGCACATAAGAGTGCAGCAAGCCACCATAGATAGGAATAGCTGAGATCTGTTTTAATTAACTGAAACTGGCCCTCTGCTAGGAAAATCTGCAAGGCCTGCTTGGGTTGCTCAGCGCCAGGGAACCGATGCATGAGGGGGACAAGAACACCTTGTACGAGCTTATACAGGAGAATACCCCAACCCATCTGATATAGGAATAAAAAGATCGTGGCAAAGGGCTGCGCCATAGCTGCCCTGAAGCCTGCTTTGATATAGGTGGCCAACGAGGGTCCCTCCTTAACGTTTTCTTTAAAATATAAGAAAGTATAGTTGCAGTTTATACAATGCTTATATTTCTCCATAAACACTGTGATACGTCCTTGAGGGACGGTGTAGTCGTTTATTCTGGGAAACTAGCATCGTAAGCATACGCTCAGAGTTTGTCATGAGACGTAAGCCAAGTCCTTACCAGGCGACTGAGCCAAAAATGGCTTGCAGGAATTGAATAATGCCAAGATTCCACCGAATTTGAAGCTTCGTATTTAATTGCGTTTGATAAAAGTTGTTGATGTGCTTATTTTCGAGTATGAGCGTGTACTTGGGATCGATGCGCACCCAGTCGACAGGCGAGGTATGCGTTAATTTGAAATCGATGCTGCCTTCCTTGCCATCCCATGTTTTATCTAACAATGTGCCATCTGCGAAGTGGAACTGAATCGGCACTTCAGGTGAGTTGCCGCCAAACTTAACGATGCGGACTGTGCTTTCATAAGTCTCGGATCCCTTGTTGCCTTGAGGCTTTACATGGACACTTTCGACGGAGTAATCCATCATCAGATTGCCATAGACATATTGATTAAAGAAATCGTTCCAATCTGTTTTGCTGATCTCCTCCACGACCTGTTGGAAATCCTTCGTAGACGGATGTTTGAACTGCCACTTTTGGAAATAGGATTTCATGATACGATCCATCGTCTTGGTGCCGACTTGCTGCTCAATGGCTTTGAGTACGAGCTTGCCACGCGTGTACACATTTTCAGCATATTGATCATGCCCTGTGTAAGCCCATGCATTCTTCTGCAGTCCATTTGGTGAGGTGATATAACTGGATTCAACAGGTAAATTAGGTGCTTCGCCGTATTCGACTTCCATCACTTTATCTTCTGCATAAGAGGTGAAGCCTTCATCAAGCCATGCTTCCTCGAATTCATTGCTGGCTACAAGCCCATAGAAGAATTGGTGGCCGATCTCATGGACGACGACGCGTTCCAGTTCCAAGTCTGGATCTTTGTCGCTAGCTCCCCATGCGGTGACTAAGGTTGGATATTCCATGCCGCCAGCACCATTCCCGCCAGGAGGGGGGACGACGATGGAAAGAGTAGAGTACGGATACGTTCCGTACCACTGACTGTAACGGGAGAGTGCTTTTTTGGCCGCATACATGTAACGATCTTTTAAATCCTGATGATTAGGATCAAGATACAGTTTGATTTTGACTCCGGGAACCTGTGGGGCTGAGAAAGGCTCTTCCACATAGATGAAATGAGGAGAGGCTGACCAAGCGAAGTCATGCACATCCTCAGCATAGAATTGGTATGTCTTCGTGCCCTTGTCCGTCACAGCAGGTTTAACAGGAAATCCAGTCGCAGCCACAATATAATTTGCGGGCACCTGAATTTTCACATCGTACATGCCGAAATCCGCATAGAACTCGGAATTTCCGTGGTATTGATGGAGATCCCAGCCAGGTTCAGCCCGTCCCCTAGTTCCCTTGCGCTCATAAGCGGCAACCTTCGGGAACCATTGTCCAGCCATAACGAAGTCATCGACATACCCCATTCTGGCAAAAGCTGCAGGCAGCTTAACAAGGAATTCGGTATTGATGGTTACACGTTCACCAGGTCCAACAGGCTTGGATAACGGTATTTTGAGCAGCGTGTGGTCATCCTTATTGCCGTCATCCGGCTGAACGAATGACATCCGCTTGGTCAGATCATCACCTGTATCTGATTTCACGGAGAGCAGTTCCATACTGCCGCTACTCTCGTCTTTCGCTTCATCTTCACGCAGTTTCCCGCCAGACTCGCGCATGAATGTCGTTTTCTTCGAAGCGAACGCATTCGGATAGAGGTGAAAATACATTTCTTGTACAGGAACTGAGCCTGGATTTTCCCACGTGAGTGTTTGTTGGCCTTGGAGCTGCCTCGTTTCTGGTGTGTAGGCAACATTCATGTGATATTCGGCAATACGATAACTAAGTGGTGTTGAGGTTTCTAACGGTTTGCCATTATCTGCAGGCTGCATGTCCGGTGTCTGAACATGGGGAACATCTTTAGAGACGACAGGAACAGTCCCTCTTGGTGTGGAGGGGAGCAAGGTGTTCGTTATTAACACTGCGCCGGCTGCAAGGAGCATGACAGCAAACCATTGTACCTTGCGGCTATTGAATAGAGCATTCATATCCATGAGATTCACCCCGCCTAAACAAGCATCTACAGCATGTATATGTAGACAACCTAGGGAATATTTCTGCGAGGTGAAAGAAATATGATAAATGTCCATGGGAGCCCGCCGCCACTTGTTCTACTGGGAGACTTTCGCTACAATGAAAGCATGTCGTCATTTTAACCTAATGTAGAGTGGAAGGTGCCCTTATGGAAGCGGATAAGAAGAAGCTGGCCTTAAATATAGTAAGCTCGAAAGTGAATCACAAAGGCTTCGGTGCAGGAGCCATTGATCTGAGTAACGTCTCCGGCATCATTATTGATGGGGATGAAGCGTATTTGGATGAAGGTACTCTTCATGCGAAGAGTAAGATCGAGAAAGGCATTAAGTTCTCCACGAACAAGGAGGATGTCCCTAATGGTCGTAAAGCGTGGATCGTGTGGGTAGCGGTTGATCGTACAGAAGAGGGCGCCTACTATGCGGGGATGTCCGCTTGCGAAATGCTAGTCGACACCGAAGCACGCCGCGGATGGAAGATTCTTGCGGAGCACGTGAACAAAATGGACGGCGCGATGAAACGTAAATTCATCCTGGAGGGCTTGTCTGACAGTGAGCGAACAGCCCTTCGAAACTGTCTGATTGCGCACAACGAAGACTGGTGGAACCGCTCGGATCAAAGCCTCAAGGACGCACTCTCCTAAGCTTAAAGCGGCGAATATGGAGAATATGAACATTATGTGTCATCCATTGTTCCGCAATGTCGAAGCGGGTATACTATACCCTAGTGTATGTTACCTCATATACTAGGACAGCAAAAAGGCAGGACTAAGACGCGCTTAGTACTGCCTTTTTGTGTTTTTATTTAGTGGAATGTTAGTCGTTCCACCAACGTTTTAGATCGTTCCACCAAGAGCCGTTATCGCCTTTGGAACCGGATTTTTGACCGCCTGCCGCATCTGGATTAGCAGGTTTGCCTGTACAATATGTCGTGGGTTCAGTACCCGCAAGAAAAGCCTCCATTTTGGAATTCGGACAGTCCTCATTAGACAATTTGCCGCTTAGCGGATCAATGTAAACCGTCGTCACACCTTCAGGGATCGGGAACAGCTTCGGCGGAATCGCATCCAAAGTCTGTTCGGTGAAATCCGCGAAGATCGGTGAGGCGAGATGGGATTCCACCGTTGTGATATTGCGGCTCTTGTCATAGCCCACCCAGACTGCAGTGGAAAGCTCCGGCGTGAAGCCGACGAGCCAGGCATCCGTATCCGTTGTACCCGTTTTGCCGGCAATTGGCCGCTTAATCGTACTGGCTACACGGTTTCCCGTTCCACCCTCTTCGAACACACTTTCCATGAGATTAGTCATCACATAGGCAACAGCAGGTGGTATGACTTGCTCCTCCTTAGGTGTCGCTTCATATAAGACACGCCCATTGGCATCCTCGATTCGCAAAATCGCGGTCGTTTCATGATGCACGCCCTGATTCGCAATAGAGGCAAAGGCTGAAGCCATTTCCAGCGGACTCACGGGGAAGGAGCCTAGCGCTAAGGAAGGCAGCGGCTTCATTGGCGAAGCAACCCCGAGTTTACGCGCGAAGTCGATGACCTTCTGTGGACCCACCTCGAGAATCGTATGCACCGCATAGATATTATCTGACTTCGAAATCGCCTGCCGCATATCAATATTCCCATTGGTATACTKGTCATTGAAATTTCTTGGCGTATATTGCTGGCGCCCTTCATCATAGGTAAATACCGTCGGTTCACTCTTGACCATGGAGACAGGTGTGAGGCCATTCATGAGTGCGACCATATACACGAATGGTTTAAAAGATGACCCTGGCTGTCGTGTATTCGACAGCACACGGTTGAACTGATTTTCCGCGTAGTCGCGTCCGCCAACCATGGCTTTAATTTCTCCCGTGCGCGGATCTACCGCGACCAGAGCGGCTTGCAACTCGGGCTTGCCTTCAAGCTGCTTCGTGATGACATTCTCCGCAATTTGCTGTGCATTTTTATCCAGCGTGGTATAGATGCGAATGCCGCCTTCATCGAATTGTTCTTCCGAGATGCCGAGCTTTTCCGTCGCTAGGTTACGTACATAATCCCTGAAATAAGGGGCAGCGGAAGGCTTCTTTTTCGTTAACGGCAGAATCGTTAGCTTTTCCTTGCTAGCAGCGTCAGCGGCGCTTTGGGTAATAAAGCCGCTGTTCACCATCGTCTGGAGAACGACCTTTTGCCGATCCATCGCATTTTGCAAATCATAATAAGGGGAATAGTAACGCGGTCCTTTCGGCACCCCAGCGATCATTGCGCTCTCTGCTAGGGTTAATTCACTGGCATGCTTGCCGAAGAAAAGCTCGGACGCAGTCTCAATGCCGTAGGTCGAATGCCCATAATAGATTTGATTCAAATAATCAGCAAGGATATCATCTTTACTGAGCTGCATTTCCATTTGAATGGCGTACACGGTTTCTTTGATTTTACGGGTCCACGTACGATCATGAGTTAAGTATAAATTACGAGCTAACTGCTGCGTGATCGTGCCAGCTCCTTGCACCTTGGCCATCGCCTGAACATTCACAATGGCTGCGCGTGCTACCGCTTTAACGTCCACGCCGAAATGATCGTAGAAATGTTGATCCTCCACGGCGAGCGTTGCATGTATTAAGTAAGGTGAGATGTCATTTAATGAAACCACCTGTCGATTTTCCCCTGAATAAAAGGTATCAATGACCTCGCCGTGTACATCATACATCTGGGAGGTTTGCATCGTTTTGGTGACGGGAAGTGTTTGGGAGCGCAAATAAACTAGAAAGGCAGCGGCCCCGATAAGCATCAATAGGCTGCAGGTAAAGAAGAACGAAAAGGTCTTCTTGATTCGCCTCATCCACCGCATGGAAGCAGGAATCTCATCCTTCCGTCTGGCCGATTGTGTTTCTGGTGTTTGTTGGCGTGGCTTCTCATTCGTATTCTCATTATCGGACATGCTTCGCTTGCCTCCTTTCTCCTTGCCCAAAGGCGCTATTACCCAGTATGGAAAAGCATGGCAGTCCGTATTCAATGAATTGTAAATATTTTTTGTTAATTGGCCAAAAGATTGAGGAAAATATTGCATTTTGGGGGTAATGAACTATAATACAATTTGTGCGTGTGAGAGGACTGGGAAATACAACTCAAACTCGTATGACTTTTCCAACTGGTGGAACACTGTTAGTGATAACGAATGTCTGGAATTATTCATCCAAATAGAGAAGCGAAAGAAGGGTTACATATGGAATTATGGTATACAGAGAAACAAACCGATAGCTTCGGTATTACAGCGAAAGTCACGGAGACTTACGTCAGAGAGCAAACAGATTTCCAAGATCTTTCCATGATTGAAACCGAAGAGTGGGGCACAATGCTTACACTAGACGGCATGGTTATGACAACAGTGAGAGATGAATTCGTTTATCATGAAATGGTTGCTCACCCAGCGCTTGTTACTCACCCGAACCCAGAGTACGTACTCGTAGTAGGCGGCGGAGATGGCGGCGTTATTCGTGAAATCATGAAGCACCCGAAAGTGAAGAAAGCCGTTCTTGTTGATATCGATGGCAAAGTTATCGAGTACTCCAAGAAATACCTGCCAACAATCGCTGGCGAATTGGACAACCCGCGCGTTGAAGTTATCGTTAACGATGGTTACATGCACATCCACGATCACAAAAACACTTACGATGTCATCATGGTCGATTCCACAGAGCCTGTAGGTCCAGCTGTTGAGCTGTTCTCCAAAGGTTTCTACCAAGGCATCTTCGATGCGTTAAAAGAAGACGGAATCTTCGTGGCTCAAACGGATAACCCATGGTTCAAAGCGGATTTGATCCAAACGGTAAATCGCGACGTGAAAGAAATTTTCCCGATCGTTCGTGTGTACAGTGCGAATATCCCTACGTACCCAAGCGGTTTATGGACATTCACAATGGGCAGCAAAAAGCACGATCCGCTTCAAGTAGAAGAATCAGCAATCCCTGAATTCCCAACGAAATACTACACACCACGCTTGCACAAAGCAGCTTTCGTATTGCCTAAGTTTGTTGAAGATTTGATTAAATAAGCTGCGGAATCGCGGATAAATAAGATTTGAATAGAAAAGGGAGCCGATTTGTCGGCTTCTTTTTTGCGTGTTGGCCACGCAAGCCGCCCCCAACCCCCAAACCTCAAATCCACATAGTTACACACTAACGCATCCCCCAACCCTCAGCTCTATCCAACTCCTCCACCCATCCCGATCCCCGTCCACTTGCCGACCGCCGACTTACCAATGAAGCGGAACTACGGTGCGCTATTTGAGCTGTATTTGTCATTTTCAGACTCGAGAGGAACGTCAGTACGCTAATTCAGCTAATTTGCATAGTTCGCATCACTTTTAAGGAAAATAAGGTATCCACGTTCCCCTTTATCCCATATTCAGCTGCTTTTGAGCAGAATAACGCACTGACGTTCCCCTTCATGCATTCGGCGCCAACTCAACTCAACTAAACTCAACTAAACTCGCTTACGTTCCTTCAAGTAACAATTCTACTTTAAACAAATTTTAATCACTGCCATACAGCTGTCAGTAGCACCTAGTTATACTGTAAACATAAGGACAGGACATGAATCGCACCAAGCGCGAGCTTCGAGCACGAGTGCTCGTGCTAGTGCGAGCATCAAGATCAAGTGAGCCTGTACCGCCATCCCTAGGAGGTTTTATATATGTTTACGACAATTGAGAGTTTCATCCAAGAATACCAAATGGAATCGGCTACAACGCAGCAACTGCTAGATACATTAACAGATGCGTCCCTTAACCAAGTCCAAGCCGAAGGTTACCGTCCACTTGGTTATATTGCGTGGCATCTGGTTCACGCGGAGCGCGGTATGCTGTACGGAACAGGTCTGGAATTCGAATCGCCGGCTGCTGTAAGTGTGCCACCTGCAGAGGCAGCAGTCATTGCAGAAGCATATCGGACTACAACGCAGAACATACTCGGCGCGATTCGCACGCAATGGACAGACGAGAAACTGCAAGATGTAGTTACGATGTTCGGTATGCCATGGACGATCAGCACAACCCTATACAGCTTCTTGAAGCATGAAATTCATCATCGTGGTCAGCTGACGATTCTAATGCGCCAAGCAGGCCTTCCCGTTATCGGCGCCTACGGTCCAGCCAGAGAGCAATGGGCAGCGATCGGTAGACCCGTTCCAACGTTATAACACAGGAGCCTCCAAGTCCGTTTTCTACGGATCAGGAGGCTTTTTTTCATCTTTTTCCAATCACGAACTCGTCTCCAATCCTCTCAAACCCTTCCATGCATTGAATTTACTTATCCTTTCATATAAACTATTAGCTAACATGCCTACGTTGTGACACGAATTGTCATTCGTAGCAACAGAAGAAGAGGGGATTATCGAATCATGACGGACAAGCAGCGGGTGCGGATTCGAATCGAGAGTCGAAGCGGGAGTGAGACCACGGTGCAGAAGGCGCGCGGGGATCTGTACCGGAAAGGCGATCATACCTATATCCGCTATGAGGAAGAGCCGAACGAGCTTGGACGGACCGTGACGGTTATTAAGCTCGAAGATAATCAGATCCGTATTATTCGCCAAGGGGATGTACAAGCGGAGCAAACCTTCGTTCCTGGAGAGAAGCGGACGGGCTTTTATCACACACCACAGCTCCGAATGGAACTGGAAATTGAGACGCACAAGCTGACTTCGGAGGCCATCCATGGGATCGGTATTACGAGGTGGAGCTATGATCTATATGCATCAGGCACACATGCAGGAGCCTATCGAATCAAGTTGTTAATTCAGGAGGAGTAAGACAAATGGACGTTCTTAACGAAGTAAAAGCGAAAGTGAAGCAAGCAATTAAAGAGGCTGTTCTAGCGGCGGGTATCGTCTCCGAGGAGCAGTTGCCAGAAATCATTCTGGAAGTGCCGAAAGAGAAGACACATGGCGATTTCGCGACGAATGTAGCGATGCAGCTGACGCGTATTGCGAAGGTAAACCCAAGACAGATCGCGGAGCAAATCAGTGCCAACTTGAACAAAGACGCAGCTAATATATCCGAAGCGGCAATCGCGGGTCCAGGCTTTATTAATTTTAAAATGGATAATGTTTACCTCTACCCAGTGATTGCTGATGTTGCAAAGCTCGGTGACCGCTATGGAGAATCGAACGGAGGTCAAGGACTTAAAGTGCAAGTGGAATTCGTTAGTGCGAATCCCACGGGCTCCTTACATCTTGGACATGCCCGTGGCGCAGCCGTAGGTGACGTGCTATGTAACGTGCTGGATCTTGCCGGCTACAACGTATCTCGTGAATACTACATCAACGATGCGGGTAATCAAGTCATTAATTTGGCGAAATCCATCGAAGCACGCTATCTGCAAGCGCTTGGACAAGAAGCGGAAATGCCAGAGGATGGCTATTTTGGTGAAGATATCAAAGGATTTGCAACGGAACTCGCAGCTACAGAAGGCGATCGTCTACTGAGCTTGTCGGATGAAGAGCGTCGTGCTTATTTCCGTACGTATGGACTTGAGAAAGAGCTCGACAAAATCAAACGCGATTTAGGCCGCTTCGGTGTTCATTTTGACCACTGGTTCTCCGAGACGTCCATCTATGAAGACAATCTTATCCCGCCTGTACTTCAAGAGCTGCGCGATAATGGTCATATCTATGAAGAAGAGGGCGCAACGTGGTTGAATACGACACCGCTTGGAGATGACAAGAACCGTGTTTTGATCAAAAACGACGGATCCTTCACCTACCTTACGCCAGATATCGCTTACCACCGCAATAAATTCGGACGCGGCTACGACCGCTTAATTAATATTTGGGGCGCTGATCACCATGGCTACATCCCGCGGATGAAAGCAGCTATGACCGCTCTTGGCTTCGAAGCAGACCGTCTTGTCGTGCTGATCGCTCAAATGGTGAGCTTATTCCAGAATGGTGAAAAAGTTAAAATGTCCAAACGTACCGGCAAAGCCGTTACGATGGAAGACTTGATGGACGAAGTCGGCGTAGACCCGATTCGTTATTTCTTCGCGATGCGGAGCATGGACTCGCATTTGGATTTTGACATGGACTTGGCCGTTTCCCAGTCCAATGAAAACCCCGTGTTCTATGTGCAATATGCCCATGCACGGATTTGCAGCATCTTCCGCCAGGCGGAAGAGCAAGGGGTTCAAGTCCTTCCCCTGGAACAGGTTGACCTGTCCCAGCTGTCTTCGGAAGCCGAGTTCGACTTGCTTCGCAAGATCGGCGAGCTTCCGGAAGAGATCGCCATTGCGGCTGAGCAGTACGCGCCGCACCGCTTGATCCGCTATGTATACGAACTGGCAAGCCAGTTCCATAGCTACTATAGAGGCCACTACGTCATCACAGATGACGCAGCCTTAACACAAGCGCGCCTCGCGTTGCTCGGTGCGCTGCGCACGACCTTAGCCAACACGCTTCGCGTGGTTGGCGTGTCCGCCCCTGAGCGGATGTAACACCCGCTCAGCCAGAAGAAGCTCCCCTTGACCACTGGTCAAAAGGGGAGCTTCTTCTTTTTCTAAGCGCAGGAGGTACCCCTGCGCTTAAAAGCTGGCGCCGCGCCAGCTTACTCTTGCCCCGCCGCGCGGATCGCGCGCTGGGCGTTCAATTGCCCGGGCTGCCACCGGACGTTCGGGCGCTTGCTCAGCGGGAACGCGCAGCGGCGCAGCGCGTTTTTGATCTGCTGCGGTGACATGGCGCGCATGGAAAGCATTAAGGCGATAACGCCGCTTACATGCGCCGTTGCCATCGACGTGCCGCTGAGCTCGTTATATTTGCCGCCGATCCAAGCCGAATACACGCGCTCACCGGGGGCATAGATGTCGATTTGTGCTCCGCGATTGCTGAAGGGAGCAATCCGCCCTGTTCGTGTTGTGGCGCCTACGGAGACAACGTAGGGAAACCGAGCAGGGTAATCAATGGTTTTCTTCCGGCCATCATTACCAGAGGAGGCTACAATAACCTTCCCTCGGTAGTAAGCGTTCAAAACCGCTTGCTCCAGTGCAGGATTGTACGTCTTCATTCCGAAACTCATATTAATAATATCGAGGTCATTTTGGACGCACCAATCAATACCGGCGATGATATCAGATACATAGGCACTTCCATTTTGGTCAAAAGCTTTAACAGGATGAATAATAGATCGGGGAGCTACACCAATAATACCGGAATTACGGCCCGTTGCCGCAATAGTGCCCGCAATGTGTGTGCCATGCCCGTTATCATCATGGGGCATGAGCCTGCGATTTAATAAGTTGACGCCATGCGAGATTGAGTTTTGCAAATCAGGATGCTTATAGTCGATACCCGTATCAATGACGCCGACGTGAATATTTTTACCGACAGATTTACTCCAGATCTCAGGAGCACCAATTTGATCAACTCCCCAAGGGATGGTGCGTGCACGCGAGCTGGATAGAATAGTGGCTCGTTTCGGTACGGTCTTTCTACCTTTAACCTTATTTATAGTCAATTTCGTATCCGCTTCGATACGTGTCGTGCTTGTAAAGCTTCTGAGTTTTGTATCCGGACACAAGGTACAGGAAAAGGCGTGGATAATGTCTAGAGGCAGAACCAGGGATAGTCTGGGGAGTTCAGACGTCATGCGTAGGAGCTCTGATTTGCAGGCAAAGTAATCTGTGTTAGAGGTGAAATGGATAAGGTGCTTTCTAGCTGGTTGTTTAGTAAGACCTAGATCTTCATGGAGCAGATGAAGAAAGGTGGCTGTATCCATCGTGCCATCCCCCCGTTACAGCATATAATCATTATCTCCCCTATCCTATGTACAGGTCATCGAACTTGACCGTGTCATCGCCTTTATAGAGGTTGTCGAAAAGTCCAATTTTGATCACGAAGTAGTCCAAGTTCCGTATTCGACATCGAAGATTGAATTCAGCCGGAAATTCCGGTGCTCACTTAGCTTCCACTACGCTCCGCTCCTCATTTCCTAGGCTTCTCGGTGCTGAAAACCAGACTTTTTAACACGCACTTGTAGAAATAAATGGGTGCAGGGCCGTGTCAGATGCGTAGGTTCAACATAGGATACATAGAGAGGCGCGGGCAGGAGTGTCTCTTTCTCAGGTAGTGGAAACGACTGCTGTTCATCAGCAAGCGGTTCCTTTGGGTACAGTCGCAGGCGGAGGGGGACCTTTGCCTGTATTCCTTTTTATGGGTTGTTTTTAGATGTTAGGCAGCCGTTTATTTCAAAATATAGAATTTATATGTTTCACAATAGACAATAAATAGGCTATATTTCATGATAAACGCACTCGACCTACGAGGTCGGCGTAGACGTTTATTGTGGGGTAGTTGCAATTTTAGAAAAAATAGGTTTTACTTAATGAAGATATTGGTTATGGTAGATAACGTAGTCAAGAAATGATCGAAAAGGATGTGCCTTAGATGAGCAGCGAATACACACTCAAAATCACCACAGAGCAAGCACGCGAAATGCCCATGGTGGATTTGGCGTTCGAATTGCTGAAGTCGGCGAATACGCCGTTTTACTACCGTGAACTTATGGCTGAAATTGCTAAAATAAAAGGGCTTTCTGAAGATAATGTCATGAATGTAATTGCCCAACTATATACGGAAATCAACATCGATGGACGTTTTGCTTGTGTAGGTACAAACCTATGGGGCTTGAAGCGTTGGTATCCAGTTGAGAAGTCCGACGATGCGGTTGGGAACGCGAAGCGTCCTAGAATTATCAACGATGAAGATGATGATCTGGATGAAGACGTCTATGCGGAAGAAGAAGATACATACGCAGAAGAAGACGAGTATGATGCATTTGGTACCGAAACCGAAGAGGAAGAAGAAGCGGAAGAGGATACTGAATTCTTCGAAGATGAAGAAATCGAAGAGGATCTTGGCGAAGCGGGTATCGAAGAGAGCGATGATACTGAGGATGACGTAGATGATTTGGATTCCGATGAGGATGAAGAAGATTTGGATGAAGACGACGAAGACGACAACAAATAACTTGTCTTGACAGTCCCTATACGTTCAGAGTAAACTATTGCATGGGCTTTAAAAGAATCTTAACAATTCGCGCATGCGTTCAAAAAGTGCCCCGTCACTACGGGTGTCACTTTTTTTGTTTTTTTGCGCTTTTTTTTTTGTGATTTGTTCATGAAAACACTTATTTAGCAGAAGCTAATGCTATTACACCTTTGTCCTGGCGACAACCAAGAGCTTATGCTGATGAAGCCAGTTTTCTAGCACCTTTTTACACTTATCTTCATGTTATAACGATGCCAGTAGCCTGGCGAAAATCTAAAGCGGAAGCTTACAAGCTTACAAATATAAGGAGGCGTACATAGTGACAAAATACATTTTCGTTACGGGAGGCGTAGTTTCATCCCTTGGCAAAGGAATTACAGCAGCTTCCTTAGGAAGACTGCTCAAGAACAGAGGTTTGAAAGTTACGATTCAGAAGTTCGATCCTTACATTAACGTGGACCCAGGAACCATGAGTCCTTATCAGCATGGGGAAGTTTTCGTAACAGATGATGGTGCAGAAACGGATTTGGATTTAGGTCATTATGAGCGTTTTATCGACATTAACTTGTCCAAAAGCTCGAACGTGACATCAGGAAAAGTGTATTCCTCTGTTATTACCAAAGAGCGCAGAGGCGAGTACCTAGGCGGAACTGTACAGGTTATCCCTCATATTACGAATGAAATTAAAGAACGTGTGATTCGCGCAGGTCGTGAAGCTGGGTCTGATGTGGTTATTACTGAAATCGGTGGTACTGTCGGGGATATCGAGAGCTTGCCATTCCTGGAAGCGATTCGTCAAATGAAAAATGATATCGGCCGCGAGAATGTCATGTACATTCACGTTACGTTGATTCCTTATATCAAAGCTGCTGGTGAAGTCAAAACAAAACCAACGCAACATAGCGTTAAAGAACTACGCGGCCTCGGTATTCAACCGCATGTAATTGTTTGTCGTACGGAACATTCTTTGACAGAAGATATGAAGCGTAAGCTCGCTTTGTTCTGTGATATCGATCCAGCTGCAGTTATTGAATGTAAAGATGCAGAAACGTTGTATGAAGTACCGATGATGCTTCGTGAGCAAGGTCTGGATGATTACGTTGTGAATCACTTGAAGCTCTCAACCAATCAACCAGATATGACAGAATGGGAAAGCCTTGTTCGCAAGGTGAAATCCTTAACCAAGAAGACCGAAATCGCCATCGTTGGAAAGTACGTAGCTCTTCACGATGCTTACCTTAGTATTGTTGAGGCACTTGGACACGCGGGTATCGACAATGACTCCGAGATTGATATTCGTTGGGTCAATGCAGAAGATATCTACGATCATAATGTGCATTCCCTGCTTTCTGGTGTGCAAGGTATCCTTGTTCCAGGTGGATTTGGTGATCGCGGGATTGAAGGGAAAGTAGCGGCAATTCGTTATGCGCGTGAGAAAGAAATTCCGTTCTTCGGTATTTGTTTGGGGATGCAGGTCGCTGTTATTGAATATGCACGTTCTGTTTGTGGATTGGACGGCGCGAATAGCTCCGAGATTAATCCAACAACAGCCTACCCAGTAATTGATCTATTGCCAGAGCAGAAGGATATTGAGAATCTAGGCGGAACGATGCGTTTAGGTTTATACCCTTGTAAATTGACGCCTGGTTCACTTGCTGCAACGACGTACAATGATGAGCTAGTTTACGAAAGACATCGTCACCGGTACGAATTTAATAATGAATACCGCGAATTGGTTGAATCTGCAGGTCTGCGTATTTCGGGTACATCACCAGATGGTCGTCTGGTCGAGATGGTTGAGCTTCCTGGTCACCCTTGGTTCTTGGCTGTACAATTCCACCCGGAATTTACATCCCGTCCGAACCGTCCACAGCCACTTTTCCGTGAATTCGTGAAAGCTGCACAATTGATCGCTCGTTAAAATTTCACGTTGCTGACGGAGGAATCTCTCTCCTGATAATCAATTTTTATGTAAAACTTTTCAAAATAAATGCTCTCCTCGGAAGGAAAACGAAAATGAATAGCGAATATCTTGACTAATAGGTTTGGAACTTGTTATTCGTTTTCGGGAGGGGACTTGGCTGATGAAGAAAAAAGTGTTGGTAGTGGATGATCAAAATGGAATTCGTGTACTTCTCATGGAAGTGTTCAGTAACGAAGGGTACGATACCTATCAAGCCTCCAATGGCAAGTTGGCCTTGGAAATCGTAAGAAATGTATCGCCTGATCTCATACTACTAGACATGAAGATTCCCGGTATGGACGGACTTGATATTTTGAAGCATGTGAAAGAAATTGATGTTTCAATCAAAGTCATCATGATGACGGCATATGGTGAGCTGGATATGATCAAAGAAGCGACGGATTTAGGTGCGATCATGCATTTTACGAAGCCATTTGACATTGATGAGCTGCGCCTGGCTGTGAATATGCAATTGAATAATGAATCCAGCAGTGGTTTCGCAGTAGGATCCTAGTCATAGGGTCTTTTTTTTGTTTTGGAAAAATGAAGGCTTGGTTATCATTTGAAAAGTTATGTGCTATAATAACTCAGGTATGAACAGAGAGCGGTATGCGCATCTACTAAAGAGGTTCTAGGAGGAAGAGAAACATGGCATTGGTTTCAATGAATGATTTTTTACCTAAGGCAAAAGCAGGGAAATACGCGGTTGGTCAATTTAACATGAACAATCTTGAGTTTGCTCAAGCGATTGTGGAAGCTGCAATCGAACTGAACTCCCCGTTCATTTATGGTGTTAGCGAAGGCGCACTAAAATATATGGGCATCGAGTTTACTGTAGCTATTGCAGAAGCAGCAGCTAAGAAATCCGGTCTTCCGATCGCATTACACTTAGACCATGGTAGTTCGTTTGAAGTAGCAATGAAATGTATCCGTGCAGGATTCAGCTCCGTTATGTTCGATGGTTCCCACTATTCTTTCGAAGAAAACATTCGTTTGACGAAAGAAGTTGTTAAAGCTGCTCGTGCAATGGGCGTATCCGTTGAGGGTGAGCTTGGAACAATCGGTGGCGTTGAGGATGACATTTCCGTTGATGAAGAGCACGCTAACCTTGCAAAACCAGAAGAAGCGATTCGTTTCTACGAAGAAACAGGCGTGGATTGTTTGGCAATCGCAGTAGGTACTGCACATGGTATGTACGCTGGCGAGCCGAACATTCACTTTGATATTATTGAAGCAGTTTCCAAAGCGATCCCAGTTCCAGTTGTCTTGCATGGTGGATCCGGCGTTCCAGACGAAATGATCCGTAAATCAATTGCAGCAGGCGTTGGCAAAATCAACGTGAACACAGAGAACCAAGTGGCATGCACAGAAAGTATCCGCGCAGCTCTGAACAAAGATGCTAAAATTTATGATCCTCGTAAATATCTAACCCCAGCTCGTAGCGCTATGATCGAAGTAGTAAAATCCAAAATTCAATTGTTCGGAAGCAGCAACCAAGCTTAATTCCAAATTGTATAGACAGGATAGGAAATGCAGTAATACACAGATGGATGGTCGACAATCGTTGCCGTCTGTCTGTGTCATTGCGGGCGTTTCCTTCTTCTATTTGTTGTATTTTACCTCGCACTCATCTATTACTTCCTTATTTTGTGGATTTCCGTCCAATTTTTTGTGAGATTTAGTAGGATCTGTTGATTTAACTTTAGTGAGAAGGCACCTGGTTTAGGGGGAGAAGTATGTTGGAGAAATTAATGGTGGTCGGTGGACGCCCACTACGGGGAACTGTTCAAATTAGTGGAGCAAAGAATAGTGCCATTGCACTTATTCCAGCCGCAGTACTTGCAGAAACACCAGTAACGTTGGATAACCTTCCACATTTAAGCGATGTGGCTATATATACAGAAATTCTGACTGACTTAGGAGCAACAATCGATTGGAACGAGGATCGGATGACGATTGATCCGACTCATATGAAGCCTATGGCTATGCCGAATGGCAAAGTGAAGAAGCTGCGCGCTTCCTATTATTTGATGGGTGCTCTTCTGGGTAGATTTGGTGAGGCAACGATTGGTCTTCCAGGTGGATGTAATTTCGAACCGCGTCCGATTGATCTACATATTAAAGGGTTTGAAGCACTAGGCGCTGTGGTAAGTAACGAAAACGGAGCCCTTCATATTCGTGCTAAGGAACTGCGTGGTGCTAAGATTTACTTAGATATGGCGAGTGTCGGCGCTACGATCAATATTATGCTGGCAGCTTCACGTGCCAAAGGGTTAACTACGATTGAAAATGCGGCGAAAGAGCCTGAAATTATAGATGTAGCAACACTTTTGAACTCMATGGGTGCGAAAATTAAAGGTGCGGGTACGGATACAATTCGGATTGAAGGGGTGTCTGAGCTTCACGGCTGCCGTCATTCCATTATCCCAGACCGTATTCAAGCGGGAACGTATATGATTGCTGCAGCGGCGACGCGCGGCGATGTTACCGTAGATAATGTAATTCCGAAGCATTTAGAAGCTTTGACAGCGAAGCTGCAAGAAATGGGTGTTCATGTTTATGAGATGGATGAATCCATTCGCATCGTAGGTCAGCCTATCTACGAAAGCGTAGATGTGAAAGCATTAATTTACCCTGGGTTTGCAACGGATTTGCAATCACCAATGTCTAGCCTGCTGTGCCAAGCAAAGGGTGTTAGTGTATTAACAGATCATGTGTATAGTAATCGATTTAAGCATATTCCAGAGCTAGTGCGCATGGGTGCTAAGATAAGAGTGGAGGGGCGTTCGGCCATTATTGAAGGCTCGCAGCTGAGCTCAGCCAAAGTAAGAGCGACAGATTTGCGTGCAGGAGCAGCTTTGGTAATTGCTGGCCTCAGTGTAATGACAGGCGGGATCACGGAAGTGTCGGGTGTAGAGTTCATTGATCGCGGATACGAAAACTTAGTATTTAATCTATCTTCCCTAGGAGCCGAAGTTTGGCGTGAGAACGAGGAATAAAGTTCCAGACATCAGGCAATGCTAGAATCCAATTGAAAATTTAATAGTTTGGTGGTTGAAACATGAGCATGCAGCTTGCTGAGCTTGAAGTACTCAAGCTTACTGAATTATATAAACTAGCTAAGAAACATCAGATTCCTTATTACGGTACGTTGAAGAAAAGAGAACTCATTTTTGCCATTTTACGTGCACAAGCAGCAGAGAGTGGATTCTTGTTCATGCAAGGTGTCTTGGAAATTTTGCAGGAAGGATTTGGATTCTTGCGTCCAATTAACTACCTTCCCAGCTCAGAGGATATCTATATTTCAGCCTCTCAAATTCGCAAATTTGATTTGCGCTCAGGTGATATTGTATCTGGGAAATGTCGACCGCCTAAGGAGAATGAGCGCTACTATGGACTTCTCCAAGTCGAAGCAGTGAATGGTGAGAAGCCTGAAACGGCTGCAGAACGCTTGCATTTCCCTGCACTAACGCCGCTATATCCAGATACTCGGATTACACTTGAGACCGAGCCTACCAAGATTTCGATGCGGATTATGGACTTGCTTGCTCCTGTCGGTTTGGGTCAGCGCGGACTTGTTGTGGCACCTCCTAAAGCGGGGAAAACATTATTGCTCAAAGAAATCGCAAACAGTATTTCTACCAACTATCCCGAGATTGAGCTATTCGTTCTGTTGATTGACGAGCGTCCTGAGGAAGTTACCGATATGCAGCGCTCTGTCAAAGGTGAAGTCGTTGCCTCAACTTTCGATGAGCTTCCAGAGAATCATATTAAAGTTGCTGAACTTGTCTTAGAACGTGCTATGCGTCTAGTTGAACATAAGAAAGATGTCGTTATCCTACTCGATAGTATTACGCGCTTAGCAAGAGCGTATAACCTCGTAGTGCCGCCTTCAGGCCGGACATTGTCCGGTGGTGTTGATCCCGCTGCTTTCCACCGTCCTAAGCGTTTTTTCGGAGCAGCTCGTAACATTGAAGAAGGCGGCAGTTTAACTATTCTTGCTACAGCACTTGTTGAAACCGGTTCACGTATGGATGACGTCATTTATGAAGAATTTAAAGGGACAGGTAATCTGGAACTTCATCTCGATCGCAAGATGGCGGAGCGCCGTATCTTCCCTGCTATTGATATTCGTCGTTCAGGGACTCGGCGCGAGGAAGCGTTGCTCGGCAAAGATGAGCTCGAGAAAGTATGGGCACTTCGCAAAGGCATGAATGATTCACATGAATATACCGAAGCCTTTATTAAGAAGCTTGCGGATACGAAGACGAATCAAGAGTTTTTAGACTCGCTGGCCTCCCCAGGGGCKGGAGCGTCAACCCAGCAACATAAAGGCAAAGTCAAAAACTCAGCATCTTAAGCTTTAGTTAAACGACACTTAGTAAGAAAGTTTGCGTGTTCGTTTACTTTAACGTACAAAGAGGAGTACCGTTATGAACTTGGTTTATTCAGATTCACAAGGAAATGTATTTGATCATCCTGATTATTTCGCGCTTGGTCGAAATGCAGAAATGATTACCGAAATATTAGATGAAGAACTGATCCCTCTACCTGAGGGATCAACACTCGTGAGTCTACCCTTCACGCGCCCTGTTGGCATTGATGCTGCAACAGGTGAGATGAAGCTGGTAGAGGGTGATTATCACGCGGTAGGAGCGTTGCTTCCACAAGGCTTCACACGATTGCTACTTCCAGGGTATGTGAAATCCGATAAGACGAAGGCGTTGCCATTGTTCGGTTATACCGCTGTCGTGTGGAAAGAAGACGGCTTCTACGTAGCCGCGCGTTTGACCGACAATCCGTACTTCTGGAATCCGATTCATTGTGATCCAGATGAGCTCGAGGTTGAAGTCAAACGGTTAGTCGCCAAGTATCCGGAGAATCGCTTGTATGCGCATTTGTCGAACTGTGCACTGGGCTACGAGTGCTTGACCGCTTCGAACACGTTCCTACAACGTTGGGAAGGGGCTGTCCCTGTTTCCTACTCCTGTAATGCAGGCTGCTTCGGATGCATCTCGGAACAGCCAGACGAGAGTGGCTTTGTTGCTCCGCAGACGCGGATGAACTTCAAGCCGAAGGTCGAAGAAATTACCGAGATCATGTTGGAACATCTGCGTACGCCGGAGAGCATTATCTCCTTCGGGCAAGGCTGTGAAGGGGAACCAAGCACGCAGGCTGTCATCATTATTGATGCCATCAAGCGAGTGCGCGAGCAAACGAAGATGGGCTATATCAATATCAATACGAATGCGGGCCTTACGGACCATATCCGCGGCATTGTCGATGCAGGTCTAGATCTAATGCGTGTAAGCACGATCAGCGCTCTGGATGATCACTACAACGCTTATTACAAGCCAAGAGCTTATACTCTTAAGAATGTCGAGAAATCCCTTCGCTATGCAACCGACAAAGGGGTCATCACATCGATCAACTATCTCGTATTCCCAGGTGTTACCGATCGGGAAGAAGAGATCGAAGCGATGATTGAATTTGTACGCAGAACGGGATTGAAATTGATTCAATTGCGCAACCTGAATATTGACCCTGAGAGCTATCTAAGCATTATCCCTAAGGCTCAGGGAGAACTGCTAGGAATGAAGCAAATGATCGAAATTTTTGAGCAAGAATTGCCGGAGGTTGTCATTGGTTCGTACTCCCACACGCCGAAGTTTTACACGAGTGATCGTACGCTCACAACGGTGTTATAAACCATCTCGGTGGAAGTATTACCCGATCGATTTTCCAAAAAATAGAGATGCTTGTTTCACTCGATAATGCGGCTATTTTTCTTGATAAACGCACTCGCCCAAAGAGGGCGAAGGAGTCGTTTATTGTGTTGCATCTAGACTTGCGAATATGCTACAATGCAATAGTACGTCCATTAACTCTGTTTCAGCAAATGATTCAGGGCGGAAAGAGGTGAACCAAATGAAAGCAGGAATTCATCCTACTTATCATGCAACCACAGTGACTTGCGCTTGTGGTAACGTGTTCGAAACGGGTTCAATCAAGCCAAATCTTCGTGTTGAGATTTGCTCCAATTGTCATCCTTTCTACACTGGTAAACAAAAGTTTATCGATGTAGGCGGCCGTGTCGACAAGTTCAAAAAGAAATACGGAATCTAATTGGCATCATTTGCTTGATTGCCAATCAGCATAAGACAACCTCCCTTGGTCATCCTAAGCTTAGGCTTAGAGTCCAACGGGAGGTGTTTTTATGTTCAAGGGTCTAGTTAAGCTTACAGGAGCTGCTATCCTTATAGCGAGTTTAGTAGGTTGTGGCACGGGGAATAACAAGAAAACGAATGATAATTCTACGTATAAAGTTCAGAATTATAAGCAAGACGGTATGTTGGGTATTACAAGTGTTAACCCGAACGATCCGATGAATCCGACCTATCATCATTACGAGGATGATACGAATCTCATGAAGGCAGTGCTTGCTCAGCTGTCAGGCATCGAGAAGACCAATATTGCGATCAATGGTCCTTCTGCCAATGTGAAAATTAAACCACAAGCAGCTTTGACGGCGGCCCAAGTTGAAGAATTGCGGTCGCAGGCTCAAATGGCATTAGAGACGAATATGCCGCGGTATAAGATACAAGTAAGAATGGATCGCTAGTTGGAGTGACTTTAGCTAGCACTAAAGATCCCAAAGCAGAGAGACTTTAACTAACGTTAAAGATCCCAAAGCAGAGAGACTTTAACTAACGTTAAAGATCCCTATATATGGTACTTTTTCCCCTTAGGTTGCTATTTGGCAGTGAATCAGATATACTATTTTTACTGTGCTAGACGGGGAGGTAGCGGTGCCCTGTAACTCGCAATCCGCTGTAGCGAGGTTGAATTCCTGTTAGCGGTACTGTGATGTGAGGTCTGGCTCTTACACGTGGTGTTGAGAGTTGGGTCCTTCGCAATGGATGCTCATGAACCCGGTCAGGTCTGGAAGGAAGCAGCCGTAAGTGAGATGTTTCATGTGCCGAGGGGCTGCCTGATTTGAGCCAACGATAAGAGTTCGCTTGTATCACTTTATCAATAACAGGTGCACGGTGTAATCATACCGTATATGTAAGAACACATAACCGAAACGCCAGCAATTAGGGCGTTTTTTCTTTTGCGTTTTGCAGGAAAAATATGACTTTACAGAGAATCTTTATACAATACGTACATGGACTGATGCAACTCGAAGATGTTCGAAAAGAGAAAGTGAAGGAGCTGTTGACATGCCCATTCATTCGCCTCAGATGTACTCGGTATCGATGAACGAACTGCGGAAACTGTTCAATCACAGCATACAAACCGGTATGGTAATGGTTGATGAAGATGAGAAGTTGTTACTCGTCACGGATCAGCTCTTGAAAGTTTCAGGATATTCAGCAGATGAAATTACTGGTGTTCCCTGCCCTCAATTTTTTAAGATGAGGGCTACTTTGCGTGAGCTATACGAATTTCATTTTAGGGATGAAGCGGATGTTGGGGAGTGGCCCCATGGTTTTCTACTAGGGAAGAATGGGGAAATGATCTATTTTCAGTTCTCCATGCTCAAGCTCCAATGCGAGGATAGAAGTATATATTTATTATCATTAAAAAATAAAGAAGAAGGAACAGCATTAAACTTGCTGCAGCGCTTTTCGGATGCCTTTTTGAAAGACATCAACTTGGGTGTGTTATTAATTAATATGGATTACCGACTTGCTGACATTAGTGATCGCGCCTGCCAAATGCTGGCCATGGAGAAGGAGCATATCCGCAACAAGTCGCTGGATGAGATTTTCGCCACAGTTCCGAGTCAGCACCAGCTCGTGCAGCGAACGATTCTGAATGGAGCGATAGTCCGCAATCACGCCGTTTCCTGGACGAACAATCAAGAACGCTTTGATTTGCTGCTGGATTCTAATGTTTTAAAGGATAGTCAGGGGAACATTGTGGGGGCTTATATTATTTTCAAAGATGTTACGAATATGCGCTCATTGGAACAAATGGTCCAGCGAAGCGATCGTCTTGCGATGATCGGGCAAATTGCTGCAGGAACAGCGCATGAAATCCGCAACCCGCTAACCTCAATCAAAGGCTTCTTACAGATGCTGCGTCGTACATTCGGTGACCGTGGCATGGACAAAGAACAGAATTTTACAGATGTCATGTTGGGAGAAATTGATCGGATTAATGCACTAGTGAATGAATTTCTGATGTTGAGCAAGCCCAAGCATGTGGCCTATGAGCGTATTGGTGTGACGGAAGTCTTGCGTGGCATCGTGCCGGTTATTCAGAATGAGGCGATCCTCTATAATGTTCAACTTCACTATGAGGCTTCCACCCACCTCCCTGAGGTGACGGCAGATATCGAGCTATTGAAGCAAGTTTTCTTGAATGTTTGCAAAAATGGAATCGAAGCCATGCCCGATGGTGGGATATTGACGATTTCGGAGCGTGTAGACACGACAGATCGAAATGTATGTGTGGATATTCATGACACAGGTACAGGGATTCCGATGTTCGTCATTGATAAAATCTTTGATCCCTTCTTCACAACGAAGGATACAGGCACGGGGCTAGGGCTCTCTGTATGCCAACGTATCATTCATGATATGGGCGGGACGATTCGCGTAGCTGCCAAAGGCTTTGGAACGACATTTACCATCACGATTCCCTATATGTGATCCTCTATTTCATCCCTTGGAGCGTTATAGTATAATGGATACAGTCAATCCACGCAGGGATTATTGGAGAGGAACACTATGGCACACATTGCTTTGTATCGTACATGGAGGTCGCAGACTTTTCGTGATGTTGTCGGACAGCGGCATATCACACAAACACTGCAGAATTCGTTGCGGGAAAATCGCCTAACCCATGCTTATTTGTTTAACGGCCCCCGTGGAACGGGTAAAACAAGTACAGCCAAAATTTTAGCCAAAGCTATCAACTGTTTAAACGGCCCCTCGGAAGAGCCATGCAACCAATGCTCTGCCTGTGAGCGTATCACGGAAGGCGCAGTCATGGACGTTGTCGAGATCGATGCGGCATCAAACCGCGGTGTGGAAGAAATTCGTGATATCCGAGATAAAGTTAAATACGCACCGACCGAAGTCAGGCAGAAAGTGTACATTATTGATGAAGTGCATATGCTGACGACGGAAGCATTTAATGCCTTATTGAAGACGTTGGAAGAGCCGCCGGCGCATGTTATGTTTATTTTAGCAACAACGGAGCCTCATAAGATTCCCGCAACCATTATTTCTCGGTGTCAGCGCTTTGATTTTCGACGCGTTTCCATGGAGGATGAGGTAGGGCGTCTACAGTATGTTTGTGATCAAGAGCGCATTTCGATTGATAAAGAAGCTCTTCACTATATAGCAAGATTATCCGACGGCGGGATGCGGGATGCGTTAAGTCTGTTGGATCAAGCGGCATCGTTTGCAACAGGAGAAATACAGCTCGCTGATATTTTGTCGATTACGGGCGGTATTGCTTCCGATCAATTTAAGCGACTTGTCACGTATATCAAGGAACAGAATCTGGGGGCTGCTCTAGAGTTAATTGATACTTTCATGCAAGAGGGGAAGAGCGCAGACAAGTGTATTGAGAATTTGATTCATTATTTCCGAGATTTGCTGATGGTGCGCATGGTGCCGAATTCACCTGTGATCGCTGAACGCGTATTTGATATGGCAGAGCTTAAGGAGATTGCGAGTCACTTCACGCCAAGTGAGATGATGAGTATGATTGAAACGCTGAACCATTATCAGAGTGAGATGAAATATTCGGTGCAACCGCAAACCTTATTAGAAATCGCTATTATGAAAATAAGCGGTGGCCACCGAGGATCGGACGGCTCAGTGGAAGTAGGGGCGCGTCAGCCGCAKGGTGATCTTTTTGCTCAAATGACCCAAAGAATGAAACAACTTGAAGATCAACTAGCTCTACTGGTAAAATCGGGAGTGAGTGTTGCTTCGGGTGAAAGTGCTAAGCAAGCGCCTGCGGCGAAAGTAGCCGTGGCCTCGGCACCTTCTAAGAAGTCAGGTCTTAAGCTTGATCCATACTTGAAGGCTTCTGAGAGTCCAGATACGAAGACGGCACTGATGAAGTGGAGTCAAGTGTTAGGTGATGTCAAAGAGAAGAAAATAACCGTTCATGCTTGGTTTGTTAATGGTGATTTGGTGGCTATGCTAGATGATGTTGTTCTAGTCGCATTTAAGAATGATATGCATCGTAATACAACGGAGAAGCCAGAGAATAAAGTCATTATTGAACAAGTGCTTTCTTCTGTATTTGGTAAGCCAATGCGTTTGCTGACCTTAATGCGTAAGGAATGGGATGATGCGAAGAATGAAGCGACGCACGCCCCGCCTGAAGAGATGGAATTAGTGGCTGAGGATGGTCGCGGAAACGCGGTCAAAGAAGAATGGATATCCGAAGCCATCCAATTGTTTGGTGAAGATCTAGTAACGATTAAAGAAGACTAACGATAAGGGAGCGATCTATAATGAATAACATGAACCAAATGATGAAGCAAGTGAAGAAAATGCAAGAGCAAATGATGAAGGCACAAGAAGAACTAGGCACCAAAATGATTGAAGGAACAGCTGGCGGCGGTGTAGTAACGTGTATAATCAACGGGCACAAGAAAGTACAAAGCATCACGATCAAACCGGAAGCGGTGGATCCAGACGATGTTGAAATGCTGCAAGATCTTGTGTTGACTGCAGTTAACGACGCAATGTCCAAAGCCGAAGAGATCGCTAACAAAGATATGGGCAAATTCACAGGCGGAATGAACATCCCTGGATTGTTCTAAGACAACCAAGAATCAACGACTCTGTACCATGAAGGAGTACTTCCTTTGTATTACCCCGAACCGATAGCGAAGTTAATCGATGCCTTCTCCCGCTTGCCGGGAGTAGGTCCCAAGACAGCGGGACGCTTAGCCTTTCACGTTCTTCGAATGAAAGAGGAAGACGTGATTGATTTTGCTAAATCGCTTGTTAATGTAAAACGGAACCTGCATTATTGCTCTGTGTGCTGCAATATTACCGATGTGGATCCTTGTCGTATTTGTCAGGATAAAAGCCGTGATAATTCCGTCATCTGCGTTGTGCAGGAACCGAAGGACTTGGTTGCGCTGGAGCGTACCAAAGAATTTGAAGGCTATTATCATGTGCTGCATGGTGCCATATCCCCTATGGAGGGAATTGGACCCGATCAAATTCATATCGCGGAATTACTCAAGCGTTTGGGTGACGAAACGGTGCAGGAATTGATTCTTGCCACCAATCCGAACATTGAGGGTGAAGCCACAGCCATGTACTTATCTAGATTGATTAAACCGTTTGGGCTGCGTGTTACCCGTATTGCCCATGGCTTACCGGTAGGCGGCGATTTGGAGTATGCGGATGAGGTAACCTTATCCAAAGCGATGGAAGGCCGCAGGGAATTATAAAAGCATACATGTTAAGGAGAGCTGAGAAGCTCTCTTTTTTTCTACCCATAAAGTGTCGTAATGGTTCTGAAAATGCCATGATCCCCATATGTATAGATCAACCCAATTGTGGGAGGAATGGAGGTTTGCCTATGAAACCGGCTCTATTAGGCATGCGTGGATTTAAGAGTCCGCGAGCAAAGACTGTTAAGGAAGAACTGAAACGGGACAAGATCATGTTGATTCAAGAGATACGTGCTGCGCATCTGACGTGGGTGGCGGCGCAAGCTCACTTTGAATTCGCTTTGGACAAGGATCAGATCGACTATACAATTTACGCAATGGAAGCGGCAGAGAAGAGATTCGAAATGCTCATCAAACAAGCGAAGCGATTAGGGGTAAGCCTGATTGACAGCGATCATTTAATGGAGGTGTAAAGCATGATTCTTAAATATGCCATTTGGGGGGTGTTGATACTCTCCTCGCTTATGTTAGTGATGATTGTGTTTCGCAGCCGAGGTGGCGGTAGACTAGTAGCGTCATTAGGTCTAAATGTAGTAGTCGCAGCTTTTCTGTTATACGTACTGAATCTATTGAGCGGATATACACATATAGAGCTGCCTATTAATACGGCTACATTAGGGACGGCTACTATATTAGGGATCCCGGGTGTTATACTACTAATTGGTGTGAAATGGGCTTTGTTGTAACTGTAAATATAATACATCTACTATTGGGTTGACTCGACTGCGGCATCTGTGTTATCTTATAAAAGTTGCCGCTGAGACATGCGGAAATACAAAAGTAACTTGAGAAAAACAAGTTGCAAAAGAAAAGTAACTATGGTATATTGGTCTTCCGGCTTTCGAGAGAGAGCAGGTTGGACAAGAGTGATTGATCTTTGAAAACTGAACAACGAGTGAGTAAGCACAGTCGAGTAATCGACTATAAAAGAGATTGCAAAATCTCGCTAGCATCAAAATGAGCATTTCAGCTTTTCTATTATGGAGAGTTTGATCCTGGCTCAGGACGAACGCTGGCGGCGTGCCTAATACATGCAAGTCGAGCGGGTTTATCCTTCGGGGTAA
>NZ_JBFRGR010000044.1:0-41177 GCF_052115445.1 Paenibacillus sp. 2RAB27
ATCACGGAACGAAATGTTCTATTATTTTTCAACAATACTGAACAAACGCAAAAAGCAAGCTAGACAAGAGGCTCACTCTTATCTAGCTTGCTTTTTGATGTTTTGTATTCCCCTTACTTCGTCAGCTCATGTTGATCCACGATATAGGCAAGCAAGCGACTACAACTTTCCTCAACCATCTCATATACTTCTTGGAATTTTCCCGTGTAGTAGGGATCGGGCACTTCAGTAATTGCTTGATTACTAGAGAAGTCTAACAATTTATGTATCGATGCGCGTTGTTCATTCCCCACAAATTCCGGAGCAAATGCAGCTAGGTTCACGACATTACTGTCATCCATAGCGATTATATAAGTAAATTGATAGAAATCATCAGGACGAACTTGTCTGGCTTTTAAGCCATCGTAACCAATCTGATATCGGTCAAGAATATCCCGAGTTCCTTGATGGGGAGGATGCCCGATATGCCAATCCCCAGTACCCGCTGAATCAATTGAAATGACATCTTCAAGACCAGCTTCCTTCACTTGATGACGAAACACCGCTTCCGCCATTGGTGATCGGCAAATATTGCCCAAACAAACGAATAAGACCCTAATCATATTTGACCAAACACAAGCATTTTTTCATTCAACGTGAGGGGTCTAGCTGGAATGTCCAAAACAATCCGACCTTCCGATACCCCCCAGATGCGTGTTGCAAAACGCTCGGCAAGTTCAACCTTATGAAGCGTCGCAATAACGCTCATGTTCCGTTCTTTGCATAACGATTTCAAATCCTGAAGGATGTATTCCGTTGATTTAGGATCAAGACCGGATACGGGTTCATCTGCTACTAGCACTTTGGGACCAAGAATCAACGCTTTCGCAATGGCGACACGTTGTTGTTCACCCCCGCTAAGCTGACCAACCTTCTTTTCACCTTTATCCAAAAGGCCGACCTTTTCTAAAAAGTCCATGCTATCGATTTTCTCATTTCTCGACGACAATCCTGTAACCATCCGAAGAGGGGCTTGATACACCCTGCCCATCAACACATTTTTGACAGCGCTTTTATTCCGATTTAGAAAAGGCTTCTCCTCCAGGTAAGCGAAATCCTTACCCAATTTGAACCGGTCCCAGGGACCTGGCTTCGTTATATCAATCGAGTTATATATGAGCTGACCGCTTGTCCATTTCTCTTGATGACTAATACAACGAAGCAGCGTTGTTTTCCCACTACCACTGCTGCCGATTACCGCGATAAACTCTCCTGCATCTACTTGAAAGCTAATTTGCGATAGGACCTGATTGTCCGGAGGGAATACTTTACTCAAATTTCGAACTGTCAGCATGACAACTCTCCTTCACGTAAGCCTAGTGGTCATTCATAAGAAATAGTAAATCGCCGCTCAACTGGGGCTATTAAACTGCTCGTTGAGGGCGATTTCCTTCTTATTTACATGTCAAAATTAATCGCACGAAGTTGGTGCTTCTGCCGCGCCTGCTTCAACATTAATTTTATCTGAAATCGTGTCTCTAACTACGGACATAACCAATTGCAGCAAATAGTTGATATCTTCTTGGGTTTGCTTGAACTCATTAACGATGGGAATGCCATCTAATTCATCTTGCAGAACTTCGATTTCATTCTCGATTTTTTCCACCATTTTCTTATTTTGGAACGTTTCAAAAGCAACAATCTCTTTTTGCTTCTTCTTAATTGCGCTAATCAATCCTTGAATATCAGGATTCGTTGCAATTTGCTTTTCCGCTTTTTGATAGAACTGAACTTCATTGGAAGTAGTAAGCAACGCAGCTAGTTCCTTCGCTTTCGCCAGAATATCTTCGCGGACGATCATTTCTGTATTCGTAAATTCCTCTACTTGAAATGCATGAGGTTGGTTATCATCATGTGCATGATCACATTGGGACATTTCTTAACACGCTCCTATTTATCCTGTTCGTAATTTTATACAGACATCTGAAGAGGCTTATGTACAATCTCACCCTTCAAAATCCAAGTTTGTGCATGTGTAACTTTGACATGAACCATTTGTCCTATCAAGGATGGATTTCCTGTGAAGTGAATTAGCTTATTCGTCCGGGTACGGCCTGCAAGCACATCGGTATTGTTCTTGCTCTCGCCTTCCACTAAGACTTCGACAGTTTGATCTAGCAAACGTTCATTGCTGTCTTTACTCAGCTTATTCACTAGCTCATTCAGCCTATATAAACGCTGTTTCTTCACTTCCATCGGAACATTATCTTCCATCTCAGCTGCAGGCGTACCTACACGCGGTGAATAGATAAACGTAAATGCAAAGTCAAAGCCTACTTCCTCGTACAGCGTCATCGTATCCTCGAATTGCTCATCCGTCTCGCCGGGAAAACCAACGATAATATCTGTCGTTAATACGACATCAGGCATCGTTGCCTTGATTTTACTTGCAAGCTGCAAATAATGATCTCTCGAGTACTTCCGACTCATCCGTTTTAAGACATCTGTGTTACCAGCTTGCACAGGTAAATGGATGTGCTCAACGAGATTGCCACGTTTCCCTAATACCTCAATCAAACGATCATCGAAATCTCGCGGATGTGAGGTTGTAAAACGAATGCGTGGAACATCAATCTTACGAATATCGTCCATCAGATCAGCGAACGTGTACGTTATATCTTCAAAGTCTTTGCCATAGGCATTGACATTCTGTCCAAGTAGCGTAATTTCCTGAAAGCCTTGACGAGCCAGATCTCTGACTTCTGCCAGGACGTCCTGCGGTCTACGGCTTCGTTCCTTACCACGTGTATATGGCACAATACAATAGGTACAGAACTTATCGCAGCCGTACATAATATTAACCCAAGCACGGATACCCTCCCGTTTTTTGGGGAGATTTTCTACGATATCGCCTTCCTTTGACCATACCTCCACAACCATTTCTTTGTTGAAAAAGGCATCTTTCAATAGGCTTGGCAAGCGATGAATATTATGAGTGCCGAAAATCATATCGACAAATGCATGTTTCTGCATAATGCGATTAACCACGGACTCTTCTTGCGACATACAACCGCAAACACCAAGAATAAGCCCTGGCTTCTGTGCTTTCAGCGTCTTCAAATGACCCAGTTCACCGAACACCTTGTCTTCCGCATTCTCACGAATCGCACACGTATTGAGTAGGATCACATCTGCGATCTGCTTGTCTTCCGTAGGCGTATAACCCATTTGCTCGAAAAGACCTCTCATGACTTCGGTATCATGCTCATTCATCTGACATCCATAAGTCGTGATTAAATAATATTTGTCCTTACCAAACTCCTGCATATCTTCTGGAATCGCAAAATCGTAATGAACTTGAATGTCCTCTTTACCACGTTGCTTCTCATCTTTGTAATTAGGTGCAGAATTAATTTGGATGTTTCTACCTTTAATTCGATAAGTCGTTTTGCCCTCTTCTTGGCTTAACACTTTCGCATCCGAGAAGTCAAAGTATTTGGAGTAATCCTTAACCTTGTCGGATTTTAAGTCCGATGTATTTGGGTTCTCCTTTGACATGATGAATTCACTTCCCTTTATCTATAAGTATAGCTCTAACTTGTATTAACCTAATATCAAATTATAGCACAAAAGATACCTGTATATCCATATTGGCTTCCGTTTCAAATTAATGAGAAAAACCTTCTCCAAAGAGAAGGCTCTGAAAACACTTTTACCCAAATGTATATTGTTGCTTAATGATACCCGTCATTTCCCGCGCAGGTAATGGGCGGCTAAATAAATACCCTTGCGCTTCATTACATTCTTTGAGTAGTAGGAATTGAAGCTGCTCTCTCGTTTCTACTCCTTCTGCTATGACCTTCAGATCCAAATTATGTGCCATTGAAATGATTGTATGTACGAGAGCAGCATCTTTCGCATCCTCAAACATATTTCGAGTAAACGATTGGTCAATCTTTAAACTATCAATAGGGAACAACTTTAAATAATTCAAAGATGAATATCCCGTTCCAAAATCGTCGATCGACAAAAAGATCCCCATCGTTTTTAGTTTATGCATAGTCTCAATGGCGTACTTGGTATCTTGAATAATACTTTCTGTTAACTCCAGTTCTAGATACTGGTGATCTAATCCAGACTCATCCAAAGCTTTACTTACCATTTCGATTAAATTACTTTGCTTAAATTGCCTGGAAGATATATTCACAGCGATACGAAACGGTGCATAGCCTTGGTTCTGCCATTCTTTATTTTGGCGACAAGCCTCATTTAGCACCCATTCACCAATTGGAATAATTAATCCGGTTTCTTCTGCGAGTGGAATGAAATCCGCTGGTGATATCGGCCCCCAATCAGGATGCTGCCAACGAATCAATGCCTCTGCTCCAGTAATCTTCCCCGTATTCACATCAATCTGCGGTTGATAAAAAACTTTAAATTCATTTCGCTCCAATGCTTTGCGCAGTCCAATTTCCATTTGCATTTTCTTGGTGACCGCTTCATTCATCTCTGGTGTATAAAACTGAAAGTTATTTTTACCTTGTTCTTTCACACGGTACATCGCGGTATCTGCATTTTTAATCAACGTATCGATATCCCCTCCATCAGATGGATAGAGACTAATACCAATGGAAGGCGTAACGAATAATTCGTGTTCAAGGATAGTAAAAGAATGCGAGAAGATATGAACAATTTTATTCGCATTTTTTATCATCTCATCAGCAGTAGTATGTGCCCAAAGAATAATAAATTCATCGCCGCCTTGCCGAGAAACCGTATCTCCTTTACCGATGCAAGCTTCGAACCGCTTCGCGACCTCAATCAATAATTTATCTCCCATAGCATGGCCAAGCGTATCATTAATAAATTTAAACCGATCMAAATCAATAAACATGATCCCCATACTTTGTTGGTTTTCATACGCTTGGTCTAAAGCTAGATTCAKACGATCATTTAATAAAAGCCGATTCGGCAGACCCGTTAAAGGATCACGATACACCATCTGATTAATTTTTTCTTCTGTCCTTTTTCTTTCCGAGATATCTCGAATTATGCAGCTAAAGTATGTGTTGCCTTCTTCTTTCCAGACTGCAAGTGAAAGTTCAATTGGAAGCTCAGTTTGATCTTTACGTAACCCTATTAATTCATAAGTCAATCCGAGCTCATCCATTTCACCAGTGACAGTGGCAAGGAAACTCTCCAATCGCTCTTTATGCGATGCAAAGAACCGTTCAGGGAAAATACGATGTAATTTTTCTCCAATAAGCTCATGTTCTTCATAGCCAAAAATAAGCTTTGCACCCTTATTCCAAGAGATAATTGTCCGATTATGATCAGCCAAGATAATCGCATCATGGGCTGATTCTACAACGGAACGGAATCTTTTCTCCGACATTATCATCTGTGTTTCAAAACGTCTATCGATGAATGTACTGATGAACGCTAGTCCTAGTATGAATAAAATGCCAAAACCTATTAAATAGGCTAGCAATTTCGTATCCAATGTAAGATCTGAAGCGATATGTGAATGATCATGCTTGAATGTTGCTGCTGCCATCCCTGTATAGTGCATACCACTTATTGCAATGCCCATGACCAACGAACTAACTAGCTTCCTTAACAGAATACGAGGTGAGCTGGCATTCTGTTTTACAGAGAATAGCAATAGGAGTGCAACTAAAGAGACAACGTATGCAATGATTGCAGAAAGAGCCCATAGATAGGGATTATATTCAATCGTTGCCCCCATCACCATGGCTTCCATGCCAATGTAGTGCATGGATACGACTCCTGTAGCAATAAAAGTAGCTCCAATAAACACATGTGGTTTGCGCATTACAGGTCTACTTATAATATATAAGGCTAACCAAGAAGCTAGCAACGCTGGAACTATGGAATAAATCACAGTAGATAATTGGTATGTGACAGAAATAGATAAATGAAAAGCTAGCATCGCGACGAAATGCATCGACCAAATACCCATTCCCATAGCAAAAGCACCGCCTGCCAACCAGGCTTGCTTCGCGGAACTTTTGGCCTTATGGATTCGAATTCCAAGATCCAATGCAGCAAATGATGCAATAATAGCAATGAGAATAGAAAAAATGACAAAGGGGATGTGATACGTACTTGAGATCGTTTCCACAGAATGTCTCCTAACTTAAGGCAATGATAATGATATCTACAGGAGGCATTTAATCCGTTCGATAAGCCTAAGCAAATAATATGTATTTTGAATCTAATAAAAACCATTTTACCATGATTTTCTTAGTGCCTCTATACGTTTACGTCGAAAATACTCGAAAAATGCAAAACTTACATCTCAACGTAATTTTCATGCAAAAAAAGCGCAAAAAAGCATCCTTTACACATCTTTGTAAAGGATACTMTTTTTGTATATATTAACCTCATAAATGATTAATGTCATTAATCAATATCATAATAACAATTCTGCTTTGTCACCTGTCTTCACACCCGCTGCATTTCCTTCGTCTGTATCAATATGCATATCCAACGCAAATTGGTCCGACACTCGGGCAATCACATCTTCAAATATTAATGGCCTTTCTCCCCGCAAATGAACGCGTAGAAGTTGTTTGTCCTGAATTCCCCATTGGTTGGCATCAGAGGTATGAAAGTGTATATGTCTCGCCGCTACAATGACTCCCTGCTCCAATGTAACTTCTCCTTTAGAGCCAATAACACGCAATCCAGGTGTTCCTTCAATTTTACCTGATTCGCGCACTGGCGGATGGATGCCCAGTGTGAAAGCATCTGTGCGTGAGACCTCGATTTGCGTTTGTGGTCGAATCGGACCGAGAATTCGGACCTTATCGAATTGTCCTTTCGGTCCTATTACAGCAACCGTTTCTTGTGCTGCGAATTGGCCTGGCTGCGATAGATCCTTGAAATTCGATAACTCATATCCCTCACCGAATAGTGCAACTAAATCAGATTGTGAAAGATGTATATGTCTCGCTGAAACACCAATTGGAATCATAGGCATGGTAGTATTCATMCTCTCATTTAGATCATAATTGTCAGTATTACCGCTCATCAAAAAAGGCATACGGAATATCACCGTATGCCTTCTTAGAAAATTGTTATTTAAACTCAGTAAGCAGTTTGCTGAAGTCAGCTTCGGAAAGCTTAAGATCTTGTTTCGCTAGACCTTCTTTAGCAAAGCTTGGAATGGAATCTTCATAGCTCTTTTTATCTTTGTTTTGGTAGATGATACCTGTCAACATGGAGTTTGTTTCCATGATTTTTGTCATCGCCATCACACGGTTTGTGTAATCATAGTCTGGAATCTCATCCAAATCAACGATATTCTCTTTGAACCAGTCATATGTGTTTACTTTGTTGAAAGTAACACAAGGGCTGAATACGTTGATCAAGGAGAAACCTTTGTGATTCAAACCRGCTTCAATAACAGCTGTTAACTGTTTCAAGTTACTGGAGAAGGATTGTGCTACGAACGAAGCACCTGCAGCCATTGCAATTTCAAGTGGAGAAATTGCGGACTCAATTGTACCGGATGGTACACTTTTCGTTTTGAAACCTTCCGCACTACGTGGTGATGCTTGACCTTTTGTCAAGCCGTAGATTTGGTTGTCCATTACGATGTAAGTAACATCAATGTTACGTCGAATAGCATGAACAGTGTGCCCCATACCAATTGCAAAGCCGTCTCCGTCTCCACCAGAAGCAATAACTGTCAAATCGCGGTTAGCCATTTTCACGCCTTGTGCGATAGGCAAGGATCTTCCGTGAATACCGTGGAATCCGTATGCATTGATGTAACCCGAAATACGTCCAGAACATCCGATACCTGAAACGATTGCTAAGTTTTCTGGCTCTAAACCAACGTTAGCTGAAGCACGCTGAATAGCTGCTTGTACGGAGAAATCTCCGCATCCAGGACACCAGTTAGGCTTTACATTGTTACGAAAGTCTTTTAATGTTGCCATGCTAAAGTCAACTCCTTACATTTTTGTTCAATTTCTGCTGGCAAGAACGGGTTACCGTTGTATTTAAGTACGTTTTTAATTTTATCTGCATGGCCAACATGCAATTTAATTTGATCAGCTAATTGACCTGTAGCGTTGTTTTCTACAACGATAACTTGTTTCGCTTTTTCAACAAGCGGACGAAGCTGGTCAGCTGGGAACGGATGAATCAATCGTACTGTTGCGTGGTTGGTTTTGATGCCTTCCAATTCAACACGACTTCTTGCTTCATCAATTGTTCCACCTGTTGAACCCATACCGATAATAAGAAGATCAGGATTCTCGTGAGGAGCATCAAATTTGATAGCATCTGTCACTTGAATATGTTTCAACTTCTCAAGACGCTTATCCATCATACGTTGACGATTTTCAGTGCTTTCAGAAGGACGACCTGTTTGATCATGCTCTACGCCTGTAACATGGTGAATACCGTTCTTCACGCCAGGGATTACACGAGGAGAAACACCTTTCTCCGTGAACTCATAACGTTTGAACAATTGGTTAGGCTCTTGTTCAGGTGCTTCAGTTACTAGTGCGCCGCGGTCAATCACGATGCGGTTGTAATCAAGCATTTCTGCGGATTGTTTACCTAGTGAAAGTTGAAGATCTGTCATAAGAATAACAGGCACTTGATACTTCTCAGCAAGGTTGAAAGCTTCAATTGTATCGTAGAAGCACTCTTCAATCGTACTTGGAGAAAGAACGATTTTTGGAATTTCACCGTGCGTTCCGTAAACCATTGCATTTAAATCAGATTGCTCTTGTTTAGTAGGAAGTCCTGTACTTGGACCACCACGTTGCGTATCAACGATTACTACTGGAGTCTCTGTCATACCTGCAAGGCCAATTGCTTCCATCATGAGGGACAAACCAGGACCAGCTGAAGCTGTAAGCGCACGAGCACCAGCGTAGTTAGCGCCGATAGCCATTGTACATGCTGCAATTTCATCTTCCGTTTGAATAACTGTCCCACCCAATTTAGGAAGTACTTTTTGTAAATACTCCATAACTTCGGAAGCTGGTGTAATAGGATAAGCCGGCATGAAGCGGCAACCTGCAGCAACTGCTCCAAGAGCGATTGCATCATTTCCGATCATGAACAATTTTTGTTGTCCGTCTGCAGGCTCAAGTTGGAAGTCAGCGATAGGACCGCCAGCTAGTTCAAGTACAGATTCTGCACCTTTGCGAACCGCTTCAATATTCTTCTCAACGACAGCTGCACCTTTACGGCCAAATTCTTCTTCAACAGCTTTATTAAACACGTCAATCGGCAAGCCAAGAAGAGCCCATGAAGCGCCTGACGCGGCCATGTTCTTAAATAGGGAAGTTCCTAATTCCTCTGCAATTGCAGTGATCGGTACTGGGAACAATCTAGCTTTGATCCCTTCTGGTAAAACAGGGTTAAATTTAGCATCCGCAACGATGACACCATTGTCGCGAAGTTCGTGAGCGTTGAAATCGATACTTTCTTGGTCGAAAGCAACAAGAATATCCAAATCGTCTGAGATTGCGCGAATCGGTTTGGTGCTGATGCGAATCTTGTTATTTGTATGTCCCCCCTTAATCCGTGAAGAGAAATGACGGTACCCATACAAATAGTAACCGAGACGGTTCAATGCAGTAGAGAAAATGCGGTCTGTACTTTCGACCCCTTCACCCTGCTGACCTCCGATTTTCCAAGATAACTGACTAATCACCGTACGTCCACTCCTTTTGATTGTAGCTGCGTGAAGAAAATTTGATAAGCTGATTGTTTAGTAATTTAAGATGTTGCAATAAAAAATTTCTTTCACTTGTCATCCAAATTCTATGCCTTTACAGAGTAAATTGCAAGAGGTTTCACTGTTTCTAACAGATAGAGTTTTTAGATTGTATCCATATCAATATTAGATTGATTATCACTTATTCATTGCGGAAGGTTCCGCAACATGAAATTTCGCCAGTTCCCATACAAAAACGCCTCCACTTGCGACTCCGTATAGTTTTTACACAAAGCTTCTATAATATTTCCGTAATCTCCAACATGTCTTAAATCTTTTACCCATTGTTCAATCCCATCAAAATCCGAACCAAAACCTATTTGGGACTCCCCGCCTAATGCACAGATATGATCGATATGTTTCAGAATCGCTGAAATCTCTACTGTCGTTTTCAAGTTCTCCAGAAAGTAAGGAACAAAAGTAATTCCCATTATACCTTTACATTGTATGATAGCTTTAATCTGATCGTCTGATAAATTTCTTGGATGAGGACATAAATGATAAGCGTTTGAATGTGACGCGATAAACGGTTTTTTGTAAACCTCCACTAGCTCCCAGAAGCCCTCAACAGAAAGATGGGACACATCGACTATTATACCCATAGTTTCTAATTCTTTTAACATGAGCTTCCCTTTTTTTGTAAATCCGCCTTTTCTTTGTTCCATGACGCCATCCGCAGCCCAATTTGCGTAGTTCCACGTAAGTCCTGCACAACGAACGCCTAAGTATTCGAGAATTCGCAAGTTGGTTAGATTACCAGCAAGCGCATCCATACCTTCTAATGTCAAAATAGCACCAATCTCCTGTGTTTGCTCCACGTCTAACCAATCCGAAGCCGTACGAATAAATCTCATTTTCGGGTGACTAATAATCTTTCGATGAAAAATATCTACCATTTGCAGAATATGCTCAAAGCTAGGGTTAGGGATCGATTCCGAAAGATAGATCGCAAAACATTGTACTTTAACACCTGCCTGCTGCAGCTTCGGAAAGCTTACATCCAATTCTAATACATCCTGGTTAAAATCCAGTTTACCATTCTGATATAACTTCGTTAGTGCGTCACAATGTCCATCTACAATTTTCATTATAACCCGCCTCCACACATCGCACTTTATGTCCAAACAGCACAAAAACCTCTATACAGAGGTTTCATAGGTACTGTGATAACATTTCGATTTAACTGGCTGTCAGTCATGAAAGTCAACACTTATACAGTTGCCTTACCGTCTACCGAGGCTCGACAATCAATTTAATAGCTGTCCGGTCCTCCCCATCAATAACGATATCCGTGAAGGCTGGTACACATATTAAGTCGACTCCACTAGGCGCCACAAACCCTCTTGCGATAGCTACTGCTTTGATGGCTTGGTTCAATGCGCCTGCACCTATCGCTTGAAGCTCAGCGGCTCCACGCTCACGCAATACGCCTGCCAATGCACCTGCTACGGAGTTTGGATTGGATTTTGCTGAAACTTTTAACACATCCATGAATAGTACCTCCTCGGAAATGATGGATAGCTTCCAATACCCATCATATTCACGAGATGCACGAAACATGCTACCTCATCCCATTTATACGGATACCACTAGTATCTTTACTACTAATCCATAAATACTTGATCTTCATCATATCTAATCAAGTTAATCCCTTTAGCTAAACCTGTCTGATCGTTTAATTCTATAACAACGGCATGGAAATGCCATTTGCCTTCATCTGTAATGAAACGTACGGGAAGCTGCGTCTTAAACTTCTGAAGCACTGCGTTGCGTTCTACCCCTAGGATGCCATCACGAGGCCCTACCATCCCCACATCCGTCACATATGCAGTACCTTGAGGCAATACACGATTATCATTTGTTTGAACGTGTGTGTGCGTGCCAACGACCGCAGACACCTTCCCGTCCAAATGCCAACCCATCGCAATTTTCTCCGAAGTGGCTTCCGCATGGAAATCCACAAAAACAAACTTATGTTTTTTCTTATCAGCTTCCAATATGTCATCCACTTTACGGAATGGACAATCAATTGGCGGCAAGAATGTTCGTCCTTGCAAATTAATAATAAGAAGTTCTTGGTCCTTCACTTTGATGACTGTATGACCTTTGCCTGGCGTACCTGGCGGGAAGTTCGCAGGACGCACCATTTTATCGTCACGATCAATAAAATCGAAGATTTCTTTCTGATCCCAGGTGTGGTTTCCCATCGTAATGGCCTGAATACCCATTTCATATATTTCTTTGGCAATTGCTTGCGTAATCCCTTTACCCGCGGCTGCATTCTCACCGTTGGCAATGAAGACAGCATGCGGATGTAATTGCTTAAGTCTTGGCATGATATTTTTCAATGCTTTTCTTCCCACAGAACCTACGATGTCACCAATAAACACAATTTTCATAACGTAAAACGAGCTCCTTTATATGACCCAATTCTATTCGGCCTTGAAAATAAGGAAAAGTGGCTATAATAGCCACTTTTCGCATTTGCTTCTTATTTAGCGTATTCAACCGCTCTTGTTTCACGAATGACCGTAACCTTAATATGTCCTGGATAATCGAGTTCACCTTCGATTTTCTTCGTAATATCACGGGCTAAACGGAACGCTTCGGTGTCATCCACTTTCTCTGGCTGCACCATGACACGTACTTCACGACCTGCTTGAATGGCGTAGGATTTCTCAACACCTTCAAATGATTCTGAAATCTCTTCCAGCTTCTCAAGACGTTTAATATACGTTTCTAGCGTTTCTCTTCGAGCACCTGGTCTCGCCGCTGACAATGCGTCCGCAGCACCGACTAACATGGCAATTACTGAAGTTGCTTCCACATCACCGTGATGTGAAGCAATACTATTAATTACAATAGGATGCTCTTTGTATTTCTTGCCTATCTCAACACCGATTTCGACGTGAGACCCTTCCACTTCATGGTCTAACGCTTTACCAATGTCATGAAGCAGCCCGGCACGTTTCGCCAAAGTTACGTCTACCCCGAGCTCTCCGGCCATTAAACCAGCCAGATACGCTACTTCCATGGAATGTTTCAACACGTTTTGTCCGTAACTTGTTCTGAACTTCAGGCGCCCCAAAATTTTGATCAAGTCAGGATGCAAACCATGTACCCCAACTTCAAACGTCGCTTGTTCTCCATATTCGCGGATACGTTCGTCCACTTCTTTGCGAGACTTCTCAACCATCTCTTCGATACGTGCGGGATGAATACGTCCATCCGCCACAAGTTTCTCAAGTGATGTGCGAGCAATTTCACGACGGATTGGGTCAAAACCAGATAAGATTACTGCTTCAGGTGTATCATCAATAATAAGGTCAATACCGGTCAAAGTTTCCAATGCTCGGATATTTCTACCTTCACGACCGATAATGCGACCCTTCATTTCTTCATTAGGCAACGAGACAACGGATACCGTAGTTTCCGCTACGTGATCTGCCGCACAACGCTGAATAGCAAGTGTGATGATCTCACGTGCTTTCTTATCGCCTTCTTCTTTGGCTTGTTGTTCAATCTCTTTGATTAGCTGAGCAGTTTCATGACGAACTTCTTGCTCTACATTAGTAAGAATGATGCTCTTAGCTTCTTCCATTGTAAGACCAGAAATTCGTTCCAATTCGGAAACTTGACTTTTATAGAGCTGATCAATTTGTGTTTGTGTATCCTCGATTCGCTTCTCTTTGTTGGCTACTAGCTCTTCTTTACGCTCGAGAGACTCTAATTTTTTATCCAGCGATTCCTCTTTTTGCAACAATCGTCTTTCTTGTCGTTGAATTTCATTCCGACGTTCACGAATGTCTTTTTCAGCTTCGGATCGTAGTTTGTGCACTTMGTCCTTTGCTTCCAGAACCGTTTCTTTTTTCAGTGCTTCTGCTTCCTTTTTGGCAGATTCTTTTATCTGCTCAGCGGCTGTTTCAGCACTGGAAATTTTCGCTTCTGCAAGAGATTTACGGATAAAATAACCAATCCCTAAGCATGCAGCTCCAACAACGAGAATGATCGCGATCCAGATGGCAGTCATCATCTTGTTCACCTCCTCGTTGGTTTCTCCAAGGTGTTAGCCTGGGGTACCTTCGGTTTTTTAATCCGATTCAATTGTTTGACTAGTCATACATACCCTTAAAATGTAAGAGTATGGCTTTTAAATGAATGCGCACAGTGCGTTAGGGCACCATAGTGCTAATAATCCATAATCAACAGTGTAAAAATTGGCGGTTTTTACAGCTGTCTTCTCAAAATCAATGAAATTTAGTATGATTTTGAATACATTATGAAAATATACACTGTTATTTTATCTTTTGTCGAAGAAGCTTGTCAAGCGAATGTCCTAGAGTTGATTATTTAGACCCAAAACACAATCGCAAATAGTTAATGTCATTAAGTTTCTTCAAAACTAATTAACGTGATTAATTATCCTCGAATCCATCCTCCATAAACTCCATCTCTTCCTCGTCTGATTCATTACTTATGAGCCCCAAAACCTTAGTAACTATGGCACCCGTGTAACCTCTTCGCATTAGAAATGCCGCAGTTTTACGCTTTCTATCCATTAGTTTTCCCGAAGTTTGCTTCCATTTCGTTCTCGCTATTTTCAGTGCCCCGACATACTCATCCTCTGGATTAATCAACTCCATGGTACTTTTAACCACATCTTGATGAATCCCTTTTTGTTGAAGTTCTTGTCGAATCAGATTACGTCCTTTGCGTTGAGAAATTACTCGGTTGTCCGTCCACATCTTAGCGAATTCTTCATCATTGACGTATTTATTTTCAATTAGCTTGTCACTCGCCCAATCAATAATAGGCGCTTCAAAACCTTTCTCTTTCAATTTACGTTTCACCTCAGATAGGGAATGCGGACGTCTCCCTACCATATGGAGAGCTTTTACATAGGCCATATTTCGCTCTTCATCTAAAATGATAGCTTCAATCGCTTGCTGATATAGGGATTCTCCTTTGTTCAAACGATGCTTGATCAGAATATCTTCATGAACAGAAAAAGCGTACTCCTCATTCAGATAAATGTTATAGCGATGTCTTCCTTGTTTTTGTTTTTCCACTTTGGTTATTACTTGTAATTCTTCCTCTTCGTGATTCATCTCAACAATCCCCCAAATGAAGAAAAAACACCCCAACACAAGGTTAAGGTGCTTCATCCATCCTATTTTTCAAACCTATTCAAAAGCTGTTTCCAACTCGTCTTCTTCTTCATCCGTGTTCGGACCAACAACTTTAATCAAATTACTATTTTCTCTAATTCTTAGCTCAATCGTTTCGGAGATCGCTTTGTTATCTTTCAAGAATTGCTTCGCGTTCTCACGTCCTTGGCCAAGACGCTCACCTTCATACGAATACCAAGCGCCGCTCTTATTCACGATATCCAGCTCAGTTCCGATATCAATAATGCTACCTTCGCGTGAGATACCTTCACCGTACATAATATCGACTTCAGCTTGTTTAAATGGAGGTGCTACTTTATTCTTAACAACCTTAATTCTCGTACGGTTACCAACCATGTCATTGCCTTGCTTGATCGTTTCAATACGACGAACATCCAATCGAACGGAAGAGTAGAACTTCAATGCACGTCCACCCGGAGTAGTCTCTGGATTTCCGAACATAACGCCAACCTTTTCACGCAATTGGTTGATGAAGATAGCGATAACTTTAGATTTATTGATTGCACCAGACAGCTTACGAAGCGCTTGTGACATCAAACGTGCTTGAAGACCTACGTGAGAATCCCCCATGTCGCCTTCAATTTCTGCTTTCGGTACTAGTGCTGCAACGGAGTCGATAACAATAATATCTACCGCACCACTACGAACAAGCGCTTCAGCGATTTCAAGTGCTTGCTCACCTGTATCTGGTTGTGAAAGCAATAATTCATCTATATTAATTCCAAGCTTGCTTGCATAAGAAGGATCTAACGCATGCTCCGCATCGATAAAGGCAGCTTGTCCACCCACTCTTTGAACTTCAGCAATCGCATGTAAAGCTACAGTTGTTTTACCTGATGACTCTGGTCCGTAAACTTCAATAATTCTTCCGCGTGGGAATCCACCTATTCCAAGTGCGATATCCAGAGCAAGTGCGCCCGAAGAAATCGTTTCAACTTGCATATGAGTAGATTCTCCAAGTTTCATAATGGAGCCTTTTCCGAACTGTTTCTCAATTTGACGTAATGCATTATCTAGCGCGGCACGACGATCTGACAAAACGACCACTTCCTTCTATCATTATAGGTATATGATAACTTGTTTTGGCATGTTTGCCAAGCATTTTTTCGAACATACATTCGTTTTTTTGCGAACAAACAAAAAACCGTAACAAAGTTATCGCTTTGCTACGGTTCTTCCGTTAACTAACTCTGATTATAGAGGATTTCTAGTTTTCTTTCAACTGTTTCCATAATTGATAGAGTGCACGTTTAGCAGCTCTTAATTTAATTGACTCCCTATTGCCTGAAAGTTGGAGAGTAAACACTTCCGTCTTCGCATGCTTTTGTGCTAATCCCACATAGACCAGCCCTACAGGCTTCCCTTCAGACGGGCTTGGACCCGCCACACCGGTCACGGAGATGCCAAAGTCACTACCAGTCCTAACTAGCAACTGTTCGGCTAAAATGACCGCTGTTTCGCTGCTAACAGCACCCGGAGCACCTTCCCCCTCCAAAATATCCATTGGCACACCGAGCAGCTTATGTTTTAACGCGTTTGAGTAAACGATAATCCCGCCTAAGAAAGTTTCTGAGCTACCTGGTACTGTCGTTATTAAATCACTGAGCAAACCTCCCGTACAGCTCTCAGCGACTGTTAACGTCTTCTTGCGGGCTGCCAGCAATTGCAAGACTACCGTTTCAATAGGGACGTCCTGATCCGCATATAGATACTCACCAAGGCGCTTCTTAATTTCGGCTTCCGTCGCTTCCAGCTTCAGCTCGCCTTCTGCTGCCGCATGGGCACGCGTTGTTAATCGTATTGTTACTTCAGCTTCTTTGGCGTAAGGAGCAATTGTCGGGTCAGTCTGTGATTGAATCAAATCTAACAACTGATGCTCCAAATTGGACTCACCTATGCCTGCAAACTTCAACATTTTCGAATACAGCGGAACTTCATTTGTCATTCGTAATTGAAGCCAAGGCATCGCATATTTGGTAAACATCGGCTTCATTTCTTTCGGAGGTCCCGGTAAAAGCACGAAATGTGCCCCCTCGAATGTGAGCGCATTTCCAACAGCCAAACCTGTCTCGTTATGTAAGGGATCGCTTCCTTCTAGCATAAGCGCTTGACGACGATTGCTTTCCACCATATGAATCCCTCTAGAAGCAAACATCTCAGAAATAGCCTCCATAGAAGGCTCGTGAAGCACCAGATTACGGCCAGTCAGTGTAGCTAATACATCCTTAGTCAGATCATCCTGCGTTGGCCCTAATCCTCCTGTACAGATCACAACATCAGCTCGAGAAGCAGCTAATCGAAGGCTGTCCAACAAGCGCTGCTCATTATCTCCAACAACCGTTTGAAAGTACATATCAATCCCTAGTGCTGCACATTCTCTAGAAATAAACTGCGCATTGGTATTCACGATTTGACCAAGCAACAGTTCTGTTCCTACCGCAATGATTTCTGCTTTCATTTATGCACCCTCCTTAAAATGAGAAAACCTCTAACGTGATCGCTCGTTATTGATCGACCGCGTTTAGAGGTAAAGTTTAATGGAACTATGACTTTTCAGAAAAGTCTATGACATGTTTATTTTTAACGAAATATTCCACACCTGAATAAACGGTAATAATTGCTGCAGCCCAACTAGCTATAACATCAAAGCGAAAATCTAGAAACGTAAATGGAAAATTATTAATCAGCAGTGCAATGATGGCTGTAATTTGAGCCGCGGTCTTCGCTTTGCCCCATTTGCTGGCCGCCATGACTGTACCCTCTAAGAGGGCAATTTGACGAAGTCCAGTCACAGCCCATTCTCTGCTAATAATGACAATAACGATCCAAGCATCAACTTTATCCATTTCTACTAATGAAACAAGTACAGCGGTAACAAGCAGCTTGTCTGCCAATGGATCCAAAAGCTTGCCCAAATTCGTAACAAGATTACGTTTCCTAGCAATGTAACCATCTAAGCTATCTGTACTCGCAGCAATAATAAAAATTAAAGCAGCAATAATTTGATTATACGTTATGCTAAACTCCTCTATCCGTATTTGAGGAAATTTTACCTTAATCAACAAAAAGAACATGATGATGGGTACTAATAAAATTCTCGCTACGGTGATGCGGTTAGCTAAGTTCATGCAATTACCTCCCCGGATAAGTCAAACTCATAGGAGTGGGTAACACGAACTTTCGCAAGTTCTCCAATGTTCAATTTGGCATTCGAAACGAATACTTCACCATCAATTTCAGGTGCGTCGAATTGGGAGCGCCCAATATATACGTCGCTTCTGCCATCGTATCTTTCAATAAGCACGTCAATTTCTTGCCCAATACGTCGACCGCCGCGAATATTTGAAATTTCACGTTGAATTTCCATAATTGCGTTAGCCCGGTATTCTTTCACATCATCAGGCACTTGATCCGGCAGTCTTGCTGCTGGCGTATCATCTTCTTTGGAGTAGGCAAACACACCAAGACGATCGAACTGAACATCACGCACGAATTGTTTTAAGTTCTCAAAATCTTGTTCAGTCTCACCTGGGAAACCAACAATAAGCGACGTACGCAAAGCAACATCTGGAATCGCTTCGCGAATTTTACGAACGAGTTCTCGCGTATCCTTTTGGCGGCCTGGTCTACGCATACGCTTAAGAATAGAATCTTCACTATGCTGCAAAGGCATATCAATGTACTTGCATACTTTAGGATTCGTTGCCATCACTTCAATCAGTTCATCACTGAAGAAGCCCGGGTATGCATAGTGCAGACGTACCCACTCAATGCCTTCAACTTCACTTACTTTGTTCAGCAAGGTAGGAAGCATGAAGCTATCATAAATATCCGTTCCATAGTTTGTGGAATCTTGGGCAATTAAGCTAATTTCCTTAACGCCTTGAGCCGCAAGGTTAGCAACTTCTGCAACGACCGATTCCATGCTTCTGCTCTTAAAAGCACCGCGCATAATTGGAATGGAGCAGAATGTACAAGCGTTATCGCAACCTTCTGCAATTTTCACATAGGCTGTATAACGAGGAGTCGTCATCAGTCTAGGAAGGTCAGCGTCATAGTTAAATACCGGATTCCCTACTAGAACCGGTTTCTTCCCTCTAAGCGCTTCGTCCACAATGTGATTAATTTTATCAAAATCACCCGTACCTACAATGCCATCGATCTCAGGCATCTCTTCCATTAACTGCTTTTTGTATCGTTGTGTTAAACAGCCTGAAACGATTAGCGCCTTGAGATTCGCTGTTTGTTTCAGTTCTGCCATATCCAAAATTGTATTTACGGATTCTTCTTTAGCTGCATCAATGAACCCGCAAGTGTTCACGATAATGACTGTAGCATCTTCCTTGTTGTCTACAAGTTGGAAACCCCGGCCATGAATTAAACCTGACATAATCTCGGAATCAACTAAATTCTTCTCGCATCCGAGAGTAACTACTTTAACCTTTTCTGTCATGAAAGAAACAACCTCCAATAGTCCTAAAAAACACTCCCTACCAGTATAATACAAGCCAATAGGGGTGTCAAAATGTAAAAACCCCCTGCATCCAGGGGGTTTTCCTTCAAGTAAGCATATATTCCTGATTATTTCATATTAACAAACTGCAAATCCAATGGAATATCTGCTTTCCGAAGCAACGCGATAACAGCCTGTAAATCGTCACGGCTCTTCCCGGTTACACGGATTTGATCCCCTTGAATTTGAGTTTTCACTTTCAATTTTGAATCACGAATCAGTATATTAATTTTCTTGGAGTTGTCTTGATCGACACCTTGTTTCATGCTGATTTTCTGTCTAACTGTAGAACCAGCTGCTGGCTCTACTTTGGAATATTCGAGATTTTTAATCGAGATTCCACGTTTGGTCATTTTTGCATGCATAATATCAAGGACGTTCTGAAGCTTAAACTCATCATCCGAAGTGACAACAAGCTGATCTTTATCTAATTTAATGCTACTTTTACTTCCTTTAAAATCAAAACGGGTCAACATCTCTTTCTCCGCTTGTTGAATCGCATTATTCAGTTCTTGCATATCCACTTTGGATACAATATCAAATGAACTCTCTGAACTCATCTACATCCCAACATCCCTTCCATCAAATTACAATAGCATTATAGCAAGAACACATAAAAAAGGAAATATCCAACCGCCAATGGCATCGAATATTTCCCATCAAACTATTTTCATTACCCGGGAAAGCGCAGGAACTGGCAAATTGCTAGCTTTTCTGCAAATTCAGTTGAACCCGCTTCGGATTCGGCGTATCGCCAACAGGTACGAGAGTGCCATTGACCATGAGCTGCAATGCACTAGCTGCACCAACATTCAAAAAAGCTGAACTTGCTAAATCAAATGTATCCGTATCACCGGAATTATACAGTTTCTGTCTTAGCAACTCCCCCTTCTCACCCTCAGGGGTAAGTGCATTAACAGCGATCCAGCAAGAACCGGTAATTTTGAATTGAATATTCAAATTTGCAGTACCTGTAATGATGTAATTATCTACACCCTTTTCAGTTGCGCTAAATTTCACCTGCACAGCAGGCGGTGTTGGGGTCGGAGCTGGTGTTGGGCTTGGCGTTGAAAGCACTGTTGCTTTACCATCCCCAGTAGCATTAACAGACGTGCTCGGCGAAGGGTTCGTCGAGTCTGTAATACGCGGCGATTGCGTTTGCGTTGGCTTCTCATCCGCTGGCGTTCCCTTATAATTCTTATATGTATAATAGTATACGATCCCGAATATGRGCAAAATAAAACAGATAAACATCAGGCTCGAAGCCCAGCGGCTCATCTTTTCTGTGTTGCGAACACTTGATCTATTCTTGCGAATCGCTTCCACAACGGGCTTCTCAATCGTTGGAGCTGGAAGCGTTGACTGATACATAATCAGAACTTCATTCGGATCAAGCCCTAATGCTTCCGCATAACTTTTAATAAAAGCCCTCACATAGAAACTTCCTGGCAGCACCTTGTAGTTTCCTTCTTCGATGGCTTCTAGATAACGCTTGCGGATCTTAGTAACTTCCTGGAGATCATCCAGTGAAATCTTTTTTTCCAGTCGAGTTTTGCGCAAAATGTAGCCTAAGTCAGACATATGGTCACCTCCCCGAAGGAATTATTCATCCTGTTATTGACGTTTGAAACATTAAAAAGGTTCGGACGTATACGTGAATGAATCGTAGTTAATTTCTTCATCCGGGCTATTCCGGAGCTCAATAATATAATCGAAGTGATTATAGGTGTATTCCGATTCGCGAATAAAAATGTCTGGATGCTCGATAACCTTTGTTGAAGGCAGAGCCATAATATCTTGCAAAAGACTGTAATGCTTCTCGTTGGAACGAATTGTCGAAACAATACCGTCAATGATATAGACATTGTTTGGGGCCATTTCATCCTCAGAAAGCTGACTGCGAACAGTTTGTCTCAATAAAGTGGAAGAAACAAATGTCCAACGTTTATTCGCACAAACACTGCCTGCAATAATTGATTCCGTTTTGCCAACACGCGGCATGCCACGAAGTCCAACAACTTGATTGCCTTCACGTTTGAATATTTCACCCAGGAAGTCAACTAACAAGCCTAACTCGTCTCGCGTAAAGCGAAATGTTTTGCGATCGTCGGAATCGCGCTCTATATATCTGCCGTGGCGAACAGCCAAAATATCAACTAATTTTGGAGGTCTCAAAGCAGTAATAGTAATATTATCTACTTTTCTCAACATTTTACCCATTAAATCAATTTTTTCTTCATCATTTGTTTGTAGAAGCATGCCACGCGTACGATCTTCAACCCCATTAATCGTCACGATGTTAATATCCAGCATACCCATTAATGAAGCTATATCACCTAATAAACCGGGACGGTTCTTGTGAATTTTGTACTCCATATACCATTCTTTAACGTCCAATTCTTCCACCTCATCATCATCTCTGTCACTCATATCTGTAAATGAACCAGACTGTTCATGTCCATTTAATTAATTTCTACAAATTCCGCCATAATCCTTCTCAAAAACCAAACTACCCTGATATTATTTCATTTTTAGTTCCTTTAGCTCTTGCGGATTGTAATTTTGTATTCCTTTTTGCCAAGCATGCGTTTTCATCATGGCGAGCCGGTTATCAAAAATTTGTGTCCAATTCAGATCTGCGCTTAGCGCCCCGGCAAAATCCATTACGGATACACCCAAAGATTTAGCTCTCTGCAACTGATCTTCACTTACTGGGCTGTAAAAAATAACCCATGCTGCACGATGTTGATGTACTTGAAAAGTCAACTGCTGAAACCATTGGTTGTTATTATTTAGCAAAACAATGTGATCGGCTTCCTCGGAAGGCGCCCATGCAGATGGAATTGGACGCTCACTTTGCGTCACCCATTCGATAACCGCATTTTGAAACAGAAGATCTTGAATCGCCTTATTCTTCATGGTTTCCATCTGTTGCAAGTCCAATTGAAGTAAAGATGCCTGCTCATTCACGGTAATTGCGCTGCCTTCTGTAAACGGCTGACTTTGTAAAAAAGTCCATTTACCCGTTGTAAGACCTAATGCCATCTTCTCATTAGCTGAAGGGAATAGCTCATTTCCAACAACGTATATGTAATCATATGTTTTCGATTTTAGTTTCGAATCCACATTATCATCCAGTGCATTTAAATCTTTGACCCATTCATAAGCAATCGAATTTCCGTCTCGCCAATTTTTTAGAGTTTGACCTAGCACGTCTTTGGCTGATGCTGATAACCCGCTACTTGAGAGCATTAGAACAGACATTTTCTGATCGAGCAGTTCTTGCTTAATAACTGGAATTCCACGATTCCCGCAACCAGCAAGTAGTGATAATAATAAGGTTAAAATAAGTAATAATCGCGTCTTATGCATACTTGGATAATTCCTTTCCAGCTTAAAAGCATGCAAAAGCCTCCGAAAGAGGAGGCTTTCACATCATACCCTATTGAATTGTAAAACGGTTATTAACCTTTGTCTACTAATTTTACCATGAGGCGCGCAAGAGTATGCTTTTCCTGTTCATCCCCAGCATCCCACAACTCTTTGAGAACTCGTTCTTGCTCATTTTGAGGATCTACCTTATCTGCCAAAAACTCCCCAATTTGAAAAGCGAGCTTGGAGATGGTTTCATCATTCATCCCTGCATGTCCAGCCTGACTCACGCGTTCAGCCAAAAATTCTTTCCATTTGTCGAACACTTTAAGTACAGTAGCCATAGTAAGAAGCCTCCTTTGAGTTATGAGAAATGGTCATTACATACGTAATATGCGCTTCTCAAAACAGAATTATGCGTGGACTTCTCTACCATGGATACTTGTAATTAAGTAAGCCAGCCCCCGTTGGGTGAGATGATTTGACCTGTAATATAACCGGATTCAGGCAAGGCTAAGAAATAAACAAGCGATGCTACCTCATGTGGAGATGCGAGCCGTCCAACAGGTATTTCGTTGGTAATAGCATCAATCTCGTCAGCCTGGAAGCCGGCCATCATATCGGTTTGAACAGCCCCCGGTGCTACGGCATTCACCGTAACACCCGATGGAGCGAGTTCTTTGGCTAGCGCTTTCGTAAACGCATTAAGGCCACCCTTGGCCGTTGAGTATAGTACTTCACACGAAGCACCAGAGATGCCCCATATTGAGGATACGTTAATGATGCGACCATACTTTTGTTTAACCATAGCAGACATAAAAGCTTGAGTGCAAAGGAAAGAACCCTTAAGATTAACATTCATAACACGATCCCAATCTTCTTCTGTCACATCAGCTAGCATCCCATAGTGAGAAATACCTGCATTATTAACGATGATGTCTGGTACCATGTTCATTTGATCAAGCTTATCTCTCATTTTGAGAATCTGCTCATGCGATTGAATATCCGCGGATACCGTCAATACCGTTGCCCCTTGCTTCATGCAAGAACGGGCAATTTCATTGGCTGCTTCATGTGAATCCCGATAATGAATGACAATCTGCATACCTACCGCGGCGAACCGTTGGGCTATTGCAGCACCAATTCCCCTGCTAGCTCCCGTAATCAGCACGGTCTGTTCACTAAATGGTTTACCAACACTCACGATGGTTCACGACTCTGTACAATGGATACTGCGAGCTTACTCCAATCAAAATGCTCACGGAAGCGACGATTCACATCTTCAAGCGTTAGCTGTTCATAAACAGGCAAGATATCGAAGAGATCGATCCCTTTGAACCGATATTTGGTATATTCATTCGCAATGGATTCAGGTGAGTTCATCATGCGCAAGAAACTGCCAATCTTCTTCTTACGACTGCGTTCGAAAGTGACACTATCGAGTCCAGCTTCTTTCCTTTTTTCAACCTCGTCACGAATCCTTGCAATAAGCTGTTCCGGATCCTTGGTATCCCCTCCAACAATGGAGAAAGCATACCCATCACTACAGTTATACTCATGACCGAAATTATCAGAAATTAACTGATCATCATACAGTGTTTGATAAATATCAGAGCTGGAGCTAAATAAGATATCCAACATTAATTTGGTCGTTAATTCTCTTACCAGTAAAGGCTTGCCTGTCACCGCTGGTGCGGCTTCCTTGAAGCCCATTAAACATTTCGGCAAAGAAACTGGAAGTAAGATAAGCCTGCGAGCTTCCTTGACTTCGACTGGCTCTTCAGGGAAGAACCTTTGGATCTCGCCTTGTGGCGGAAAAGTTTTAGCAGCTTGATTATCTTTCACTAACGTAATAACCTCTTGAGGATCTACGCCTCCTACAACAAATAAACTCATGTTGCTCGGATGATAGAACGTGTTATAGCACTCATATAACGTCTCTTTGGTGATTTCTGCAATTGACGCAACAGTTCCGGCAATATCAATATGAATCGGATGCTTCGCATACAAAGATTCAATTAAGCCGTAATAACTTCTCCAGTCCGCATTATCCTCGTACATCTTAATCTCTTGCCCGATAATCCCTTTTTCCTTTTCAACATTCTCATCCGTAAAATAAGGGTTTTGCACGAAATTAATTAATGTCGTTAAATTTTCTAAATAGCGATCCGTCGATGAAAATAAGTAAGCAGTCCGGTCAAAACTTGTAAAGGCATTGGCCGATGCACCATTCGTAGCAAACGTTGCAAAAATGTCTCCTTCCGGTTCCTCGAACATTTTGTGCTCTAAGAAATGCGCAATACCGTCCGGTACTCGCACGACATCTTTACCATGAACTTGAAAATGATTATCAATTGACCCATATTGGGTTGTAAAAGTTGCATACGTTTTCTGGAAACCTGGTTTGGGTAACACGAACACATGCAGCCCATTATCAAGCTTTTCATGATAAATGGTTTCATCAAGATGTGGATATGGCATACTCTGCATGGTTTACTCCCCCTTCTGATCCCGTAAAAAATATATCGTGTCCAATTGCACTCGTTTCGCAACTTCTGCTATTGCCGGTATATCCACTTGCTCGACTGCAGAAATTAAACCCGCTACCGTACGCTCTTTTCCTGACAAAATGGCATTAAAATCAAACGAGATCAGCTCAAACGCTGAATCTTGTATTTCACGCAACTGATTGGAAATCATCGCTCTTGTTTGACTCCATTCAATGTCAGTGATTTCTCCCTGTTCCAAAGCTTTCAGTTGTTTACGTATGATATCCACGGCTTTCTCATAGTTAGCCATCTCAATACCGGACTGAATGGTCAAAATGCCTTTATGTCCATCAAAACGAGAAGAAGCATAATAGGCTAGACTTGCTTTCTCACGAACATTCGTAAATAATTTGGAATGCGGATATCCGCCTAGAACTCCATTATACATAAGTGCAGCCGGGTACTGATCATCGCTGTATGATAGGTTTGTACGAAGACCCATATTCAGCTTCCCTTGGTTTACATCCAATCGTTCTACGATCGTTTTCACTTCACCTGTTACGCCACGCGGCGCAGATGTGACATAGCTAGCATCAGCATTCCGCTCAATCGCGAACGATTGCTTCACAATTTCTTCAACTTCACTTAGCGTTGTGTTGCCAACAACATATATATCCATCGGTGAAGTTTGGAGCCATACTTTATATTGTTCGTAAAGCTTCTCCGCATTCATACCGTCGATATCTTCTATTTTACCCATAGGATGCAGTCGATACGRTTCATCGCTGCACATTTCTTCCATACAACGTTCGGCAGCATAACGAATTTTATCATTAATAACCGATTCAATTCGTTTACGAAGTGTTTGCTTCTCTGCATCTACATATTTCGTGCGAAAATGTTGATCTTCTAATGCTGGACGAGTTAACGTTTCACCCACAAAATCAAGCCCTTGTTTCAGCAAAGAATCCGCTGATTTCACGAATCGATCATTGATAATGTCCATTCGTAACTGAACGATTTGGTAATCGCCTCGCTTATAAATATCAAAACCAAACCCTGCACCGTACAAATCATCTAAATACTCCCGGAATTGCTTCGTTTCAGGACGTAGCTCTGTACCTCTGCGAAGGATAAAAGGTGTTACTGCCGTACTTGTGACCGTTTCTTCATCTAATTGGCGTCCTATGTATACGGAAATGGCAAATGTTTTGAAACGATCTGTCGGTAGAACGTGTATACGGATGTGCTTCCAACTGCTGCGCTCAAATTGAATAGGCTTCAAAGGTCAGTCTCMCTTCTATGTCCGTGTGATAAATCCATTATATTCCTATACGAAGAGGAGAAGCAACCAATTGTGGTTCCTTCTCCTTGTCCAATTTACACACAGAAAATGTGTTTGCCAATTTTTTTAATTTGTTTTCTTGTCCAAATCCATTTGGACGTTGCCGTTTCTGGGTTGAAGTAATAGATGCAACCACCAGTTGGGTCCAGTCCATTCAAAGCATCCCTCACGGCTTTTTTCGATGATTCATTCGGTGTTAGCCATATTTGACCATCAGCAACAGCGGTGAAAGCACCTGGTTGAAAAATAACACCAGAAACTGTGTTCGGAAAACTTGCCGATTTCACTCGATTTAAAATTACTGCCGCTACAGCAACTTGTCCAATGAATGGTTCACCACGCGCTTCACCATTGACAGCATTAGCCATTAAGTTAATATCCTGTTCCGAATAACCAAGATTGTTGGAGGGCGTTAGATTGGCAGGTGTATTCGTACCTGTACCATTATTGTTAGCTCCCTGATTGTTATTCGCTGTTTCTGGTGCTGAAGGTTTCCAACTCTTTGTTGCTTCCCATAACTTTAATTTGGTTTTCGGTCCAACAATACCATCTACCGTCATGCCAAACTCACCTTGGAATCGCTTCACTGCTGTTAATGTCTTGTACCCATAGTCGCCGTCGATACCGCCATTATAAAAGCCAATGAATTTCAGCCTACCTTGAAGTTCATATACATCTGATCCAGTGGCGCCATAGCGTACTTCATTCTTACTAAATGTTTCTTCCGTCGGCGGATTGAATTTGCCCTTCAATTGAAAAGAAACTACCAAGACAAATACGATACAAAATGTAATGACAATTAGTCGTTTATTCATTCCCCTTCTCAACCTCACTTTTCAAATTACAACCTTTTCTTGCTTATTATGAGAAAGTGAGTCCATGATTATACAAATAAAACACTCCCCTAAGGGAGTGTTTGTCTAAAATGGATTATGAGCTAATCCGGTTATGATGATATTGTTCAAGAGAGATCAGTACTTCACGCGGTTTACTGCCTTCATAAGGGCCAACAACCCCTTTAGCTTCCATTGCATCGACAAGCCTAGCAGCACGTGTATAACCGACTCTCATTCGCCGTTGAAGTAAGGATACAGATGCTTGCTTCGCTTCCAAAACAATTTGAACGGCTTGATCGTACAGCTCGTCCTCAAATTCATTCTGCTGCTCTGGCATTTCTTCAACCTGTGGTACGAGTTCCTCCCGATAATTTGCTTGTTCCTGTGTTCGTACGAACCCAACAACCTGTTCAACTTCACCATCCGAGAGGAATGCCCCTTGGATACGTACAGGCTTGGATGCACCAACTGGCAAGTACAGCATATCACCACGACCTAGTAATTTCTCCGCTCCTACCATATCCAAAATCGTGCGTGAATCCACTTGCGAAGAAACACCAAAAGCGATACGGGATGGAATGTTAGCCTTGATAACACCAGTAATAACGTCAACGGAGGGACGTTGTGTCGCAATAATTAAGTGAATTCCCGCAGCCCGTGCCATCTGAGCAAGACGACAGATGGAATCCTCGACGTCATTAGCTGCTACCATCATGAGATCTGCTAACTCATCCACGATAATCACATAGTAAGGCAGCGGCGGTGCAGTGCCACTCTCTGTCAACATCGCGTTATAGCCTTCAATATTTCGTGTCCCGCTCTTGGAGAATAGCTCATAGCGTTTCTCCATCTCGACAACGATTTTCTTGAGCGCTAGAGATGCTCGCCGCGGATCCGTAACTACAGGTGCTAATAGATGCGGAATGCCATTATACACATTCAACTCAACCATTTTCGGATCGATCATTAAGAACTTCACTTCATTTGGCTTTGCTTTATACAAAATGCTAGTGATAATCCCATTGATACAAACCGATTTACCAGATCCGGTTGCACCAGCAACTAGTAAATGGGGCATCCTTGCCAGATTCCCAACAATCGGTTGACCCGAAATATCTCGTCCAAGAACTACGGATAGTCGTGAGCTAGACTCCTGAAAAGCAGTCGTTTCCATGACTTCTCGCATCGTAACAATGGAAACTTCTAAGTTTGGCACCTCGATACCTATCGCAGATTTTCCTGGTATAGGTGCTTCCATCCGAATATCCTTTGCTGCAAGTGCTAGTGCAATATCGTCGGTTAAAGAAACAATTCTGCTAACCTTCACACCCACATCAGGTTGGATTTCATAGCGCGTTACCGCAGGACCTCTTACTACCTCGAGAACCTTTGCTCGAACTCCGAAGCTCTCTAATGTTGCTTCAAGCTTTCTTGCATTGGCTTTGTAATCCKCCATTTCGCTTCCTTTGCCTAGGGCTGGCCTTGCTAATAAATCAAGCGAAGGTATTTCATATGGACGAGTCACAATGACAGGAGCATCTTGAAACTCAATTGTGACTGGCTCATTCTCATCTCCATCCACACTAGTTGGAACTGTTGTTGTACTATTGGCTACTGAAGGAGTTGCAGGTCTAACAACTTGTTGTGCTTCTTGAATAACTTGTTCTTGAAAATCACGAATAATCGGTGCTCCAGCAGGTTCATCTGTATTATGTATTGGTTCAGCCGTTGGATGTACAGGGTTCGAGTAAACAACTTCCTCCCCGGCCACATCAGCTTCGCCCTCTGACAAATTATCCTCGATATCATCCCGTTCTCTTGCCGCAGATTTCTTCCGGTTCTCCTTAATTGGTCGGAGGAGCTCCATAAACAAAGGCGTTTTCTTCGCCCGCTTAACTGGTTGAAACACTTCTTCATCAAATTCATCATCAACCGGTACGTAGGCCGGCTTCTTCACCTTAGCAGGCGCACTTCCCGCTGATGCAGCCTGAGCCTGCGGCCCACGACCATCTCGGTCCTGTAGCCATTCTTTCATTCTGTCTTTAAAATTTTGTCCTACATTACTGAAACGACCCTTCACGATATTACCTAGATCCACATAAGAAACACCTGTCGCTAGAATAAAACCCATAACAAAAAGCATATATTGGATTAATCTGGCTCCAAGGTAATCGAATAGGAAATAGAGGATGCTGTATAAAAAAGCGCCTACCATTCCTCCACCAATACCATGTTCTAAGGCTGCTCTTCCAGCTTCTGTAGGGTGCAATCCCTCCAGCATGGCAGACCATGTCGAAGAAATGACTTTACCCGATGTAAAATCGTTGTTTGGATACAGCTGAGCAAATAAATCAATATGATTCTTGATTAATAAGCCAAGAATGAACAACAAAATGCCCGCTTTCTTGGGAGTAACCATTTGTGGCCAAGCTCGTTTGATCATTGCGTATAAGGCCACGTAAATGAAAATAAGTGGTATAAGTGAATACCAAGTCCCCACAAAAAAACGAAACAAATAAATCAAAGAATTTCCGACATGACCTTGATGTGCAAGGGCAATGACCGAGAAAATCAAGATGAGGATTCCATACAGCTCGAATAATAAGCTGGTTTTTACAGCCTTCGTCTTTTTCCTGCGTTTCGCCAAGATTGTCACCCCCAAGTCCACATTATACCATATTTGACTCGAGGGATGATACGGGAACAAGTCCTAACGAGCTGAATTGACTGCCAGCTGAGGTTGATAGGAAATGATGCTGCCAGGCGTATAAAGTTCATTCAAATAATCTTGTGGATTACAGCTATACAACCTTACAATACGTGCTTGATAGCCACTTAACGGCTCAATTTGCATCATGAAACCATCTACTTCAACCTCTAAGTATTGTGGGCTAAACGCATCGAAACCTTCAAATATAACCTCCATCGGAATCACGGAATAATGGATCACTGAACAAGCCCCCCAGAGTTCGCCACTTTCTTCGCTTCGATCCGGCTGTTCAGTTCACGAATGGCATCGCCGATGCCACCTACTTGATTGATTAATCCATATTTAACAGCATCAATACCAATTACCGTTGTGCCGATATCTCTCGTAAGTTCACCTGTCTTAAACATCAACTCTTTAAACTTCTCTTCCGTTACGTTAGAATGTTTCGTTACGAACCTTACAACACGTTCTTGCATTTTATCTAAATATTCAAAGGTCTGAGGTACTCCGATCACCAAGCCATTCATTCGAATCGGATGAATTGTCATGGTCGCTGTTTCTGCGATGATCGAATAGTCAGCAGATACGGCGATTGGAACGCCAATACTATGTCCGCCACCTAAGACTAATGCAATCGTTGGTTTCGATAACGTCGCGACCATTTCAGCAATAGCTAAACCAGCCTCCACATCGCCCCCTACAGTGTTTAATATGATCATGACACCTTCAATTTTGGAATTCTGCTCGGCGGCTACAAGTTGAGGAATCAGATGTTCATACTTGGTCGTTTTATTCTGAGGTGGGAGCACTATATGTCCCTCTATCTGTCCTATTATCGTTAGACAAAAAATATTGGATTCACCAGAAACTGTGTTCGTTTGTCCTAATTGCTGGATATTTTCGAGAACGGCATTTTTCTTGACTTCCTCTGTTACCGGTTCTTGTTCCTGTTCTTTCGAGCCTGGTGCTGATGCCACTTCATAATCCCCTTTCAAATTAAGCTACAAAGACAAGTTGTTCAAGATCTCCCATAGTATGAATAAACTTGTATACTTTCATGCATACTTCACTGTGCTGCAACAAGAAAAAGCTCCCTCCAATTGGAGAGAGCTTTACTATTTGCATAGGCTCAAGTGACTTGTTCGAGTACCTAAACTTCCATAATGATAGGAAGAATCATTGGTCTTCTTCTGGTTTGTTCATATAAAAAGCGTCCGAGAACATCTTTCACATTTGTTTTTAAAGATGCCCATTCATTTACATTTTCATTCATAAGTTTTGTTAACGTATTTGTAACGATTCGATTGGCTTCTTCAAGAAGTCCTTCGGATTCACGAACATAAACAAATCMGCGTGAAATAATATCTGGGCCGGACAAAATTTTGCCATCTTGCTTACTAAGTGTAACCACGACAACAAGAATTCCATCTTGCGACAGTAATTTACGGTCACGCAACACGATATTGCCTACATCCCCTACACCTAGTCCATCAATTAGGATGTTGCCGCTTTGAACTTTCGATCCTTTGCGTGCAGCCCCATTTTGAATTTCTACCGTATCACCAATATCGCACATGAAAATGTCTTCTTTAGGAATGCCGACAGTTTCGGCAAGGATAGCGTGTTGACGCAGCATGCGATATTCGCCATGAATTGGAATAAAGTATTTAGGCTTCATCAGGTTAAGCATTAACTTTAATTCTTCCTGACTACCGTGACCTGAAACGTGAACACCAGTTACTGATCCTGGTCCATAAATCACGTGGGCACCGATGCGCATAAGCTCATCAACCGTTCTGCCAACGTAACGCTCATTTCCTGGAATCGGAGTTGCCGCAATAATAACCGTATCCCCTGGTAAAATATCAATTTTACGATGGGTTGAACGTGCCATTCTTGTTAGTGCAGACATCGGTTCGCCTTGGCTACCCGTAGAAAGGATAACTACACGATCAGCTGCAAGCTTATTAACTTCCTCTGGCTCAATCAACATGCCATCTGGAATGTGCAAGTAGCCTAATTCGCTAGCAATCGAAACCACGTTGACCATACTGCGACCAATTACTGTCACTTTGCGATTCGTTGCAGCAGCTGCATCAAACACCTGTTGGACACGGTGAATATTCGATGCAAATGTCGCAATGATAACTCTTTGCTTCGCTTTACGAAACACTTCTTCAATCTCAATCCCTACACCGCGCTCAGAGCCCGTGTAGCCAGGACGTTCTGCATTCGTACTGTCTGAAAGCAAGGCAAGAACGCCTTTCTTTCCGATCTCAGCCATACGATGCAAATCTGCGTATTGCTCATTAACTGGAGTCTGATCAAACTTAAAATCTCCCGTATGAACAACAACACCTTCTGGCGTATCAAGTGCGACACCCACAGAATCCGGAATACTATGATTGGTCTTGAAGAAAGTGGCCGTAAGAACGCCAAGGGGAAGAACAGATTCCGAATTGATTAGAATTCGATTCGTCGTTCCGAGCAAGTTCRCTTCCTTCAGCTTAGCTTCAATAAGTCCCATCGTTAACTTCGTAGCATAAAGAGGAACATTAAGGTGTTTAAGCACGTAAGGTAAGCCACCAATGTGATCCTCATGGCCGTGAGTGATGATGATGCCGCGTACTTTATCCCGATTCTCTGTTAAGTACCCGATATCTGGGATGACAATGTCAATTCCGAGCATGTCCTCCTCTGGAAATTTCAAACCACTGTCAATGACAATAATGTCGTTCGCATACTGAACGCAATACATATTTTTTCCGATTTCGCCCACGCCGCCAAGAGCGAAGATCAAAAGTTTATCAATATTTTTTTTGGACAAGAATATACCTCCTTCATAGATTGGACGACGAATTTTAAATGAAAAAACCGAACTAGTCACTTGCAACCATTATACATGAAAAAAAACAGCAAATACAAGTTAATACTGAATACGTTTAGATTTCCCAAAAAAAGAAAACCGATGCCGGAAGCACCGATTCATTAGGCATGATCATACAAAAAGTGATTGAATGAATTGTCCTTCTTGCTCGGATACACGAACTAACGGAAGTCGAACGCCGCCTGTTTCAATCCCCTTAAGTGCCAAAGCATGCTTAATTGGCGCAGGGCTCGGTGCACAAAAGATACCAGTGAATACAGGATGAAGCTTACGATGAAGCTCAGCAGCTTGCTGAATGTTGCCTTCTAGATAATACTTTATCATAGTTTGCATTTCTTTTCCAATCACATGACTCGCTACGCTGATAATCCCTTCACATCCAATAGCTAAAGAAGGCAAAGTATTACTATCATCTCCACTATATACGAGGAAATTAGGGGCAGCATGTGTAAGTATACGTGTCATTTGATCCGTATTCGAGCAATCTTTGGTCGCCACGATATTCGGTATTTGGGAAAGACGAATCGTTGTATCCGCATCCAGGTTCACACCTGTACGGCCAGGCACATTATAAAGCACGACAGGTGTATGAACAGCCTCTGCTATTGCTTTGAAATGTTGATACAAACCCTCCTGTGAAGGACGGTTGTAATAAGGAGCAACTAGAAGTAAAGCATCTACGCCAATCTTCTCTACTTTACGCGAAAAAGCAATTGTATGGATAGTGTCGTTGCTTCCTGTACCTGCAATGATTTTGCAACGCCCAGCCGCTACACGAACGGAAAGTTCAATAAGTCGCAACTTTTCATCTTCTGATAACGTTGGCGACTCCCCTGTCGTACCACAAATCACAAGGCTATCCGAATGTTGTTCTTCAATTAAATAATTAATTAATGGCTCTACTTGATCCCAGTTGACCTGCAACTGATCATCAAATGGAGTAACCATTGCCGTGACTACTCTTCCAAAACTCACTTGGTACGCCTCCTGACTTTCTTGATTTATTTAAACAAATTAAATTTCCGATGAAGTGCACGCACTGACTTGATCATATCGACACCTTGGACAAGCACCCAAATGGTTGTATTCGAATCAGCTGATTGCAAAATTCGGATATCTTCCACGGTTAATGCTTCAACAATATGCGCCATAATACCTGGTACGCCATTCATTCCGCCACCAATCACGGACACTTTCGCACAGCCACTCGTAAACTTGGGCTCGTAACCCTGCGCTTTAAGTAATTGAACTGCACGTTCAGCTTCATGATCAAAGACCGTATATACAACGCCTGAAGGGTTCACATTAATAAAATCAACACTAATCTGATGCTGAGCCATCGTTTTGAATACACGAAGCTGAAGATCAAATTCGCCATCAACGGCAGCAACCTGGATCTGTGTAATATTCGTAAAATGAGCAATCCCCGTAACAAAGCGATCTTTAACATGGTTAATATCTGTCGAGGTGTTGTCAGAAGCGGTGACTAGCGTTCCTTCTTCCTTGGTGAAAGTTGATCTCACACGAATAGGAATATTCGCTTGCATGGCAACTTCTACAGCTCGTGGATGAATGACTTTGGCACCATTGTGTGCCATATTACAAATTTCACTAAAGCTCACACGTTGTAACGGTTTAGCATCTTCAACGATTCTTGGATCCGCTGTCAAAATACCATTAACATCTGTGAAGATATCCACAATTTCTGCTTTGAGAGCGGCACCAAGTGCTGTTGCTGATGTGTCACTGCCMCCGCGGCCTAATGTAGTCATCTCATCATTGCTTGTTTTCCCTTGAAACCCAGTGACAATGACAACCTGATCTTGCTCTAACAATTCAAGAATCCGATTAGGCTTCATCGCAATGATCTGAGCATTACCATGATTCTCATTCGTGATCAGACCAGCTTGCCCACCCGTCAAAACTGTAGATCGAATTCCTGTTTTGTTCAATAAACTACACAAAAGTACGGCAGATATTAATTCTCCGCATCCCATTAACATATCGAGTTCCCGTGCGGGCAGCCCCTCCCCATTCTTCCGAACGAGGTCTAAGAGCGTGTCAGTCGCATAGGGTTCCCCTTTTCTTCCCATCGCAGAAACAACAACAACTAGTTTATAATGTTGAATTAGTGCGTCTTGAATATGTCCAATAACGTGTTCTCTAGCTTGTGCGGTGGAAAGTGAAGTACCTCCGAATTTCTGGACAAGAATTCGCATGAGTTCCCCCCATTTTCACTGCTCAAATAAGCAGTTTGCTGATTATTGTTGCTCTATAGCAATATATTCAGCAATTTGCACGGCATTCCAAGCAGCACCTTTTAACAAATTATCTGAAACAATCCACATGTTAAGCGCTTTAGGGTTGCTTAAATCACGGCGCACACGCCCTACGAAAGTTTCAAGCTTACCTGCAGCATCAGTAGCAAGTGGATATTGTTGTTCTGCCGGATTATCAACGAGTACAATTCCAGGAGCATTTGCGAGTAGTGTTCTCACGTCTTCCATGTCGAAATCTTCTTTCAATTCTACATAGACGGATTCAGAATGCCCGTAAACTACTGGAATGCGCACGCATGTAGCTGTGACCTCAATGGACTCATCGCCCATAATTTTTTTCGTTTCAAGAATCATTTTCATTTCTTCATTTGTAAATCCATTATCTAGAAATTTGTCAATTTGCGGAATAGCATTGAAAGCAATCTGATGCTTTACTGGCAAGGAGCCAACTGGTAAAATATCTGGTTTTGCCTCATTACCTGCTAGTACTTCTTTGGACTGTCTAAGCAATTCATTAATGGCTTTAGCTCCAGCACCAGAAACAGCTTGGTACGTGGAAACGATAATACGTGAAATCCCATAACGGTCATATAGAGGCTTAAGCGCTGCAACCATTTGGATCGTAGAACAATTCGGGTTCGCAATAATCCCTTTATGTTCATTGATTTTCTCAACATTCACTTCAGGAACAACAAGTGGTGTGTCTGGGTCCATTCGGTATGCACTTGTATTGTCAATACAAATCGCGCCCGCTTCTACTGCATGCGGAGCCAATGCTTTCGTAACATCGCCACCTGCACTAAAGAGCGCAAGATCAACACCTTGAAAGCTATCCGGAATTGCTTCTTGCACAACTACTTCTTGGCCTTTAAAGGCAATCTTTACACCTGCAGAACGAGCAGAAGAGAGTAATTTCAATTCCTTGATGGGGAAATTCCGTGCTTCTAGTAGACGGATGATTTGCTCGCCGACAGCGCCTGTAGCGCCTACAACTGCAACGTTGAAAAGCTTCTGGTTGGACATATGCTGGTTTCTCCCCCTCAAGTTGACATCTATCTGTTAGTATTGAAATCTCTCAATAATCATGGGCTGCAATTGTTTACCTTCCAGCGCAGCTTCACAAGCTTCCATAATCAAGTCCATCCGGGCCACCAACGAATTTGGTTTAGCTCCTGGTGCATCTTGACCGTAAGGCACAAAGTAAATATTCTTGGTAATCAAAAGTTTCGCAATATTCATTGCATTTAAACCCAATCCATCATTCGTTGAAATCGCTAATACGAGCGGTCTCAAGTTTCTCATTTGTGCTTTAGCTGCCATAAGAACGGGACTTTCTGTCATCGCATTTGCTAGTTTACTAGTTGTATTACCCGTACAAGGAGCAATCACCATCACATCCAATAACTTGGATGGACCTAGCGGTTCTGCATCAACAATGGTAGAAATAATTTCATTCCCCGTAATATCTTTCAGCATTTGCTGCCAGTCAGCAGACTTACCAAAACGTGTGTCTGTCGTCATAATTGTATTCGATACAATCGGAATGACACGAGCACCCGCATCTACAAATCTCTTAATTTGAGGCATGACCTCTTCAAGTGTACAGTGAGAACCGGTTAATGCATAACCGACTGTTTTCCCTTGCCAATTCATTCCACATCGCTCCTGTCTTTGAAGTCTTCCTCGATCAGCTGACTTAAGGTGTTAGCCATAATACGGCCAGCTGTTTTGGGGGCGACGATTCCAGGTAAACCGGGCGCTAGCATCGCTTTAATGCCTCTCTTCTCGGCAAATCGAAAATCCGTTCCACCGGGTTTTGAAGCTAAATCGATAATAAGCGCGCGATGTGGGATATTGGTAATAACTTGCGCTGTGACTATCATAGTCGGAATTGTGTTAAAAAGCAAGTCAATATTCCCCACTTCCGGGTACAGATCCTTCGTATAAAAAGGCTGAAAACCCATCTCCCACGCCCTTGCATAATGCTCCGGTTTCCTGACGCCAACCTTGACGGTTGCCCCTAATCMTTGCAAAGTTTTGGCCATTGTGAACCCTGTTCGACCAAAACCCAAAACCATACAAACGGATCCATGAATTGTAATATCGGTGTTCTGGATGGCCATCATAAGCGCACCCTCTGCAGTTGGAATCGAGTTATAAATGGCTATGTCATCACGATCTAATAACTCTACAAGCCCAATGTCATGTGTTGAAACGAGCTTCTTCAAATAGCTCTTCGCCATACCTGTATATACCTTGGCATGTTTCGGCAATGAAGCTATATGCTCATCTGTCAAAATCATCTCTTCACTTGAGAAAATAGATTCCACTTGTCCTGTCTCATCCGTACCTACAACTGGCAATATAAGTGCATCCACATGCCCAAACAACTCCGGATCTAACTTCACATTCGTAACACCGTGAAATTGCCTGCCGAGATTGTCAAATCCGAGTAATATAACGGTAGCGTCTAACTCAGTAAATTTCTGAATTACTTCAAGTTGCCGGGCGTCTCCCCCCATAATAGCAACCGAAATCCCAGTAAGCATTCTTGCTTACACCCCTTCCTCGGTCCGTTTCGATACGTTATAGTATGCGTTCGCCTAAGGATGGGTGACTTCCGACTTTGCATCCGCTGAAACAAGAAAGAACCCCTTCCTAAGAAGAGGTTCTTTCTTATTCGCCTTATGTAGCCAGCAGTATTAGCGCCCTGTATGGCCGAAGCCACCTGAACCACGTACCGTTTCTGACAACTCATTGACAACGGTCAAATGAATTTGTGGTACACGCTGGAATACCATCTGAGCGATGCGTTCATTCCGCTGAATAACGAATGGCTCTTGACCAAGATTAATCAGCAATACTTTAACCTCACCGCGATAATCTGCATCAATGGTTCCCGGTGAATTAAGCGTTGTAATACCGTGTTTATAAGCAAGCCCGCTTCTAGGGCGAATCTGTGCTTCTAGCTCAGGCGGCATGCTTAGCGCGAAACCAGTTGGAATCAATTGACGCTCACCAGGTGCGAGTACAATTGGCTCTTTAACTGCAGCATGCAAATCATAGCCGCTAGCTGCTTCAGACATTTTCTGAGGTAAGAGAATATCTTCTTGACCTTCGATTCTTTTCATTTGTACTTCATAATCAAAGAGAGACAAGCTGATCCCTCCTGAAACCGCTAATGACATCATCCGCATTTCCGACCATGGACAGAGCAAACGGAGTTGCAAATAAAGTTTTCGTCAGTTGGCGAATATGATCCATGTTCACACTTTCAATACGCTCAATCATTTCATCCAAACTATAATGCTTACCTGTCATCAATTCATTTTTACCAAAACGGTTCATCCTGCTGCTCGTGCTTTCTAAACTCAGAATAAGGCTGCCTTTCAGCTGCTCTTTCCCCTTCTTAAGTTCATTATCTGTCATTCCGTTTACGGCAATATCATGAAGCAGCTCCATCGTCACTTTCAATACTTCTTCCGTTTGCTTAGGCGCCGTTCCTGTATAAATGGTAAACATCCCGCTATCAATATGAGAAGAGTGATAGGAATATACGGAATAGGCTAAGCCACGTTTCTCCCGAATTTCTTGGAACAGTCTTGAACTCATACCGCCACCAATGGCATTATTCAATAAAACCATCGGATACAAATTCTCCTCTTGCAACGACAATCCAGGTAACGACAAACAAATATGGTTTTGTTCTGTTTTCTTCGCATGGAAAATCAGCTCGCTTAGGAAATCTGGCGCATCATAGCTTGTTTCAACTCCTGACTGGGAGAAGTCGCCGAAATGCTTTTCAATTAATTCCTTTACACTATCATCAATATTACCAGCGATACTCAGCACGGTATTCTCTGTATTGTAATTTTGTTTGAGATAAGAACGAAGATCATCTGACTTCATTTTGGACAAATTGTCTTGCGTGCCTAGAATTGTATACCCCAGAGCATGGTTGCCATATGAAGCTTTGGCTAACAAGTCATGAACGAGATCATCCGGTGTATCTTCATACATGGAAATTTCTTCGTAAATAACGTTCTTCTCTTTTTCAAGCTCACCTTCGTCAAAGGTTGAATGAAAGAACATGTCCGAAAGTACATCCATCGCTAAAGGTAAATGTTCATCGAGTACTTTGGCATAATAGCACGTATATTCTTTGGACGTGAAGGCATTCACATTCCCGCCGATGCCATCAAAGATTTCTGCGATATCTTTCGCCGAATGACGTTCCGTACCTTTGAACAACATGTGCTCGATAAAGTGTGAAATACCATTGTTCGTTTGCGACTCATTGCGTGAGCCTGTTTTTACCCAAATCCCGAATGTTACTGATCGAAATGTGGGGATTTGTTCCATAACCACTCTCAAGCCATTATGTAAGCGATATTTGATCACCAAGGTTCCTCCTCGAAATGGTACACCTAAAAGTCCAATTCTCCTATTATACTTCCTCAGTCTAACAAAAATGTGCCTAGGACTCAAATTAGCAGCAGTAAATCATGACTAATTCGTGATTTGCCCCTGTCCGGTGATCCTTTTTGAGGAAAGAAGGTCAGATACGGTACCTAATACCAACCCTTTTTTCTTAATCAGATTAATCATTCCTGGCAGCGCATCACGTGACGAAACGGTTGGGTGCATCAAGATAAGTGTGCCAGGTTCAACATTGCTGGAGAGTCGTTCGAGAATACGACCTGCTCCAGGATTTTTCCAATCTATCGTATCAAAAGTCCACAACACCGTTTGCAGCTTAAATTCTGAAGCAACTTGAATCGTTTCTTGATTGAAGTATCCGGATGGTGGAGCAAATAATGAGTTTCTAACACCGAGTTGCTTCAGCAAATCTTCTGTTTTCGAAATCTCCTCTACCGCTTTACTCCGTGAGATCGTGCGCATGTCTTTATGTGAGTAAGCGTGATTCGATACTTCGTGACCTTCGCTTAGAATAAGTTTAGCCATTTCAGTATTTTTCTTTAACCAAGAACCATCAAAAAAGAATGTCGCATGGACATTTTCCTTACGTAACGTTTCTAACATGCTAGGCAAGTATTCATTGCCCCATGCGACATTAATCATAAATGAAACCATTGGTTTCTTCGAATTACCTTTAAATACTGGATTGGGACCAAGGTCGTCTAATTGAATTTGCGGCTCTATTTCCTTCATCACATAATTAATTTGATTTGGTGTCAATTGATGCTCTGCCAACTTCAGAGTCTCCTCAATGTCCACTTCAAGACCATTATAACCAGGGATAGCTTTCCATACGGAATCTACTTTTGCATTAATTGGAGCGACCTTACGGTTTTCTGCCTCTTTGGTTATCGTATCTAGTAAGGTAGATTTTTGGGAAGAAGCAAAAACTGGACGTACGTCATTCCTTGTTCCAACATGCGCACTAACATCTTGAAGCTGATTAATTTTCACACTTTGTATGTAGGTTTCTACACTTGGGATCGCATTCACACTGAATAGAACCATAGCAAAAAAACTCCCAAGCAACATCCATTTTTTGTGGAGCATACACAGGTCCCCTTTCTTCATCTCCTGATTGTATGAAGGTTGGGACAAGAGTAGAACCTCTGCATGTCCTCGCAAGTGTGAAAAGCAAAAAAGAGACAGATAGATCTGACTCTTTATCCTGAACTATGAATGAAACGCACTCACGATCTACGATTCTCTAGCTTTGTGCAGAGACCTGTGAAGTTAACGTTGCTTTGCGTGAAAGATTTACTCTTCCTTGTTGATCAATCTCTGTAACTTTAACCGTAATTTGATCACCAATGTTCACAACGTCTTCTAC
>NZ_JBFRGR010000045.1:0-41015 GCF_052115445.1 Paenibacillus sp. 2RAB27
ATAGTTATCCATAGTTATCCCAGTCTTAAAGGCAGGTTACCTACGTGTTACTCACCCGTCCGCCGCTAGCTTATCCCGAAGGATAAACCCGCTCGACTTGCATGTATTAGGCACGCCGCCAGCGTTCGTCCTGAGCCAGGATCAAACTCTCCATAATAGCCAATCCCCAGAAAGTGAAGCGAACCTCCGAAGAGAATTCCGAATACTTTCCGTGGGCCCAGCAAGACAATTGCTTGTCCGTATATCTGAAAGCTTAATTGCTCATTTGAAGCTAGCGAGATTTTGCAATCTCTTTTATAGTCGATTACTCGACTGTGCTTACTCACTCGTTGTTCAGTTTTCAAAGATCAATTTCTTTCGCCCGCTACCGTGTTACCGAAGCAGCGAGTTGTAATATACCATGTTTACTTTTAATGTGCAACTACTTTTTTTCGAGTTAATTTCAGTTACTCTCGCCTGCCTGTCTTGCGGCCGGAGTGATAATATAGCATGGTTTCGACAAAGAATGCAATGTTTTATTTTTCCAATAAGCAAAAAGATTGCCTCCATAAGTAAAACACTCTACTCGATGACAATCCATATATACGTAATGCCCACTAGCTCCGCTCACTCAACGACTGATTCAACTTCGCCTTCATATCCTCATAGCGATCCAATAAAGGCAGCAGCTGCTTACGGGTCAACGACAACAATGTGCATTCCGTTAGCGCCGTAATGTTGGCATTGCGAGGTGCATCCTTCAGCAGCGCAATTTCACCGAAGTGGTCCCCATCCTGAAGAACAGCGACCCTGATGTTCTCCCCTTTGGCATTGCGTTTCGTCACTTCAACTTTACCGCGTGCGATGATATACAGTTTATTGCCCACTTCTCCTTGCCGGAAGACATCTTGAGCGCTAGTCATTTTCTCCGTTGTCAGCAAATCTTTGATTTCATGCAAGAGATCCTCGTTCATATAAGCAAAGAATGGCATCTGTCTTAACCGGTCCACTTCGATAACGACTTCACCATCATGCGATAATTGGAAGCCTTGCTGCTTTTGCCACAGACTGTAGTAAGCACCTTGACACTCCATCAACTCATTATGAGTCCCGTACTCTAGCACTCTACCTTCTTTGATAAAATAAATAAGATCTGCGTGTGAAACGGTTTTTAGTCGATGCGACACGGCTACGATTGTGCGACCTTGATTCATGCGTGAAATGGTTTCATTCAGCGCTATTTCTGACTCTGGATCTAAGGATGCCGCGACTTCGTCCAAGAACGTCAGCTCGTTCGAGCGCAGTAATGCTCGGGCAATCGAAATCCGATGGCGCTGAGAGACGGATAAGTTGGCTCCATCATTTTCAATCCAGGTATCGTAGCCGCTCGACATTTGCATAATGGCCTCGTGAACCTCAACCGCAGCTGTAGCTTTCATAAGCTCTTCTTCTGTTGCATCAGGATGACCCACTAGCAGATTATCACGTATCGTCGCATGGAAGAGATATGGCTCTTGAAAAATAACGCCAGCTTGCGTGAGCAAAGCAGAGAGACGAATCTTACGTATATCCAGATCATCAATTTGGATCGAACCTTGCTGCGGATCATAGAAACGCATAAGCAATTGAAGCAGCGTGCTTTTGCCAGAACCACTTGGACCTACCAAAGCAACATAGCTGCCCACGGGAATCGAGAGCGACAGATCCTGAATGACGGGATGCGCATCCGTGTAACCGAAAGTTACCTTATCAAATTTAATCTCATTGGTAATCGACGGATTATCTATCGCTTCCTCATTATCCTCCAGATCGGGACAGATCTCGAGCACTTCATTAATGCGCCGGATGCCCACTTCACCTTCAATCAGGTCCGGAACGACCTCCATGAATTGAATAACCGAAACACCAACAGTATCGAAAACCGAGTAGAACGCTATTAGATCACCGATCGTCATCGTACCTTGAAAGGTAAAATAGCCCCCCAAGCCAAGGATAATCACGTTAACGACTGACAACACCATAATGGGGAGACGCTCCAGATTGGAGTTAATGAAACTCCTTTTGACCCCTAGTCTAAACCAAACTTGCAACTGCTTATTGAACCTCTTCTTCATCGAGTCTTGCAATTGAAAGCCACGGATCAGCTTAAAAGCCTTCATTTCCTCATCCATATTATTGGAAAATGACTCTACGATGCCCACATACTCCTCGTTATAGTGCTGTGCTCGTTTATTCAATAGTTTTTGCGGGATAAACATAAAAATAATGCCTACAAAAGCTACGAGCGCTAGCTTCCACTCCAAGACAAACAATAGGACTGTACCAACCACAATGCTAAGGCTCGCCAGAATCAGCGTAGAAAACGTCTGCATCATCGCATGCTCCACAGCCGGAATATCCATCGTGAAACGAGCGACAATATCCCCGATCCGATAGCGCGAATAGAAATGGGCGGAAAGCTTTTGCGTCTGTTCGTAGAGATCTTTGCGTAAGCCAATGAGGATCGTTTCATTTAATTTGGACATGGCATAATCCCCGCCGACGCCAATCAGTAAATTCATAACTCCACCAATTAGAAGCGCTAATAATAAGCCAAAGAAGATCGTCATATTCCGAGGCGTAATCGCATCGTCAATTAAGTATTTAATACTAAGGGAGGTAAAGTACTCGAAGGATAGCTCGAATATTAGCGCTAAGAAGAAAAGCGTAAATATTCTTTTGCTATTCGTTAAATAGCCCAGGACAGAACGGTACAAATACAACATAGATAGTTTCAGCGCCTTTTCGTAGAGTCGGTCCGTAGTAGAGTGAGGGCTGTCGGGGAATCGATTCTTGTAGTCTAGGATCTACTCTAAAAGGGAGTGTGCGTGGGTTAGTGATAATTAGCTACATTAACCAGTTTAACATAAACATTTTGCATGAGGGGACGATTTCATTAACCTTATTAATAATAATAAAAACCTAATCCATTGGATAAGGTTTGGGCCATTTCGTAGTTTCTGAATTATAATGGCAGCGTTTCGAGGATTGAAAATAATGCCGCTTGCGTGTTGAGCACTACAACTCGTTTCAAACAAGGAATAACCCTACATCACGATAACGTAGGGTTATTCTTTGTATTGATTATTTCGTTGCACCGATTTGTTTCAACATGCGTACAACAACAGTCGCCACCTGTGCCCGTGTGCTGTTTTGAACTGGTGCAAAGTGAGTATCATCCATGCCGTTTAGAAGTCCTAGCGTTGTTGCAGCTGCTACGTATTGCTTAGCCCAATCGCTGATGTCGCTTGCATCTTCATAGTCTACCGTCTGAGATGTAAGAATATCTCCCAGTTTCTTACCTGTAGCGTTCAAGTACACGTTGACCATCATGACCGCCAGCTGTTCACGCGTAACGCTAGCTTCTGGAGCGAAGGTACTATCGCTTGTGCCGTCAGCAATTTTCGCAGCATAAGCAGCGTATACAGCATCTTTATACCACGAATCAGCAGCTACGTCAGTAAACTGATTACTTCCCGATTGCGTCGGCAGATTCACAGCTTTCTTGAGAATTGTTACAAACTGCGCACGCGTCATGTTATTGTTCGGCTGAAACGAGTTCGCATCCATCCCATCAACAATTTGCTTGCTGATCAGTTGCTCGATATCTTTTTGTGCCCAATGACCTTGAATATCATCGAAAACCTCAGTTTGAGTCGGAGCAATTTTCTCCATAACTACATACTTGGAAAAATGCGGGAGAGATATAGTGATTGTGCCATCCCCATTCACGGTACCACCAATATTAGTCCAAGTATTCGTGGCTTCATCCAGCCAATAGACCCCGAGTGTACTCGGATCTTTTACTTTGGACGAGTCATAGTGGAATATAGCTTGTACTGGGCTATTAAAAGCAGCTATAGTCTTATCTTCTACACTTAAAGTGAACTCCACCATAGGAGAAACTGCATGAAAATTGCTCACTGCCGGAAGGTCACCGCTCAACACCTTGAGTCTTACTGAGTCACTATCTTTTTTAACAACCAAAGCATTTACAGGAAAAGTCAGGTTAACATCGTTCGTTTTGATAACAATAGGCTTACCTTTGTCGGTAGCCATACGAACAATGTCAGCACTAAAGCTTACTGTCGTGATATCGAGTTGTTCCTTAGCCGTTGCATCCAAGACAAGCTGTGGCTTTGCAAGATTAGCAAGATCAATTAGCATATCCACATGAGCCGGCTGGACATCGTAAGTCATCTTACCGTTAGCGTCAAGCGTTGGAGAGCTTTTTCCTCCACCTCCACCGCCACCTCCTCCGCCTCCTCCGCCACCAGCAGGTTCGGCATTATAAGCCTTTTCAAGCTTCAAGCTTGGAATGCCACTGCCATGTTGCACGGAGAAATAAAGACTTCCAGCACCAGTTCCCAACTGCGAAGTGGTAAAGTTGAGTGAAGTTGTGTTAGCCAAAGCTACTTGTTGTAAGAATGAATTAGCTGAGTTGGAATCACGGTACACACGAACGATATCTCCACCACTTACACCAGAGACAGTAATCGTATCGGGGGTTCCAGACTTATTATTGATAATTTGGACTTGATCTGTTCTCAACGACGCACTATAAGTACGATCAAATATATCCTTCGTAGCAGGCGTACTCATTCCCGTTGAGGAAACCGCATAAATGGCAATTTTGGTTGCGCCTAATGGAACTTGTGTATTCATTGGAATACTCATTATATAATCTCTATATTGATTTTTAGGCATACTGATAATAGGTTTGAGCTTTTGCAATTGATCATCAACAAAGTAAGCTTCGTAACGTAACGTATTACTGGAACTGCTATTTGTATAAAAGAATACTTCGCCGCCAATCTCCCCTGCATCTCCATCATCATCCGACTGAAATATGGATGGGATAGGAGTTTGATTATCTGTCGGCATGATAGAAACAGCTTCACCCGCAATGTTATCTGCCAAATAATAAATCCCCAACGTTAACTCATCGTTTTTCGAATTGATTGCCGATAACCGTAGTGCCGTAGCCTCAGCTGGAATTTGCGTATCTTGAAAGGAGAAATTATATTCCTTCTGTCCTGTGCTGACTTGCGCAATAGGGCCACCTATTGAAACTTGCATTGAATCAACAAATTTGAGAAATGTGACAAAATATTTTTTTACACTCGCCTCATCAACGGTAGGAACCCAATGCAATACGCCATTAATATGATTAGCGCGAGTATCCCTATCCTCGACATAATCACTATTGGGATCTGCATCAATGCGGTCCCATACTCCGGAATAATATCCACTTGTACTCTCACCTTGATCGTTTTTACCAAAAATCCCGATTCTTTGAGTCCCAGCTGGGATCACAGTACCTTTAGGCAAAGTAATTTCATAAGTCGGAAGCTGTTGGCCTGGGCGAATAAGACTCTTCCGAGTTACTTCCGCGATGGATTCCAATTTCATATTGTTTCCATCAACGAAATAAAGAGTATAGCTTGTCGCAGCTTCATCTAAAGTAAGGTCATACCACGTTATATAGCCGCCAAAACTTCCACGGGATATATCCGTATCAAAGATATTGAGGGCTAGCAGGTTGGGGGCTGGGATCGCTGGATTTGTACCTACAATGCTTGGGCTGCTCGTAGTTCTATCAAAAATTTGCATGCGGTACACTTCCGAACCTGAATTCCCGAACAAATCTTTCGGTAGTAAATCCAGATAAATGGCTCCTGCAGGCACGCTATTTTCATCAATATCAACATGATAAGTTATACCGCCCGATTCATGCTTTGAGACATTTCCACCACTAAGCTTTCTTCCAGAAGCGTCGACAAAATTTAATTGGTAACCAGAATAATTAATTTCGCTTGGAGTCATCCAGGATACCATAGGATGGATTTTTCCCCGAATGGGATCTTGATCTTCAAATATGTAGTAACCTCCACCGCCGATTCCAGCTCCACCGCCTCCACTGCTAGGTGGCGTAACTGGAGTAGAGACTGTATAATCCGACAGAACAACAGTAGCGGCGGAAGAGCTTTCTCCTTGAGCATTCTTGGCATAAACGCCTAAGTATTTAGCTCCCGTTGGTATATTCATTTGCTGAATGGTGTAGCTATAGCTCGAGCTATTTGCAGAATAAGGAAGTTCTGCAATGCTCGTGCCGATTTTATTTAAATTCTGGTCTAAAAAGTAAAGTGTGTAACTGTTTATAATGGATAACCCCGATGTGCTGTACCAATACATATTACCGCTTATTCTTCCTGCGGTTGAATCGTAATCGCTAAAATTAACATTAGTCACTTGAAGTGAAGGCGGACTGAACTCTGGTGCAAGATCATGAAGAGCCTGCATTGAAGTGAATCTTTGCACTGTTTTTCCATCATCAGAAACCACAACAATTTGACCGTTTGGCAGCGTCAGCACGTTCTTTGCGACGAATGGCAGGTGATACTGCAAGGTGTAGGAATCTCGATTCCAAACCGAATCTTTTGCAAAAATATTTGCTCCGTTAGCAGCAACAATAGCAGCCCCTATATAACCTTGTCCTGCCGGAATCGGAAGAAGCGTATTTTTGTCCAGAAGCTTACTGGCGTAGTATAAGTCGTTTCCGTTCATTGTGATCATGCCTAACGGGTAGCTATAAGCTTGAGACATGGCCTGCTGAGAAAAACTAGTTAGATTTAGTTTAATAGTCTTACTTGTGGAATAGTATCCTAATTCTCCAAAATATAAAGCATTATCAGCTGGACTAAGAATCATACGACCTGAAGTCGAAATATTTGTAGCATAAGTATCCTTGTTTCCAGTAACAGTATCAATTACATGAATACCAGGATAAACATAACCACTCATGGTCAGTGCAGTGTAGATCAGTTGTTGATTGCCATATACAACCTGACTGACAAAGCTGCCGGTATTCCATGATTGGACTGCCCCATTGATACTAGTTCCAGAAAGTGTATCCACACTCGTTATCTGTGTCGCTGAAGCTGAGCTGATATAGAGCTTATCATGATCCATAAATATCGAACTTGGGTTGGATCCTATGGTTCTTGTTTCTTGCACGCTCATATCACTTGTTCGAATTCTCATTAACTGATTGCTTTCCGAAGAAATCGCAAAAAGACTCGTACCATCGCTGTTGTATACGACATCGGTTACTGATTTACCCAATATCAGTTTTTGACCGTCAGAGATTGGAGGATTAGATGTCGCTGGATTCACGTTAATAATTTGTATAACATTCGGAATTGTAGGGTTCCAAGGATCAGATCCTGTATAAGAATAAATACGATTCTGACTATCCATTAAAATTCTCCTGGACGCCACTGGAAGCTCGGCAATTTGCTTAAATCCGTTTCGATCATAAACATAACTATGGGATGGTGCAGCATTTCCGTTATTCACCATTTCAGTGGTGAAAACATAGTTACCAGCAGCATAGATTACTCCAAGTCCATATGTACCTTCAATGGATGTCAAATCCGTTTTGAATCGGCGACCCGAATAAAAGACCTGATTCCCATCAGCAAGTACTTTTCTTCCAGAAATTCCGAATCCGTCTCTTGTTTTCGAAAGTAATTGTAGTGTAGAAGTGCTGTACGTGAAAAGATTGGAACCACCATATCCCGATTCACCTATAAACAAAATATGGTTTACTTCATCAACAGCCAGATCAGGTTGATAAAAATTACCTACAACTCCTGGATCAAGCAATGTCTCTATTTGTGTTGATAAATCGTAAGCTGCAACATGGCACCACTGGTCATATTCGGCATAAAACAGCTTATTTCCATCTATAGCTATATCATATGGCTTTATGGAGGTTGTGATTGAGCCCACTACCGCTTTTTGCGCAATATCTACAATTGCAATGGCGGTTGTTCTTGATTGAGCGACATAAAGCTTGCCACCAGATTGTACTAAATCTGAAGGTGCAGAACTTAGAGCTACTTGCTTCTCTACCTGAAGGTCACTGAGACGAATAAATAGTAAACTATTAGCTGCCTCAGATACAGCATAAATGTACCCCCTCGATTCATCCATAATCCACTCCCTGATCGGATTTTGCAGAGTAATACTTGACGGAGTTGTTCCTGCGTATGCTTTTTTAACATCAATCCCGAAAAGCATAGACGATGAAAGCATCGTTAAAATAATAAACAAAATGATAAATATTCGTTGCTCCTTTACATTCCGCCACTTTCCGGTAAGCATAGATGTTGATCCCCTTTTTTTGATAATTATGGAACTCTATCAATATTATCCTAGTGAGTTGTGGAGAGCAACGAAATTAATAGTTTCTTTATAAAGATATCTAAATAACGATATCTGGATGAAGTTCCGAAACGACAGAAGAATCCCCTAACTGATATAATAAATAAAGATTGGAGTGTGTTTGCGATGACTAAAATCATGGATTACTATATTCGAAATGCAGAAGAGCTGACTTGGGCCAGGAAGGTAGAAGAGCTCGCCTCCCGTTTTGCAAAGAGAGCCGCGCTGCATGACCAAGAGGGATCTTTTCCATTTGAAAATTTCGCGGATTTGCATGAGGCTGGGTACTTAAAGCTAACTGTCCCACAAGAATTCGGCGGGGATGGCATCTCGCTTTATGAGCTCGTTATGCTGCAGGAGCGGCTGGCTTATGGGGATGGTTCGACCGCATTAGCCGTAGGCTGGCACATAGGACAGGTCTTACATCTTAGAACAACTCGAAAATGGCCAGAAGCTATTTTCACTGATTTGTGCTGCTCCGTCGTGAGTGATGGGACTATGATCAATACTTTTGCTAGTGAAGCTGCCTCCGGTAGTCCCAGTCGAGGCGGCAAGCCCGAGACAACAGCGGTTCCTACACCTGGCGGATGGTTGATTACGGGACGAAAAACATTTAGCACCCTTTCACCGATCCTAGATCGTTTTGTGGTATCGGCTTTTATCCCGGATGAAGATGGAACAGCGGACTTCCTGGTTCATCGAACAGACCAGGTAACGATCGTGGAAACTTGGGATACACTCGGGATGCGAGCGACAGGCAGTCATGATGTGGTTTTGGATGGGGTTTTCGTGGATAAAACCATGAGGCTTTCTGGAAAAGGCGTGGATGATGGCGGCGGCTGGCTTTTACATATTCCGGCTTGTTACTTGGGCATTGCCATGGCGGCACGTGATTATGCCCTTGAATTCGCTCATACCTATCGACCGAACCATATGAACGAACCGATCTCTTCACTCCCTTCTGTCCAGCATACCATCGGCGAGATGGAAATCGAGCTACGAACGGCACGTGCACTCCTTTATGCAACGGCGGATCGTTGGGATCAAGAGAAGGTCAACCGACCAGCATTAAAACCAGAGCTAGGCTTGGCCAAGTATGTTGCTAGCAACAATGCGATCAAAGTCGTGGATCTCGCGATGAGAATCGTCGGTGCCGCTAGTTTGTCCCGCAAGCTGCCTTTGGAAAGGTACTATCGGGATGTTCGCGCAGGCCTGCACAATCCACCAATGGATAGTACAGTGCTTCATAACTTAGCCAGTGCTGCCCTAGTCGAGAAATCCTTGTGAATCGAGGGAACTGAAGAAATACTAGAACAAATCATCGAGTTTCTTAGCCGAAGCCTCCCTGTCCGCTTTCAAAAAATATTCATATCTGCCGAATTTCGCTAACGCCTCATGGTCTGGCAGCCATACCCACTCATCAATTTCCGTCTGGCATCGGTGAGCCCGGAACGCTGCCAGTTTAGCTTCCAAATGAGCTTCTACATCAATTTTCATGACATCCTTATGGGAATACCCAAACCGTTCCGGACGCTCCATGGCATTACCAAACGTTATGAAATATAACGAGTCCAGATGTCCTGTTCGTTGACATGCAGCCGTCGTAGCCTTCCCAATAGCGCAATGATCGGGGTGTCCGCCTAACGTTTCGTGAAACGTGAGCACGACATCGGGATTCACATCACGGATTAGAGCCTCAACTCTTGAAGTCAGGCTTTCCTCATCGATAAACTCAACCGTCTTGTCGCGGATATCGAAAAATAGGAGCTGTTGGATGCCCAAGCATTTGCAAGCATCTCGCAATTCAATTTCACGAGCAGCCGCCATCGTTTCCCGATTGAGATAAGGTGGATTACCCATTCGGCGTCCCATATCACCGCGAGTGGCACTCACCAGCGTAATGTCGACTCCTTCACTAGCGTATTTGGCTAGTGTCCCTCCACAAATAAATGACTCGTCATCAGGATGCGCAAATACGGCAAGTAGCTTGTTCACTGTGCCTCTATTGGTCGTATTCATTCTGGAAACGGCTCCTTTCCAATATGCAGCGCAACGTTCATCCGACCTCGATCATCATATCCGGCCAGTAAAAGACAGTCGTTCTCATCAATTTCATAATGCGTGAGCGCCTCCATGCGCAGCCAGCCATGCCCATCGAATCGAAGTGCTGTACGAAATGGTCCTTCCCCTGCTATAAAAGCATGGGTAACCTTGATCTTAAAATTACGAACGAAGACAAACGAAGTCGCTTCGCTATGGATATAAGCGTCAATCCCGATGAAGGACTGAAGTTTAGCTTCAACTTTTGACTTGACTATTGGGATCATCTTGTTTATCTCTCTTTTCTGAAAGGGATTATACCCACTTTTATTTCGCCGCTTGCTCTCCAATTCGCTCCCAATCCAATGGCGTATAGTTGCCCATATACCATAAGGAAACAGCATTCAGATCATAGAATTTGGCGAGCCAAATCTTCTTAGCTATGCTCTGAGAATCTTCGTAATACAATACATGGCTGCCCCGCTCGTCCGCAAACGTAGCTTTCTTCAAGAAATACGGCATGTCCCACGTGGTATTCACTCCTGGCATCGCCAGCCTTTTCTCAACATCCGCAATGGCTGGTTTAAGGGCAGGTCCGGTTATGCCAGCTTGGGTGATCCACTGGTTAGCCTGTTTGGAAATACCAAGGACAAGCTTCTCCTTCGGTATCGCTTGCAGCGCAGTTAGCACCGTATCGTTCACTAATGGCAGTGGTGCTGACGGCAATACACTTTCATTATGTGTAAAGTCATAAGCCATAAGGATCACCGTATTTGCTAGTTTCCCAATTTCTTTTAATTCATAACCCTTGTAATAATAAATCGGCGGAACGGCTACCGACAATGTAAGCGAACCTAACTGACTTTTCAACTCCTGCAGAAATTGGGTATAGTCATGTGCACTTCCCGCTTCTTTCAATCCTTCAAAATCAATACTTACCMCCGTGAACGAGTAGGCTGGATCTTTTAACGTACTGAGCAATGATGCGATAAAGGACTTTTTGGCAGACTCATCTTGAAGGAAGTCTTTTAAATTAGCACCATCATAGAAAACCATCAGTTCCTTTGTAATGTGGGCAGCATCCGCAGTTGCAATGACCTCTTCATAACCAATTGGAACCCGATATTCCGAAGACTTAATATTCAATGAAGCCATTCCAGCACCGCTATATGCCAGGTTAGACCAACCAAGAATCACATGAGAAAGCTTACTCATTTGCTTAATCGCAGGGTAGGATGTGAGAGCATAATACCCTGTGAAATCGATTTTTTGCTCGGCGATCCGCTTATCAATCAACCGATAGATAACAGCTGCTGCCTGCTTACGAATCAAAGACTCTTTCGGGTTAAATCCTGCCTGATCTCCCTCCATAATACCTCGATGCGCTGCGTAATATACATAAGGTTTCATTGCCTCATTCATAGTTGAATTATCCTTAAAACCTCTAACAACCTGCTCTTTCTTCCAATCCGTGGTTAACCATTGTTGACGAGCCGTTTCACTTTCAGACTCCAGCAACGATTTCCCTACGAGCATCGCAACTTCTTCTCTCGTAATCGTCTGCGAAGGATGAAGCAAGCCCTCCTGATCTAGTAAACTATCAAGCCATTTCCGTTCATACACAGCAGCAATATAAGATGCGGACCAACGGTCCTTCGCTACATCTACGGGAGTACTCCCAAGTGCCGTTTTATTCTCTATTTTACCTGCCATAACGAGCAACTTAATGAAAGCCTCTCTAGACAAGTCATCATTAGGACGATAAGTTTGGTCTTCATAGCCGTTAATAATGCCTAATGCGGATAAGGTGTAAATCGGATCCTTGGCATAGTCTTGTTCCTCATCTTTGAAGGGCTGGAGTTGAACATCGTAGGCAAAAGCGGTATTTGCAAACAGTAGAACAAACAGCGTGCCGAATAAGATTGTCTTTTTCATCATAAACCTCGTCTTCCCTCTCCTTCTATATCTGCGATTACTAGAATGAGTATTCCTAGCAACATAGTAATAGACGCATTGGGCTAGTGATTAGTTACGTTAAAATGAAAAACCGTCCTATCACCTGTGGTGTGATTGTGGACGGCTTGCTTATGGATCTCAACAAGAATGGCACTTCTACTTTTCCTCGGACAATCTGTTGCTTTCCTGAAAATAAAGCACATGATTAAATAACAGCGAAAGTAATTTTCGCATTGATTTGATGCCTGCTTTGTTCATTATATTAGCAAGATGAATCTTGACCGTTTTTTCGCTGATTCTACAACGTTCGGCAATTTCGTGATTGGAAAAACCATAGATAGCGACCATCAGGAAAATTTCCGACTCTCGCTTCGTAATTTGATACCTATTCGAAAATACATCCATCGAGTTACCTGTTTCCTGAATTAGAAACTCATTCATACGCTCGTAATCCGTGCTACATGAGGCATGCATGTCCCCATTGTTCTTATCAAGCAAGTCTTCTTTCAAATCGTACTCCCTCCTACTCAGGGTTACGTTCCAATAATTCTTTCAGCGGAAAATATAAACTTAAGATTAGAAGAATGCCACCTAGTACGTTCCATAAAATCATCAACATCTGGACATGCCTCCTTGAAATTCCATCATTCCTCTATCTATATTATAGATGCTACTAAAGGCCTATCCAAGATGAAGAAGTTCACTAGAAATGCAACTTTCTCGACACTTTATGCGTTCTATGTATGACTTAAGTCATGTTTATGGTAAAATAAGTAGTAAATAAAGCTTTGTTTGAGGGTAAAGATATGGATGTACATTTAAATAAAAACATGACTCTCACCTTGAATATCATCGTGATGGGCGCAACACTCTCACTATTGTTTCATACGAGTAAATTTTCGGTAGGACTTCTGCTGCTAGCATGCAGCTATGTGACTGCCGTCCTTATGCGGGATTACATCTTAAAGATTGCTCTGCATAGTAGGAGTGGTTTTCAGTTTTTGTACGCTCAACTCGCTTTGGCGCTTGTTATCTGTGTATGGTCGGAAAGTTATCTTTCACAAATTTACCTCTTAATTCTCATTGGTGAATTTACCTTTCATCACGGCAGGAAGCATGCCATTCTCTTTACGATCGTAACTTATGTTTGCATTCTATTAGGAGTCATGGTCTATCGTCAGTTTCCACCTTTTGAACAAATCTATTTAATTATTCCTAGAGTGATTGATTTCTTTGCGATCTACGGGATGAGCTTGCTTGCTAGGATTGCGTTTCAACAAAAGAATCAATTAGCTATCGACAATGAACATCTGCGAATTGCCTCTATTGCGCTGGAGCAGAAGGCCAAATTACAAGAACGGACGCGAATTTCCCGCGATATTCATGATTCGGTTGGACACACGCTGACATCTGCGTTAACCGGGTTACAAACTGCCGCACATGCGTTAGAGAAACATCGATATCCCCTTGCCCAAGAGATGATCGATAGAACGAGAGAAAGTATTCTCAGAGGGCTCGATGACGTGCGGAGCTCTGTGCATGTTTTGCGCGAAAACTTCCCAGATCACTCTTTCATACCCGAGCTTATCAGGTTGATCGATGATACGAAAAAGCAAACTAACGTGGACATTACCTACACCATTGATACCACGACGCCTGATCTGACACCCATTATCGAGCTCACGATTTACCGTGCACTACAAGAAGGTTTGACGAATGGCATTCGCCATGGCCTAAGTACCTATTTCCACTTCTCATTGACGTATCATGAGGAAGTCCTTCGATTCGTTTTATCCGATAATGGTCATCCACCACTCGAAATTGTGTATGGCTACGGACTAAATGCGATGAAAGAACGCGTGGAAGATGTTGGAGGAACGTTTTCAATACGTAATCATGGTGGATCTGGCGGAGTAACGCTGGATATAGCCATACCCTTCAGTCGAAAATGATCGGAAGGAGTGATCGAATTGTCTCAAACAACCATTCTTATCGCAGACGATCAACCCCTCATCCGCGATGGATTAGCAGCTATTCTAGGCATGGAAGAAGGATATAAAGTCGTAGCTACAACGGGAGATGGAATAGCCACCATAGAACAAGTACAGCTGCATCGGCCTCAGCTCGTTATGATGGATATCCACATGCCCAAGCTTGACGGCTTAGAGGCTACCAAACGAATCAAAGCCGAATTCCCAGAGATTAAGGTACTTATTTTGACCTCATTTGAAGATGAAGCTTACATATGGGAAGCGATACGTCACGGTGCCAGCGGTTATTTAGTGAAAGGCGTCGAGACGAAAAAAATACTCTCAACCATTCAGGTCTGCTTAGATGGTGGCATTACATACCCGCTAAGTATTCAGCCGCGCCTTGTCCAAGCACTACGTTCCTCAGAGGCACAGGAAGAAAAGGCATTGGAAGAAAACCTACAACCGATTGAAACCCAACCACAAGATAACAAGCTGTCTGGTCTATCTGTTCAGGAACGGAACATTCTGAGGAATTTGAAACAAGGGAAGTCGAATCAAGCTATCGCCTCTGACATGTTTCTGACCACGGGGACTGTGAAGAATTATTTGAGTGCTATTTATAAGAAGCTGAATGTCTCTGGACGGTCGGAGACCATTGCTTATTTGCATGAGAATGATTTGTAGGAATCGTGGAGGGTACGCACTGAAAAAGGAGTAAGGTTCGATGAACCTTGCTCCTTTTTGTTGTCTTATGTTATAGCGTCATCGCCTGTCCGTACCGAGCTAGGAAAGCTTCCTTCTCTTTATACTCTGGCATTATGCTGCCTACACGTCGCCAGAAGGAGCGATCATGATTCATATGCAGGAGATGGCATAACTCGTGAACGATGACATAGTCAATGACCTCCACTGGCGCCATGGCTAGGCGATAATTAAAGGTTAGCTTTTTGTCCGAGCTGCAGCTCCCCCACTTCGTTCTCGACTCATCGATCTCGATCGTCTTGGGTTTGACTTTCAGCTGGGTTTGATAGGCTTTGATTCGTTCCGCTACAACCTTCTTGCAGCTCGCGAAATAGAACTTCTTCAGGTTGATTTTCAACTCGTCCTGCGTGAGGCCATTCGTTTCAATTAACTCGTGAAGGAAATAATATTTCCCGAGATGAAGGAACTTGCCTTCTTCTTCGTATTCTCAGACTTTGGGGATGGGCTGCTTCGCTTTGGTGATCGCGTTTAGCTTGTCTAGGATCGACTTGCTGTGTTGTTGCACTGCGTGAATGATTTGCTCCTGACTGGTGCCGTTGGGAGCTTTGACCGTGATGAAGCCCGTGTCATCGATGTGGATGTAGAGCTTCTTACGGATGGCGTATTGGACGTTGACGTCTATGGTTGTGCTGTTGAGTTCAATTTTCATGGGTATCATCGTTTCTGTAGAGATTTTGTGTAAGGGATAAAAGAAGGAGAAGTCCTTTCTTCACGTTTACCTATTGTATCAATTATGGTTTGGTTTTGGTAGGTGCGTCACGTGTGCATATAAAGAAAAGCACCCGAAAATTGGGTGCTTCTGCGTATGATAAATCTTCTATTCCACTTCAATCCTCACAACCGTACTCCTCAAATCCACTCAATGTTGAATATTAACTTCAAATACACTCTTAATCCTAATTTTCTGAATAATATAACTCATCGTCTCTCGAGATATCATCATTATCCTCGTTAGTTCGCTTCACATCATCCCATATCTCTCTTGGCATTTCGTCGTTTAGAGTCCATAAATACTTATCAATAACTCTTTCGTTACCATCTGTTCCAAGTGCCCAATAAACATTTTTTAATTCTAAAGTTTTTTTATGTACAAAACCATAATATACTTGCAAGGATTCTTGGTTCAAGTCGGCTCCCATTTGAATCATTTTGTTACGAGACTCACTTATAATATTTTGTAAATCATTCAACTCTTCATAACTAAAAATTTCATTTCGAAAATCATTTTGTTTTTCCAATAATGATGCCATTTGATTAAAACTCTTACTTTGTCTCTTAAATGCAACTTTGTAGTATTCATCAGATGGACATTCTAATTCTTCATCCTCTTGATCATCTTCTCTTTTTGTATTCATGATTCCCCAGAAGTTTTTAGTATAAAGATCATCCGGAATATCATATATATCCTTTATATTTGAGAGGTATAATCCAAATACATCTGCTTCATTTGTATCGATTTTTCTTGATTTCTCTTGTATTCCTTCCCTATGACTCGGTATAAAAGTATGCCCCCCAGCAGCCCCAACATGACTGTACCATGCTTGTATAACAAACTTATATCCTGGATTAAAATTCTTTTCCGTTAAAAACTTATCTGTGTCCTCTACCTGTAAGACAATAAATCCGATATATCCCCAACTTCTATTATCCCATACATTAACAAATTTGGTTTTCATCCTTCTATACCCCAATACCTAATTTATTCTTTATAACTTTTTTATAATCGTCATAAATAATCAGACTTGTGGTATAGTCATCAACATATTTATGTTTTAAAAATGTTTTTGTTGCAGAATACAACCCTTTTCGCAAATCTCCCACCAACACATTAAACATCTGTGCTAGCTCGACATCTGTAATATTATCATGATTAACAATCTTTATAATCCATTCCCTATTACTTTCTGTGATAGAAGACTGAATCTGATACCACAATCTTTTTTGCATTTCCTGGACTGCAACATCTTCTAAGACTTTATAATCCCTATCTTTCCATTTATTTTCCAATACCTCCAATAACAAGGACAAGTAGTCTGCCAAACTAATCATTATATAAGAGTAAATATTTTCATCAGTATGATTATTTCGTAGTCCCATTGCTCCTAATGCTAAGTAGTATTTGGGATCCTTATCCTCATAACAATAAATACAATCAATAATTAATTGCATTCTTTCTGAAAAAAGCAAATTTATTCTATTAGCAAAATCCGTAGCAATATATTGAATATAAAAATGTAATGCATGCAATCCGTTATCGAATTTTTGCTTTGTAACATTTTCAATTTTATCTTTAGCAATTTGACTTAATACTTTTTGAATTTTGAAAACAACATTTTCTAAATTTTCAGCTTGTAAAGCATCTGCTTGCAAGTACTTCTTTAATAGTTTCTCGCCAGTATTCTGCTCAATTATTACGAAAATCATATTCAGTAAACCAACAATCGATTCACTGTATTTTGGAGCTTTATAAACATTTGAATTGAATATTTCTTCCTTTATACTATCAATATTGTTATTCACAGTTTCAACGAATTTTGCATAATTTGATATTTCAAGATTTACGTTACTAACTTGTTCACTTAATTGATTCACTTTTTTCACAATGAACTTTTCGCCTTCTGTTAGCGATTTGCTTATATATTTTTCAATCTCATTAATATAATCATACAAAATATTAGTAATGGTATCTCGATATATAATCAAGTCGTTATTATTTTCAAAAAAAGCTCTAACATACTTTTCTTTTTCATCTGTCGAGAACACTTGGCTAAGATTAACACTTTTAAAAGAACGAGCATGCTTTGTTATATACTCATCTAAATGTTCTTTTAAATACTCATTGTTTCCTTTTAATCGATTTAACTTTATTTCCACATCAATATTTTCTATTCTTTTCACCATCTCATTTTGTTTATATTGAGAGACAGCTTCTCTTAGCCTTGTTTCTATAGTAGCAATTGTTCCAATTGTACTCAATATCATGTTCAGATCCATGATTATCGCCCTCTCCTAACTCTATGAACATAATAATAATATCCTAATTCAGCTATAATTCCCAGGAAAACCCTACAATTTTCAAGCGATAGACCCTGCAAGTAGCAGAGGTTCAACAATTATATAGATCCACACCTAAATAGGATCAGAATCCATCCACCATCGAAAGTTCTATGAGATAACCTTTATGAGGTAAAAAATGAAAGGACTCAAGCATACGCTATGCTTGAGCCCCCACATGACTTGAGTGCGTAATCCTGCGACATGACCAAAAACTAATTCAATCGATGTACCAATTCATATTTATTTCTTACTTATCCATCTGCTCTTCATCATTTACAGTGCTTGTTTTCTGCCTGATGACGCTCAGAACGTCTTCCCAATACTGCTTCATTTGTTCCCTCGTGATCGGATTATCCAAATTCTCTTGATGGAAGCTGATCGTTGTTCGATCAGGATGATTAGATAACAGCCGGATTTGCAACGTTGACGGCTTCTCCCAATCCTTCTTACCCCACTTTAAGCGAAGCTGCCTGTAAGGCTTGATTATCCGGAGTTGGCCCGAAATCCCCTCATCGGATGTAAAGATCTCTCCCTCATTGAATGCGAAAGGTGATACGTTTCCAAGCCACAATTTCATCCCTTCCTGAGAGGTTAGAAACGACCAAACCTGCTCCGGCGAGATGGGAAACGTCCTCCTAACACCGACTTGAAAACCTACAGATACCGTTTGACCAACAATCTTGGGCGATTCAATATTCTGATGTTTAATAGTAGCACCCCGCTAAATTGTTTGTTTGCACTAACCAACACATTATTATAATAAGGGTAAACAGATAATATATAAATATCTTAATAGAATCATCGCACGATTAATAAAAAAAAATCCCTACTTCACTATTCACAGTGATGTAGGGATTTTTGTTCAAAGACAAACACGCGTTATGTTCCCATTAAAAATTAAGAAATTGTCCGACACTACTCTCATTGATTAAATATTTGATAATTCGTTTCACGACAACATTTGCAGCTTCTTCGGTTGTAGACTTACTTATATCAACTACAATTTCCGGATTCCCAGGTATGTTAGTTGTGCTCGTGCTGCCTGCCACATAAACTTCAAAATACTCTTTACCAATGATCCCACGCGCAGTTTCTTGGTCGTTACCATTTAAGGAGTCACTCGATACCAATGCAATCAGTCCAGCATCGTTCATCAATTTGGCAACCTCTGCTAATGACTGCAGCGATTTACCTTGGCCATTCCCCAGTAACATCGTATGGTGGCCTGTCGATACCAAACGTTTTTCGACTTCCTTCGCAAGAGCCGATTGATTCGAAAGCGAACCCGTGAACCAAAGGGTCAAAGGATTCTGACCTTTTTGCTGAGCACGAACATCTCGGGTGATTTCCGTATCTAACTGTACAGAAAGGTCAGAGCTTTGAAGGACTTGCTCAATCACTCCGCAAGCAGATGTCATATTCGTGACACGATCAATCAGAATGAAGCCGCCAATGCTTTTGTTTTGTTCAAAAGAATCAATAACAATACTGTCGGATAACGAAAACTCACATGTTGCCAATTCATTTTTGACAATATGATCAGTTGGAACCGTTTTTCCCGTATTAATTTCGATTTTATGCTTAATCGCCGTTACGGTACCTGGCAGGACTTTCGTTCCTACTTTGACCAGATAGTTTTTGCCTGGCGTCAGCACAGAATCATCCATCCAAAGAATCGTAGCTGAGAAACTGTCCGCTTCTTGAATCTGACTATCCTTCGTGAATACACAGCCCCGCGACACGTCGACTTCCCGATCCAGTTGAATGGTTACGGGCTGTCCCGTGTAGGCATAATCGCGATCTTGGTCTCCCACGAGGATCCGTTTCACTTTCGCCTTCTCATGACTAGGCAACGTTGTCAGCTCATCGCCAACCGCGATACGTCCCGCCTCAATTTGGCCTTGGAAACCGCGGAATGTATGATCCGGACGGCAGACACGCTGAATCGGCATCATAAATTGCTTCGTATTGTCGTTCTGATGAACGTCCACATTTTCTAGATATGGCAACAAGGCAAGGCCTTCGTACCAAGGGGTATTTGGCGATTTTTTCGTAATGTTATCCCCTTCTGTGGCCGAAACAGGGATCACTTGAATGCTATCAAAGTGAAATTCAGCGGTCAATTGCAAGAATTCTTGCCTAATCGCATTAAATATCTTAGGATCAAAACCAACTAAATCCATTTTATTCACAGCTAAAACGAGATGTTTAATGCCCATAAGTGCGCAAATCCGAGTGTGGCGCTTGGTTTGGGTGATAACCCCTTTCTTAGCATCCACAAGAATGATAGCCAAATCCGCAAAAGATGCTCCTACAGCCATGTTACGCGTATATTCTTCGTGTCCAGGTGTATCCGCTACAATGAAAGAACGGTGGTCCGTCGTAAAATACCGATAAGCCACATCAATCGTAATCCCTTGTTCGCGCTCCGCCAGTAACCCATCAAGAAGCAAGGAATAGTCAATTTTGCCGCCGCGGCTGCCCAGTTTACTATCTAGCTCCAATGCTCTTTCTTGGTCGGCGAATAAAAGCTTGGCCTCATACAGCATATGTCCGATTAAGGTGGATTTTCCGTCGTCTACACTTCCGCAAGTAATAAATTTCAGCAGACTTTTCATTTTAGAAATAACCCTCCCGTTTACGTCTTTCCATACTTCCCGCCGCTTCTTGGTCAATTACCCGTGTTGTCCGTTCGGATGAGACCGCACCAAGCGTTTCTTCAATAATGGTATCAATCGTATCCGCCTCCGACTCCGCTCCCCCTGTAAGTGGATAGCAGCCTAGTGTGCGGAACCGCATCTTCTTCATTTCAATTTTCTCATGGGGCTCAAGCTTCATGCGTTCATCGTCCACCATAATGAGATGTCCGTCGCGTTCAAGTACAGGTCTTTCTTTGGCAAAATAAAGAGGCACAATATCAATGTTTTCTCTACGAATGTATTGCCAGATGTCTTTTTCCGTCCAGTTGGAAATTGGGAAAACACGGATACTTTCGCCCTTATTGATTCTTGTGTTAAAAAGTTTCCACATTTCCGGCCGTTGGTTTTTCGGATCCCAGGCATGATTCTTATTCCGGAACGAGAAAATCCGCTCCTTCGCACGCGACTTCTCCTCGTCACGTCTTCCGCCGCCGAACGCAGCCGTAAATCCGTATTTGTCCAATCCTTCTTTCAAGGCTTGGGTTTTCATAATATCCGTATACGCGGAACCATGATCGAACGGGTTGATCCCTTGATCAATCCCTTCCTGATTGGAGTGAACAATCATGTTAATTCCGAATTCTTTGGCTTTACGATCGCGGAATTCAATCATTTCTTTGAACTTCCACGTCGTATCAATATGCATGAAAGAAAATGGCGGCTTCTCCGGATAAAAAGCTTTCAGCGCCAAATGCAGCATCACGGAACTATCCTTACCGATCGAATACAGCATCACGGGATTTTCACATTCCGCCGCTACTTCTCGAATAATATAAATCGCTTCAGCCTCGAGTTGATCTAGATGCGTCATTTCATCTATAGAATCAAGCATCAGTTTTTCCATGGAAAGGTGCCTCCTTTTAATTCTTACTAAACTTATCGCCTTTCTTTATATACTATCAGATTCTGGCTTTTATGCAAAGTGGAAGAAAGTATTTTTCTCTAAATTTCTAACTTTTAGGTCGAATATTGTCGTGCTAATCCTGCATGCATCACATTCTTTAACGTACTAGTCACTATATGACACTAAAGTCCGTTTTGTCACGCCTAGATGGAAAGGGTTCAAAAGAATGTGGGGAGTCGGGCCTTTGTTCATTTTAACCATGTGAAGGTTAGATATTCTATTCGTAATGAATTAAAGTTCCTTAGAATATTCTTGGGACGGGGCAAAGTATGGTGAGATTTGGTTGGGATATCGTAAGTAAGAGTGAATAAAAGAAACCCTAGAAGCTAGTGCTTCTAAGGTTTGCTTTACTTACCGATAATATCAAATTTGAATCCTATTCATGCCAAGTCACGTTACTGCAGCTATGTACTTTTGCAAACTAACTTCAACACAGTCGGCAATTAATTGCACGAATGGCTTTAAATCATTTCCCATACTTGCTAACTCTAAAGTCTCATAATACTTCATTCGTGCATCGTTTGCTGCTTTTACAATGGCTGGTGGAAATCCATATTTCATTAAGACTACATTCATTAAAAGCCGTGCTGTCCGTCCATTACCATCCGAAAAAGGATGAATGTAAACGAAACGGAAATGAAATTCCGAGGCTAGTTCAACTGGGTGTAATTTATCTTTGTGTTCATTATACCATTGTATCAACTGTTCCATTTTTTCCGAGAGCACTGAGAAGTTTGGAGGGGTATGTTCAGAGCCTGATATCAAAACGTTGATCATCCGATATCGCCCTGCGTTCTCATCGTCAATGTTTTTAAGTACTAGATGATGAATTGATTTTATGACATACTCAGTCAATTCCATGTTTCTATGTACTACATCTTGTACGTAATAAATTGCTTCTGAATGGTTAACAACTTCAAAATGTTCACGTAGCTTTTTACCACCAATTGTTAAACCTTCTTCAAGAACCAATTTCGTTTCTAAAAGTGTTAGTGTATTACCTTCAATCGCATTAGAATTGTATGTCCATTCGACCCGATACACTTGTTCTAAATTTCTTACAGCAGCCGCTGGTAAAGGGCGTAATTTATCTAATTCATTTTTTAAAAAATCTATTTTATCAAATGTCATTTTGCCCCTCCCTTCTTAACTTTTATTACCATTATATCACAGCTATCCATAATTTCTCAGGGTTGGATAAACGTACTGCATGGTAGAAAAAAATTCGGAGCATTTAAAAAAAGAGAACCGCAGAAAAGGAACCTCCCTTCTCTGCGGTCTTTCTATCGATAGGTGGATATGAGCTATCCAACAACAGCTAAATTTACCAACGGTTGCACATGCGGACGGCTGTCATAAAGCGGAATTCTGACCTCAAAGACGCTTCCGATCCCAAGCTCGCTTCGCACCCGAATGCTTCCATTATGAAGCTCGACAAGCTCTCGCACAATGGCGAGCCCCAAACCGGATGAGCCTTTATGCTTCACGGGTCTGCCTCTCTCCACTTTGAAGAAGCGCTCCCAGATAAGCCCTTGATCCTCCGGTGTTATCCCGATGCCCGTATCGGTTACTGTGATGAGGACACACCCTTCCGATGGAACCGCCATCGCCTTCAATTCGATCGTTCCATTCTCGGTGAACTTAACAGCGTTTTTGATCAAATTGTTTAAAATTTGTTCCAGTCGATCCGGATCGGCGTGAGCCTGTGGCGAATTTTCATCCAGCAGGCAGTGAATAACCGTCCCGCGAAGTTCTGCCTCCTGTTGGAATTTAAAGGCCAGCTTGGCCATCATCGCTTGAACATCGACCGCCAACCACACAAGATCGATTTCCTTATTTTCCAGCTTCATTAAATCGGTAATATCATCGACTAGCCGGTTCATATGTAGGGTTTCGTTATACATGATCTCGTAATATTTATCCCGCGATCCTTCTTCAATTAAATCATCCTGAAGCGCCTCCAGAAAACCCCGCATCGCGGTAAGCGGTGTTCGCAGCTCATGGGATACATTTGCCAAAAAGTCATGCCGCAGCTGATTCAACTGCCTCTTTTCCAGATCAACGCGCGCAAGCTGCTCCACCATGTGATTAATGGTCGTTGCCAGATCACCAATCTCATCCTTGGAATCGATTTGAATTCTCTCGCTATAGTCTCCGATGGCAATCTTGGCTGCCGCCTTGTCGATCTGTTGGATAGGTCGGCTAATGGACCAGGATAAATAGAAGGATACACCAAATGAAAAGAAGATACCGAGCAGGGTCACCCAAAGGATGGTTTCTCTAAGCTGAGCAATCGTCTCATTCATCCCTTTAAGTGGCGAATGCAGCACAATACCACCGTATACGTCGTTATCTTTTCCCCATGGGACGGCAACCGAAAGTACACCTTCCTTAAAATCTTCGGATTGATTCCATATGGTTGGTTCACCATTCAAGACTTGGTTTACCACGTCCGTGCTGATGACCTTGCCTACGTTCACCTCATCTTTTGAAGATGTAGTAACGATGTTTCCATTCAAGTCAAATATCCAAATACGTGAATCAAATGCTTCATCAAAAAAGCGCAGCTGCTCCTTAAATCGATCACTCGGTCCCGTCTGATTTTGAATGGCGAGATTCACCTGCTTGGCTTGCCGGATCATCTCATTGCTTTTGGAGTCGACGATATAATCCTTGGCAAACAACGAAATAACGAGCCCCACCGCACATAACCCAAGAAGCACTGTAACGATGGAGCTGGTCAACATTTTGCGAAGTATGCTTTTATTTGCATTTAGGAACATGCGGCTACCTCAAATTTATAGCCCACTCCCCAGACCGTATGAATGCAAACATGATGACACGGGCTTAATCTTTCACGAAGTTTTTTGATATGAACGTCCACTGTTCTCATATCGCCTAAAAAATCATATCCCCACACCTGCTCCAGCAGCTGTTCTCTCGTAAACACATCGCCCGGAGATTTCGCGAAAAATGCGAGCAGTTCAAACTCCTTGGGGCGCATGTCAATTTTCATATTCCCTGCGAGCACCTCGCGGCGGGTCACATGGATGACTAAATTATCAAACTCATATTGGACGGGTTCCACCTCAATAACCGGCTGTCCCTTCTGCATTCTGCGAAAAATCGCTTTAATCCGCGCCACTAGCTCCCTCGGACTGAAGGGCTTGGTCATATAATCGTCGGCGCCAAGCTCAAGGCCAAGCACCCGATCAAACTCATCGTTCTTCGCCGTCAGCATAATGACCGGCACATCAGAACGCTTGGTAATCTCCCGGCACGTTTCATACCCGTCGAGCCCGGGCATCATCACATCTAGTATCACGATATCAGGCTTTACTTCTGCTAACATGGTCAGGGCCGAGACGCCGTCATGGGCTTCGATTACTTCGATGAGCTGCTGACGGAAATACAGTCGGATGATTTCTCTCACATTCGGGTCATCATCCGCAACCAACACTTTCCAAGTCACAAGCGGTTCACACCTTTCTATGATCCTCTCATAGATTTCTGCAACTTTTTCCATTTTAAGGGGGTATACGAACTTGTGTTGCCTATATTACACAATAGGAATTGCATGACACCGCTTACAAAAAGTGACAAAAATCAGCTTCAGAAGCGTGTTGGCTGCCGCTAGATCCCGCGTCATACAAGGCATTTTCCGCTTATCTATCAGAAAAAGAAGCTATCTCAAAAGTCAGTTTAGACTTTTGAAACAGCCTCTTTTTTCGTTAATGACCGGAAAGGTAATAAACTTGCCTCCCTCGCATTTTAACTGGATTTTCTCCATCTATTTGAAGCGGATTTCTCGAATTCGAAAGATTAACTGTATTTCCTGTAGTTAAATTCCTTCGATTTGCTCATTTCTCCAAATTTCATACAAATTAAATGTACTTTTTCCATCTAATCACGAAAATACGTCAGATTCGAGCAAATTAGCTGTAGTTTATACATTTAAACGCGAATCGGCAGTCAGATAACTCCTTTATGGAGTTATTTTACCACGAAGAAAGTGCCGTTCTCTTCCAAGTATTAGGTGCCACACAAACATAGACATAACCGTCATCCCACGCCATCTCCCCCACTTCTCCAGGGGCTGTAGACGAGGCTGGTGTCATCGATTTCCGGATGCGGATGCTGTCATCACTGACGTCCAGCTTGGTCTTGGCATCGGAGTTTCCAATACCAATATTGCCGCTGCTGCGGTTAATGGTTAACGGATTGTCCAGTGCTTTACCGTCATCCGAATATCGGATAATTTGTAGATTGGAGCCGGCATTTCCTCCGGTTTCCTCGGAGGTATCTGCACGCATTGCCCAGCGTGGCGTCGTCACGTTCCCAGCATCCGCTTTGGCCCAAGTCAGATCACGATTGACACCGCCGGTTCCGGCAATCCTTAAAATCCCATCCATCACATTGAAATTAGAGGAATGCGTCCGAATTTCAGCCACATCCTGGTCAAATGGAATTTCCAGACGCGTAAACAGCTCATTCGCGTTTTTGCCATCAGGCGCCATCGTCGTTTCAAACGACATATGATTATGATCGTGCTGCTCTGGGTTATTCGCTTTGGCGTGAGCGACGATAGCCGCCTTGTCTTTTCCCTTCTCATCCAACCAAGAGATGGCCGGCTTCGCTCGGTCTTTCGTCCACTGCAGTCGAATGAGATCCGACAAGTGGCCTTCCGAGGAGATCCACTGCTTATCGGTAGAAAGATGAATCCGATCATTATGAGGGACCTCAAGCCCTCCACCCGGTAAAGACGATTCCTGAAAGGTTCCTGCCGTTCCAGCCGTCTCATGGCCGCCTGCTGCAGCGAAAGCCATTCCTGAGACACCGATCGCGGCACCAGCCAACAGAGAGATTACCAAACCTGTTTTTTTCATTTTGCATCCTCCTCCTTCTTATTCATCAAATCCGCTCAGCGATTAGCGTTCAATAGTTCGATCCATCTCACGTAATCATGGATAGCGATGCCGATATAGCTCGGATAAAGGGAGAGGCTTTCCTTGACCTGTTTCAATTCCGACTCCATAAGCGAAGAATTAGACTTATAGAAGGTTGTATAATCGGCTTCCTTACTTGGCAACGTATCCACGGCAATGACGGCCTTTTTCTTCAACGTAGCTGCTTCTAAAATAATAGATTTGGCGCTGGCAATAATACCGTTGCTGCCGAGTGCCGTATTCCGATAGGCCATAATGACAACACTGTCCGCCTTTTCCAGCAGCCACGCGCTAAAGGAGTAACTGGATCCCGGAACGGTAAGGCTGTTGATCCAAAAGGGAATATCGAAAACCATCGTCATGCTGCGGTCCGAGTTTTTCACTTCCGATTCTATGAATCTGATTGTATCCATCCATCGTTCGAGCACCCAGGTCTGATTCGTCTTCCACATGCCCAATGTGTAGGGTTCAATATCAAAATGAAAGCCTTGGAAGCGTTCTAGCGCACCTGCCGAAGCGTTATATTGCGTAACCGCTGCAATCCATTGCCGGATATAGATATGGTTATTGTCATAGATCCAATCCGATTGGCCGGCCAACGCCTCAACCTTGATGCCCAGATCATTCGCTCTGCGGATGAAATTCCGGTACACGTCTTGACCCGGATACGCTGCATAGCGCAGATAAATGGCCGTCAGTTTTTGGTTTGCCGCAAACGCGAGGATGCTATCACCATCGGTCGCAATCAGCTTGCTGTCCCAGATCCAAGTGGACTTTTGCGCTTTGTCCACCGAAGTTATCAGTACCAAATTCCGTTCTCCCGCCCAATCGACATCGGCCCCGAGGCTCTCACTAACCGCTCTCAGTGGAACCATGGTTCGGTCATTTTTAAGGACGGCCGGAGCGTCTAATTCCACCTGCTTGCCGTCAACCGAAGCAATTTTTTGACCTATGGTTAATAATGATGTAGCATACTGACTGCGAAAGGTTACTTGTTCCAAAGAACGATCCCATGCTACTTCAGCACCCAGTTTTTCGGCAATTTCTCTTGCCGGCACCATCGTACTACCCGTCTTTTCATCGATGTATGGCTGGGTATCCGTAAAGGTGATCTTCTCCCCGTTGACCTGTACCCCAAGCTCCGTTTTAAGAGAGTACACCGGGAAAAATAAAGGAATACTTGTTAACATTTGAATAAGAACCAAGCAAACAATCGTCTTTCTCAATGGGACTTTCATAGGAACTAACGGATTAAACCACGCTATATTCAAGCTCTTCCTTTACCACCTCTACAATGCCGTCAACATAACCGGACAACTCCCTTTCATCCGGTCCTTCCGCCATCACACGCACCAGGGCCTCCGTGCCAGAAGGCCGCACCAATACACGCCCGCGGCCGGCCATCTCACTTTCCACCCGACGGATGACGGCATCGATTCGACGATTGCCTTCCAGCTTGTATTTATGGATTACTCGTACATTAACCATCAACTGAGGGTATTTGACCATTGGGGACACGAGCTCGGACAGAGGCTTCCCTTCTTGCAGCATGACTTGCAGCAGCTGAACGGCCGATAACAGGCCATCCCCTGTCGTCGAATGATCCAGGAAAATGATATGTCCGGAAGACTCACCGCCCAAGTTGTACCCACCACTGCGCATCACTTCCATGACATGCCGGTCTCCGACCTTGCTTTTTAACGAATCGAGACCGATGGTTTGCAGCGCTTGATGAAAGCCAAGATTGCTCATGACGGTAGAAACGACGGTGTTATGACTCAGCTGTCCCTGCTTGGCCATATGAGCGGCAAGGATATAGAGGATGTGATCCCCGTCCAGAATCTCGCCCCGTTCATCAACCGCAATCAGCCGGTCCGCATCACCGTCGAACGAAAGTCCCGCATGGGCACGATGTTCCAGCACAGCCTTACGAAGATGCTCCGGATGTGTTGAGCMGCAATCCTGATTAATATTTAAACCATCCGGCTGATGAGACAATAGAATAGTCTCCGCACCCAATTCGGCGAATAGCTGCGGAGCTAGCATGGAAGCCGCCCCGTTCGCACAATCGAGCACGATCTTGCAACCTGACAGCGATGTCGCAGCCGTCGACTTCAAGTAGCTCACATAGTCCTGTGCGCCCTTCAGATCATCACGCAAGGTACCAATACCCGCTCCCGTAGGGCGGGAAATCCGATGCTCGTCACTCTGCAAGCGGCTCTCTACTTCCGCTTCCCATGCATCCGGCATTTTGAAGCCGTCTCTGCCAAAAAACTTAATTCCGTTGTCCTCCACCGGATTATGAGATGCGGAGATCATTACCCCTGCATCTATGCCCGAGTGCCGTGTAACATAAGCCACACCCGGCGTCGGTAATACGCCTAGCCTTACAGCATCCGCCCCGGCGGATAACAACCCGGCAGCCAAAGCTGCTTCTAGCATGTGCCCGGAGATGCGGGTATCCCGTCCGATGACGACGGTTGGCCGTTTGCCTTCACAGCTGCGCGTCAGCATGCAACCAACAATAAGCCCTAATTCAAAAGCCAACTCTGGCGTCAACTCGCGATTGGCAACCCCTCTAACGCCATCCGTACCAAAAATAGCTCCCATATCAACACTCCTCCCTATCGCTTTTTATGCAAATATCCCCATGTGCTCGTAAAAGGCCCGATTCGCCTCCTCCAATTGTTCAGGGGTATTAATCCCCATCACCTCAGTCGGATCGTCGAGAATCATCGCCTCGAATTTCTTCTGGCCACCGGAAATACCAGTCTGTCGCATCACCTTCACGATATCGGTCAAGTAGTACTCCTGCTGCGCATTGTCATTGGTAATACCAGGGAGCGCTTGAAACAAGCTTTCATTATCGAAACAGAAAATCCCCGTGTTAATTTCGTTAATCCTTTTCTGTTCAGGCGTTGCGTCTTTCTCTTCAATGATATCGACAACTTCGCCGCTTGCAGAATCTCGGATAATTCTTCCATAGCCGGTTGGATCTCCAAGCGTCGCGGTCAACACCACACCAGCGCTTGTATTTGCCCGCTGGGCCGCCAGCAGCATTTCAATGGTGGATTGCCTAATGAGAGGCGTATCGCCCGTAAGCACCAAGGTCGATCCGCTGCGGTTACGGAGCAGAGGCTCCGTTTGATGAACGGCGTGTGCCGTTCCAAGCTGATTCTCCTGCTGGACGTAGGTAACCCGCGTCCCCAAGCACTTCTTCACCAGCTCTCCCCGATGCCCGATCACGGCCACAATCCGAGTGATCGGCATCGCTTCCAGTTTGCCCACCAAACGGCCGATCATCGGTACGCCTCCAACGGGATGAAGCACTTTGGGCAGCTCCGACTTCATCCGTGTGCCTTTCCCTGCAGCTAACAAAATAGCGAATGCTTCCATGTGTGGTCAGCTCCCCTCTGGATAGTTATTCAACCGTCACGCTTTTGGCCAAGTTGCGCGGTTTATCAATATCGTTATCCAGGGCCAGGGAAGCGTAATAGGAGATTAACTGAAGCGGCACGACGGCCAATATCGGTGCCAAAAGCTGAAGGGACGACGGGATGAAGCAGATTTCATCAACGCTATTCAGCAGCCCCACGTTGCCTTCCACCGTAATCCCCATGACATGTGCGCCACGGGCCTTAACTTCTTTAATATTGCTAACTGTTTTCTCGTACAGATCCATCTGTGTAGCCAGCGCAATTACCGGCGTATCCTTCTCGATCAGCGCCAATGTGCCGTGCTTTAGCTCTCCGGCTGCATAAGCCTCCGAATGAATATAAGAGATTTCCTTCAATTTGAGAGAGCCCTCCAGCGCAACGGCATGGTCCAAGCCCCTGCCAATAAAGAATAGGCTGTCCGCATCTTTGATTGATTCCGCATACAGCTTGACTTCGTTGGCGTTTTCCAGCACCTTCTCCACCTGAATCGGAAGTGCCTTCAAACCTTTGACCAGCTCCGTATGAAGCTCGGTGGACAGCGTCTGTCTTTCCTGGGCCAAGTAAATGCTGAACAAATAGAAGGCGAGCAGCTGAGCGGTATACGCTTTGGTCGATGCCACGGCAATTTCCGGGCCAGCCTTCGTTGCGATGACATAGTCCGCATCTCGCGCAACTGAACTGGTTGGCACATTCGTAATGGCCAATACTTTAGCGCCTTGCCTTCTGCTCTCTTGCAGGGCAGCAAGCGTATCCGCCGTTTCCCCCGATTGGCTCACGACGATGACGAGTGTTCGGTCAGTGATGATCGGGTCCCGATATCTGAATTCCGATGCGATATCGCACTGCACCGGGATTCGCGTTAGCTTCTCAATGACCGTACTGCCGACAAGTCCGGCATGATAGGCTGTGCCGCAAGCTACGATAAAAATTTTATCCACATGTTGAAACGCGCCTGCTGCGTGCGCTAATTCCGGGAAACTGACTTGGTCCTGGTCGTTGATGCGCCCGAGCATCGTATTGCGCAGTGTTAACGGTTGTTCGTGAATTTCCTTCAGCATGAAGTGCTCAAACGGTCCTTTTTCTACCTGATCTGCGTCCCAATCGATATGCAGCAGCTTGCACGCCACCGGTTCCCCTGTCTCGACTTTCGTGATGGAGATCCCCTCCTGTGTAAGGATGGCCAAATCTCCATCCTCCAAAATATACACCTCACGAGTATGCTCAATAAGCGCAGAGATGTCCGAAGCCATGAAGTATTCGCCCTGACCCGCACCAATAACAAGCGGACTCGCTTGTCTGACCGCGATAAGTTTATCCGGCTCATACTCCGTCATGACACCAAGGGAATAAGCCCCTTGCAGTCTCTGAATGACCGCAAGCATGGCGGTGTAGATGTCGCCTTCATAATGCTCGGCAAGCAAATGAGCAATCACCTCGGTGTCGGTCTCGGAAGCAAAGATGACGCCATTATCCTCCAGCTCTTTCTTCAGTTCCATGTAGTTTTCCACGATGCCGTTATGCACGACAGTAAATTTACCCGACATATCCGTATGCGGATGGGAGTTTACATCCGACGGTCTGCCGTGCGTAGCCCAGCGCGTATGCCCGATACCCATCGATCCTTTCAACGGCTGCTTATCCAGTTGAAGCGTTAAGTTGGCCAGGCGTCCTTCCGCCTTGCTAATCTTGACCTGATCCTGCACCAGCACCGCGATCCCCGCGGAATCATACCCTCTGTACTCCAGCTTGCTTAATCCGTTCAGCAGAATCGGCTGTACATCTCGCCCTCCAATATATCCTACAATGCCACACATCGTTGTTTTCTCCTCTCTCTTCTAAAATGCGTTTATACGCCTACGGCAAGCCTCACTTCTCGCTTGCGAATCCCCGTACCCAATCTATAAATATTGTCTCCTTGAATGTCTACAAAAGCGTTGCGCGTATCTATGATTGGCACGCCTAGCTCAGCGAGTTCACGGTTGTTGAAGCAGCGGTGATTCGTGATCAACACCATGCCGTCATATTCGGCAAAAGCACACAGATCATAATTCACAGATTTTACCATATCCCCTTCTTTATCAAGGAAGGAAACGGCATGCGGATCGTAATAGTCCACTTTAGCTCCGCTCTCCCGAAGAAGCTCGTACAACTCCAGCCCCGGCGATTCACGGAGATCATCCACATCCGGCTTATACGCCATACCTAGAATAAGAATCTTCGAATTGCGGATGGATTTCGCATACATATTGAGAATCTGCGAAGCTTTATATCGGACATACTCCGGCATATTATCATTGATGGATTGCGCCAGCTCGATGAACTTGCTGTAGAAACGGAACTCCTTGGCTTTCCACGATAAATACATCGGATCCAGCGGGATGCAGTGACCGCCGATACCAGGCCCCGGATGGAACGGCATAAAGCCAAACGGCTTCGTCGACGCAGCCTTAATGACTTCCCACACGTCAATGTCCATTTTGTCGCACATCATGGCCATTTCGTTAATGAACGCAATGTTAATACTGCGAAACGTATTCTCTAGCAGCTTGGACATCTCCGCTACTTTCGGCGAGGAGACAGGTACGACATCCTTCACCACATGGCCGTAAAGGGTTACGCCGAGGTCGATGCACGCTTCCGTCGTACCGCCGATAACCTTTGGCGTATTAAAGGTGTTGAATTTAGGATTCCCCGGATCGACCCGCTCCGGCGAGAAGCAGAGGAAGAAATCCTTGCCTACCTTGAGTCCTTGCGCTTCCAGCTCGAACTGGATAAGCTCCTCCGTCGTTCCCGGATAGGTGGTGCTCTCCAAGATAATCAAAGCTCCGCGCTTGAGATTCTTCTTGATTTCCCGGACGACACTCTGAATATAAGAGGTATCCGGATCTTGGTTCTCACTGAGTGGCGTCGGTACACAGATGGAGATCGCATCCAGCCTTTGAACCGTATGGTAGTCGTCGGTCGGAATAAAGCGGCCGGACTCGACCGCGTTCATTACTTCTTCGTTCGGAACGTCTTGAATATACGATTGGCCGCTTTGAAGTGATTCTATCTTTCGGAAATCGAGATCGATGCCGTATACCGTAAACCCGCCTTTTGCCATCTCCATACATAAAGGCAGCCCTACATAGCCGAGACCGATGACCCCGATTTCGGCCGTTTTGGTCTGAAATTTATATTTTAACTGGTTATATGCGTTCATTATGATTCCACCCTCTCGTGTTTCTCGTTTATTAGTTCAGACGGGAACTCAGTTTTTTGATTCTCCACTCCAGCTCCGAAATGGAGAAGGGCTTCGTCACATAATCGGATGCGCCCAATTCAAAGGCACGGTCCATACTTTTCGGCAGCTGCTTATCCGTAAGAACGATGACTTGTCCTTCGCCGGCATAATCCCTCTTGATTTTGTCAATCAACTGGTACCCGTCAAGAATCGGCAGGTTCAGCTCCGTGATCACCAAGTTCGGCATTGTTTTCTCAAATTTCTCGAGCGCTTCACTCCCGTCCTTGGCCTCTTCAACCTTGTAACCGTTGATCTCAAGCCGCAGCTTAACAAACTCTCTGCTCACCTCGTCCGGATCGGCGATGAGAATCGATGTAATTCCCTGTTGAACCCCATGATTCATGAACAGGTGAATATCTCTGCCCTCCCCTTTCCCTTGCAGCGTCGTTTGGAGCAACTGTGACATGGACTGTTCCGTCAACTCCCCACTCTCTGGGAAGCTGGCGACGACTGTCTGACCTTCGAGCAAACTTTGCTGCTCCAGGAACTCTTTGAGCACGAGCGATGCATAATGGGTATCGATAAGCTTTTGCCCAGACTGAACGATTCCTAGAAGGCCACTTTGATCCAAGTAGAAGCAATGAAGAGGTGCCTCCGGCTCAAAGCCGCTCACATAGGACTGCATTTGTTCCAGTACCTTCTGGCCCACCGCTGCGCATGGCGCAAGGATCATCCCGTAGGGAGCACCCTTTTCATAGGAAGCCTGAACTCTTTCTGCTAATTGCAAAATTGCTTCTTGAATCGGATCATGAACTAGTACCGCCATCTTCTCCACTCCTCTTATCTTTGTATAGGATTGCTATTTATTAAAATTGGTACGGACCATCGTTCCCCATGAGTTATTATTACGCAGGAATTGGACATGTCCGCTTAACCTCCACCAAACACCAATTTGCCGATAACCCGCAAACATCAAGAGCGAATATAAGAGCATTTTGTTCAGGTCACGCAACTTGGGATATCTGCTGAAGGCCGCCTCTTCAATAAATAAGGCCCCCAGGCTTAAGGTAAAGCAGGAAAATAAATTGACTAACGAAAAGATAACGACCGTGTGCCAATCCGTCATATTCAGCATCCAGTAACCCAATATGGCTAACAGGCCGCTGAGGCGGAAATATGGATTCAGTGTTTCAAACACAATGTTATAGGGAAGTGTCAGCAGCCCGAATATTTTGTATTTCGGACGCAGCACCATGTGAATACCTTCTTCAATCATATTTTTCAGATTTCCACGCCCCCAGCGCTTGCGCTGGCTGCTCAAGATCCGGTACGAATCTGGTGCTTGTGTCCAACACACGGCATCTGGGCAAAATGCTACCCGGTATGGGATTTTATTGTCTAAACAGTAACGGTGAAGCTTAATGACAATGTTCATATCCTCACCAGGGTAGCCACCACGGTAACCGCCGACGGCGATGATCTTTTCCTTTTGAAACACACCGAAGGCTCCTGAAATAATAATGAGTCCATTAACGGCGCTCCAGCCGATCCTGCCGCCGAGGAAAGCTTTCGTATATTCGACGTGTTGCAGTGCCGGCAGCAGCTTACGAGGAAATTGAACATCCTTCACAATGCCATCTTCCACCGTGCAGCTGTTGACGATTCGAACATTGCCCCCAACGGCGACCGTCTCTTCGGGGTTTTCCATGTATACCCGGGCAATCCGCGTTAAGGCGTCCTTCTCAAGCAAAGAGTCTGCATCAATTGTTGAGATTAACGCATAGTGGGAAAGGTTGATGCCCGCGTTTAACGAATCCGCCTTCCCTCCATTCTCCTTATCTACCAAATAAAGATTGGGATACTCGGAATTATGGTACACCCCTCTGACTTTTCCGGTCTTAATGGAGCTGGAAAGCACCGGATGAAGGAGCTCCAGATTGAATTCTTCAATCATGCACTTCAAGGTCCCATCCTGTGAACCGTCGTTGACGACGATCACCTCATATTCCACATAATTGAGCGCTAACAGCGACCTGACGTTCTCAATAATGGTTAACTCCTCGTTATAGGCCGGTACCAACAGGGAAACTGGCGGGAGCTGACTGGAACTGGATAGCTTATTGATCCGATTGTACTGAATTCCCCGCTTAATCGAGAAAATATGCCGAATCGAGAATCCGAAGATGAAATAATAGAGCAGTGTGACGAGAATAACGTAAAAGATCGCGACATAGCTGTAATAGAGCAAAAACTCTCTTAACCCGTGCAGGAATGAATCCAACACTACTTGATATCCGAAAACCCACATGTTTACGCAACCCTCCTATACGACACGATAGATACGCTTAGACCTGTGAAATACTTTGTCATAGGTGTACATCAGTGTGTTATATTGCATGAGCTTATCCCAATTGTGCAGCTGCATAGACAGATGCTTAATCTCATCATCAATCAGCTGCTGCATGAACTGCCCGCGTTCATTGCCTTGAACCGCTGCTGCACGCTCACAAAGCGCCACCATGCCTTCTTCTCCCATACGGAGCAGCCCTTTGGCCGACGCATACACGATTCGCTGATCGGCGTCGCTCAGACTGGTTGTCATCAGCTCGATGTAAGCCGTACTTTTGATGTCGGCCAAAGCCTCTATCGTCAATCGGCGAATGCCCAGATTGGGATGACTTAGTAACTTGCTAACAACGTTTCTAGGCAGCAAGCGGGAGCTTTTCAGATACAAATCCACCGCTTTGATCTGAATGTCTTCATGCTTGGAATCCATGAGACGATAAACCGCAGAAGCTGCTGCTGGATCGATGTAGACATTGAGCCCAATCAGCCCAATCCGGACGTAAGCTGGATCCTGACGACTCACATAGCCCGTGTACAAGGAACCGGCATCTATGTCCGAATCGGCGATCATATCCACAATCAGTTCGTAGCATTTCTTGTTGTGCTGAAGCAGCGTCTGAACCATGGCTCCGAGCTCCTGCTGGCTGCGGGCACACTTGGCGATAGCTCGAGCTACCACAAACAGAGACGAATTGAGCGGATGCACCTTTAACATGTCCAGTAATACCGGTACCGCCTCCTTCACCCGCATGCATCCCAAGTGATAAGCGGCATCCAACTTCACCGGATAAGATCGGCTGTTCAAGCGCTCTATATGGTGCTGCACGAGCCCCAAATCTACGCAAAGCTGGACCAGCTTATGCCGCTGTTCGCCGGAGAAGATTTCCATCATATCATTCAGCTTCTCCTGCATCGCTTCCCTCTCCACCGGGTTCATCGGCCAGGGAGGGACTCTTAACGGCTCTGTCCCATCCAGATTCGCTTGCACATACGTCAGGTAATCCTTAAACTTCGTTTGGAATCGGTCGTTCAGCTTTCTCCTTCTTATACTTCGCATCTTGATGGCATAAATGATGACCACACAAACCAGATTAAAAGCCAAAATGACATATAACGCTTGTATGGCTGCATTAAGATTGGTGTACACACCTGCACTCTCCTCTTCTTTAACTGCTCGATGGAACGGTACTGGTAACGGGTCCGTTGATCTTATGCAACGCTTCTTTCATGATGTAGTAACTTTGTTTCGGCCGTTCCACATATTTCACCTTATCTTCCCAGCCCTGCCATGTGTATAGCGGCATCGCGGACACTTGAACCGGCTGCGCCGCAGCCGAGTTGTCCCGACCAACGACCTGTTCATTCTTCACAATCCACGGAACAAAGCGAACACCTTTCACGTGCGTCATTTCAAATTTATTCTTGCTCGGCTGGTTGTAGTTGATAACGCTCAGCGAGCTTGGATCACTGAATCCCAGCAGCATCCACGGTATTCGTATTTCGAGCACCTGCCCTTGCACTTGCCACATCGCCTTCGAATTGTATTCGGCACGCGACGGATCACTGTAGCCTCTCTCTAAAAGGCCAACCTCTACATCCCCGAAGGGGTGGTCCACCCGGGAGTCGGGATGCTCCAGCAGATAATTGACGGCCAGCTTCCAAGGCTTGAAAATGCCCGAGTCATCCTGCTTTTCCTTCGGATCGATGTTCGGCAGCCCGGAACGTTCATACATGCGGGCATGGATATCGTAATTAGAGGCGATCGTCAAACGGCTTTTATTTTCATCCGACAGCTCGATTAATGTTTCCAATCCCTCATCAAGTGTCATGCCATGAAGCTCTGGTCCATGACGATTGCCACCGGGCAGCGTATCTGCCCCGAAATAGATACTTTCCTTGGACGGGTCAAATGGCTCAGATAGCTTGGCCTGTACATAAAGGTAGCCTTCGTCATGCGTGGCCCAAATCTCCTCAAAGCCAGGAGCTTGCACATCGAGCTTCGTCTTATCCTTCAACTTGTTCCAATCCGAGGCGTCCCCATCGATGTGAATCGCTTCGTCTTTGCCTGGGAACATCCCGAGTACCCCGAAGAACGACTCATTCGTCAACGTGTTATACCAGTACGCCCGGCGATCCGCTTCATCATAGCGTTGCGTGTTCCACGTCTTCTTAAACCATTCATCCTGCCACGTGAACAAAATCGCCCCAGAGTAGCCGGACCCGTGAATCTGCTGCAGTAAATCTGTATCGATCTCTCCCTGCTGTTTCTCGCTATGACCGCCCTGATTGCGGCCGAGCGTGCCCAAGTGGGCTACACCCAAGGAAGCCGGCACGCCATACTCCGTAATCATGACCGGCAGATTGGGATGCGCTCCTTTTAATTTATTCAGATACGTGTAGTAACTATCGATTTCACCCTTACTATTGGTCTTTTCCTGAAACGACTTATCAAATGCAAAGAAATCCGGATAATACGGATACACATGATACGAGGCAAAATAGCCCGCCTCCCAATTCGCCGCCTCAATATGCGTCGGATCGACACTAACCAGATCCTCTTCAACCAACGGCTCGCCCGGATGCGTAAGCGGATCCGTCGTCACCCAATTAGCGAAGGCCATGGGATGCTGCCAGCCATACTGAATTTCCGTTTGCGCTGCCGTGTCGACCATTAGGGCCAGCCACTTCTCAAAAGCGTTCGCTCCCGGTTTATTACGGAAATATTTCCCCACATAATCTGCGGTGTCCGCGTGCAAATCATTGGTCCCCTTCACCATCTTCGGATCCCATTCCGTCCCGATAATCCAGCCCATGAGATAAGGACCTGCATTATAGGTATAGGTACCTCCTGCTTTTCCCGAATGCGGCTCAGGCGTGAGTGTCGTTTTGCCATAGACCGCCGAAACCGCGTCCTTAATCTCTTGCTCGAACTTCGTCTTGATCTTGGAATCGAAGGCATCCTGCCCTTCAATCAGTTGTTCCTCGGGGCTCCATACGCCCTGAAGGAAGAAAAGCGGATCTTTCTGATGTTTCATGTTGTATTTGGCAAGCGCCTCGTAAAACTCGGGCATCATGATCGTATACACCCGAATCACATTCGCCCCCATGTCCTGAATCATGCCAAACCATCTCTCATACTCGTCCTCTGAGATGACCAGTTCACCAGGAAAATGTCCAGGGATCGTCGCCCCCATATTAATTCCCTTGGCAAAATAGGGCTGCCAGGCTTCATTCGTGTATTCTTCTACATTCGTTCCTTGTGTCTTAAACTTCACATGTATGCCGCTAGCCAGCGTCGTGCTTTCGATTCTGACCAAAAGCGGACGCAGCCAATAATAAAGCGCACCGGCTACAATCACGAGCACAAGACCTAATCTCACCAACAATTTGAGGCACTTGCTCATCCTATTCACCTTCGATTATTTGCTGAGTTCATCTGTCTATTGCCATGGTACGACAGGAAAGTGCAATTGTCTGTTTTCAAAGTGTTAAACATTATGATCAATTGAAGATGATTGTGTTCGTTATCGGAACTTTGTTATCGGATGTTTAAAAGATTGTTAGAGAACTATTAAAATGGAATAATTTTGTGTAAATGGGAGAGATATAGGGAAATAAGGGGTGAATTTGACGGATGTTGGGGGAGTGTGGATAATGGCAAGTTAGCAGTAGATACAAAAAAACGAGGAGCTCAGCGAGAACAGGCCGCTTAGCTCCTCAGTTTTTATTGAATGTGATCTTTTTTTGTTACTGAGATGTTCCAAAGGTTACTTTGGGGACAGCCTCTTGCTTTACTAAACAACAACATCACCTAAGTTGCGGACTTATCTGACTCAACAACTCTTCGACATCCTGTTGTCTCAAACTAACTGAACTTGAAATGATCATCATAACATCCAAGATGTCTAGAACTCCATCCTGATTAACATCAATTAGCTCATTCAGCTTGGCTGGTTCACGGTTCACGTAGATTTCATAATTATTGGTCGTTCCATCCTGAGCAATAACTTTAATTTGAATCCCGTTCATGCCTACAAGTAGGCTCGGCACCACATAAGAATACACATCGTTCGTCACTGTGCTATAAACTGCACCTGTAACTACAATTGTTTCTGTTGGGTCTGCTTTAGTAAAGAAAAGTGTAAGACTCGAAATGTTCGTTGGTACAATTACTGTATGCGCCAGTTGCGATGGCGGGAGCTCAGTTGCAAATTCCCCTTGGACCATATATAAGCTGGACAACATTGCATTGCTGCTAAGTGGTGCATTTACGATGACGGTGTAAGTTACACGCGTTACTCCATCTTCCGCTGTAACGATAATCACACAGCCTGTAACTAACGTCGTTGCTTCTGTATGACCATCCGCTTCATAAATTTGATAAGTTGCATTTGCTGCAGGCGTGATCGCAGCTTTCAATGCATCCAACGTAGTCCCATACGTAATATTCGTTACCGTTTCGATCGCTGTGCCGCCTGTACTAACTTGGCCAAGGTAGGAACTAATGGTAGCTGATGTGCTTAACCATTTGGCGTAGAGCATTGTATCGCCTAGTACTTTATCGGTGCCGAAGTGCCACAGCGTCGTAAATGAAGTTTCTTTATACCAGCCGGCGAAAGTGTAATTTGCTTTCGTTGGATTGGGTGGTACTGTGATCGTTGAATCATAGTCCGCATTTACTTTTGATACTAAGCTTCCTCCATTAGCATTGAAATTCACAATGTAGGTATTCGGCGTCCATTTTGCATACAGTATCATATCACCCTGCACTTTTTCGGAATCAAAGCTCCAGAGGGTCGTCGCCGCGGCTTCTTTATACCAACCTGCAAACGTGTAATTCGGTTTCGTTGGCGTAGTAGGAGCGGTGATTATTGTATCATAGGCTGCATTCACTTTTGTTACTAAGTCTCCTCCATTTGATTGGAAGTTCACGATGTACATCACTGGTGTCCACTTCGCATACAATGTCATATCGCCTAGCAATTTATCTGATCCAAAAACCCATAGAGTCTCTAAATCTTCTTTATACCAGCCTTCAAACGTGTAATTCTCTTTCGTTGGCACAGTCGGTGCAGTGATGACTGTATCGTAGGCTGCTTGTTTACCCTCTATTTCAGTTCCATTATTAACCACGAAGCTTACTGTATAGTTAATCGGATTCCACTTCGCATAGAGTGTTGTATCGCCTAACACTTTATCTGTTCCAAAAACCCAAAGATTCGTTAACTGAGCTTCTTTATACCAGCCTGCAAACGTGTAATTCTCTTTCGTTGGCACAGTCGGCGCGGTGATGACTGTATCGTAGTCTGCTTGTTTGCCTTCTATTTCAATGCCATTATTCACCACGAAGCTTACTGTGTAATTAATCGGCGTCCACTTCGCGTAGAGTGTTGTATTGCCTAATACTTTATCTGTCCCAAAAACC
>NZ_JBFRGR010000046.1:0-70670 GCF_052115445.1 Paenibacillus sp. 2RAB27
AGTAGCACAAAACATAAAAAAGATCGCCCGACAGCTTGCGAAGTGCGCAAACAAAAGGGGGATCTTTTTTATTGCATGTAAATATGCGTGGAAAGCAAATTGGAGGGTATTGAAAGTTTCATGAAAGCGCTTTACTCGACAGCCTGAATATATACAGTTATTTTTGCTAATTAACATGAGTTTTATTTAATAAATGGAAAAAATGCATCTAATTTGAGCGCAAATAGTGGTTTGGTTGATTTTCGCTCAAATTAACTGTAAGAAATACATCTACTGCGCCAAAATGGCGAGAATCAGTAAAAATAACAACACAAAATCCATTTAATTTGTTTGTGACAGTTGGCTGGTTGGCGGCTGGATGCCATCCCGATACTGGCTGGGTGAGATGCCATGCAATTTCTTGAACATCCGACTAAGATGCAGCTGATCCGTATACCCTACAGAGTATGCGATCTCCTTAATCGAAAGTGACGTACTCGTCAGCAGCTCACACGCTTTGCTCAGACGGATCTCGCCTAAGTAGTGCTGAGGCGGTGTCCCGATGGCAGCTTTGAAAAGGCTCGTGATATATTTACGGCTGAGCCCCAGCGTTTGCGCCATTTCCTCGATCGTAATCGTTCGGGTGTAGTTGTTTTTCATAAAAGAGATCGCCTGCGCCACGTACAAGTCTTTCATAGTTTTCTGCTGCGAGAAGGAGGACTCCTGTTGAGAGGACTCCAGCAACAAAGCTAGAAAGGCATACAGCGCCGAAGTCAACTGCAACGGTTTGCTGTAGACCTGTTGGTTCGCATCAAACAGTTTGTTGAAGCACTGCCTGATTTCCAACTCGCGATCGCATGTAATGACGGGATTGTCTGGTGTAAAGCCAGCTTGCCGCAAATAATCTTGGACGATGCCACCGCCGAATGCGACCCACGAAAAGTTCCATGGCTCCTTCTCATCCGCCTGAAAAAAAGAAACGACATAGGGAGATATCAGAAAAACATGTCCCTGAGATAAGTGATACGTTTCATCGCCGACGCGATAAATCCCCTTGCCACTGTGAATATAGAAGATTTTATAGCTCTGCTTAATCGCTGGTCCCCAAAACTGGCCCCCGACGCATTGTTCCGTGCCCGTGTAATAGAATTGGATATCCTGTTGGGCTTCAATCGAGTACTGTGCAATTTTATGGTTGGCCATCGGCAGCTGCTCCCTATACGTATTGAAAGAAAATATGTCTTTATGCTATATAGTTCTTCCATTGTATTATAGCAGTGACTTCCGATATGGACTAGAATGAACGAACCGATTACTGCAGAAGATTTTAGACCGACGTCCATTTAGTCCGCTAGCGGGTGGACTGCTTGGCGGCAATGGCCTTTCAGCTGACAAAGGTACGCGAAGAAGCAGACAAAGTGAGGCGCTCGTAGCTAAGCATCGCAATCAGCTGGAAGAATTTGTAAGCTTGTGCGGCGATCTAGGTGAAAAACCCGCGCATGTGGCATTAGCTTGGCTTCTCGCCAACCCTGCCGTTACAGCGCCAATTATCGGGCCGCGTACGGTGGAGCAGCTGCTGGACACGCTTCGAGCGGTAGAAATTAAGCTAGATGAAGCGACACTGAAGGAGTTGGATCGTATTTTCCCAGGGCCAGGCGGAGCGGCTCCCGAGGCATATGCCTGGTAAGGCGTTAGCTACCGTGAGGTATGTCGGTTACTTTTACAAATAAATGTAAGGAGCTGTGTCTATGAAGAACAATCGTTGGGCCTTGGTCACCGGAGCAGACCGCGGGCTAGGCCTCGCTTTGGTCAAAGGACTTTTAGCAAGAGGTTATGATGTATGGGCAGGGCAGTATGCGGAGGAATGTCAGGCATTGCAAGAGTTGGAGGCCGTCTATGGTAAACGGTTGCGTCCTATTCGTCTAGACATTAGCGATGCGAAGAGTGTAGCGGAAGCACTGCGTACGGTGGCTGCTGAAACGGAGCAGCTTGATCTGCTCATAAATAATGGTGCCATCCTAGGTAACATTACCTCCACGATTCAGGATGAGCTAGATTTTGAAGACATCGAGGAAGTGTTCCGCGTGAACACACTTGGCGCATTGCGTATGACGAATGGACTGATGGATCTCATTTTAAAAAGCAATGACAAGATGATTGTGAACATCTCGTCCGAAGCAGGCAGCATCGGGGCTTGTAAGCGAACAGCTTGGTATGCCTACTGCATGTCCAAGGCTGCGCTCAATATGCAATCGCAGCTCGTTCATAACCAAATTTCTCCGCTAGGCGGTAAAGTGCTGGTTGTGCATCCCGGGCATGTACAGTCCTACATGAAGGGGGAGCTTGATACGTCTGCCAACCTGTCGCCAGAGCAATCTGCTCAGCACATTCTCGGCCTCGTCGAACAGCGGCTCGGACCCGATTGGCCGGATCAGGCGTTGGCACTGAGCGATTACCAAGGCGGACAATGGCCGTGGTAAGATAGGGTGACATGAAGTAAAAAGGAGATGGATTCGTATGGCAAGCATGCCTACCTTGCTTCTAGGCAATAACGACGATGCACCGTACCATACGTTGCGGGCGGTGCAGGAGCTAATTATCGATAATCTTGGAGCGTCTTTTCAAGTGAAAGCGGTAGAAGGGACCGGTCACCTGAAATTGGATATCCTCCAGCCCTATCCGTTAGTTGTTTCATACTTAGATATTTGGGGGAAAGTACCTGCGACCGAGGAAGCAGCAGGCCTCCTTCAGTATGTTGCTAGTGGTGGCGGACTGCTGGTCATCCATAACGGCATCTCCATCCAGGGCAGCCCGGAGCTTAGCCAGTTGATCGGAGCTCGTTTCACGGGGCATCCGGCTTACACCACACTCCCCTTCACGAAGACCGAGAGCAATCATCCGTTGATGGAGGGACTTGAGCCGTTCGTGATGGACGAAGAGCCGTACCGTTTCGAACTAGATCCGTTCGCACCGATCGAGCTTCTTCTTACCTACACGCATGAAGGCCAAGAATGGCCTGCAGCTTGGACGCGCACATATGGATTGGGCAGGGTCGTTTACCTGATGCCCGGCCATCATCCACCATCCTTTCAATCGGAGGCTTATGGGAAGTGGATTCGATCTGCGGGCTTTTGGGCAGCAGGTGTGCCACTAAGTTAAGTTGACATTTGTCTCCATGTAATACACAAGAACCAGCGCCTGGATAGGCGCTGGTTCTTGTGTGCGTTCTATTCATCATGCTCGCACTCGTCATGCAACTCGTACCCGAACCCGAACCCGAACCCGTACCCGAACCCCAACCCCAACCCGAATGTTGTCTGGATAGGTTAGGTGAGCGGATGGCATTCCGGACGAGCTGCTGCTGGCGTAGGGGCGAGCAGAGGGTTGTAGGCGTGGAGACAAAGCGGCGTGTTGGAATGGGTCTCTCCCATTTCTCAAAAATGCAAATGTACAACCTTTCCTACCAATTTTTGGTTGAAATTGACAAATGCGTGCAAATAGGCAACCTTTTTAACGTAATCATGAGTATCTCCTGAAATTACTCCAAATTGATGCCTATGTGCATCAATTTCCAATAACGGCGGGGAAAACCATTCGAAAAGTGCTCTTTTGCATTTTTGATAGGGTTAGAGGACTTGTATGCTACTCATTACTCCACATTCTCCTCTTTATCCTCACTACTCATTACACTCAAAAATTTACTTTCCTTACTACTCACTACTCATATTGGCAGTAAGGGCCTCGCACCCGGGCCCCGCACCCCCGGCACCCCGACCCCGACCCCGACCCCGACCCCCGGCACCCCGACCCCCGAACCAGCCCCCCGCTAATGGACACAGGAGATGTTATTTGTTGAGTAATTGAAGGTTTGGAATTCCTGACGGACACTGTGGACGATATTTGTGAGTAATCGAGGGTTTGGAATTTCTAACGGACAGAGGAAACGCTATTTGTAAGTAATCGAGGTCTTGAAATTTCTAACGGACACGAGTGCCTCTATTCGCCCGATATCTGCCATCAAACAGCACTTTATGCTACAATAACGCCTGTGGTGTCCGTTAGCTCCCCAAAAGGGCCGCTAAGCAAGAATTACTGTCCATGGTGTCCGTTAGCGCAGCAATCCCCTGATTAGCCCCCTATAAACGCCGCTAAATGGTGAGCCAATGTCCTTCATAAGGTGAAGTAACCAAGGCGCCTATTTAATAAGTATAATACTTTTATATAGTCAATTTAAAGACTTGTCTTTTATATGTCCCCTTTCATACAATAGGAGAAGATAGTAAGTAACACCTTAGGATTGGAGCGCTGTGTGATGCGTTTTAAAGATGTGTTTTCCATCATCGGTCCCTCGATGATCGGTCCCTCCTCCTCGCATACCGCGGGTGCGATACGCTTGGGACGCGTCGCCAGGCAGCTGCTAGGCGAGCTGCCGCTCAAAGCAGAGATCACGTTATACGGATCCTTCGCGGATACGTATCGAGGGCATGGCACGGATCTCGCGCTGGTTGGCGGGATTTTGGATTTTGAGACAGATGATCCACGTATTCCTCAAGCGGCAGATGAGGCAGAAGCGTTAGGCGTCGCTGTAGCTTTTCATATTAGTAAAGATAAAGCTGATCATCCGAACACGGTGGGTATTGTACTTACCTCAGAATCGCGGAAAGTCAGCATGAGAGGCGCCTCGATCGGAGGAGGCAATGTAGAAATAATTAATGTTGATCAATTTGATGTGAAATTCACAGCGAATTATCCGACATTGGTCATTTCACATCATGACCGGCCAGGAATGATTGCAGATATTACAACGCTGTTAGGCAGCAATCTAATCAATATTGGCTTTATGGATTTGGATCGAAAAGGGCGCAACCGAGAAGCGATGACGGTCATTGAGACGGATGCATCCATTCCAGCTGCTTTAGTTGAACAAATGCTGCGGTTGAACATGATCACCGACGTTAGAAAAGTGGATCTTGCAGAAAGAGGTGACGCATGAGATTCCGGACATTAAAGCAACTTGCCGAGGTATGCGCAGCAGAAGGCTTGACCATAGCGGAAGTGATGCTGGCTGATCAAAGTCACGAATCAGGGAAATCGCCTGAGTATGTATTTGAGAAGATGCGAGCGTACTATCAAATCATGAAAGAGGCGGTGGCCAAAGGCCTGACCGAGGACACGACATCGCAAAGCGGATTAACAGGGAAGGATGCGCAGCGTGTCGCCTCCTACCTCACGACAACGGAGGCTTCGCTCGGAGAAGAGGCATGCAAGGCGATGGCTTATGCGCTAGCCGTTTCGGAGGTTAACGCATCCATGGGGCGAATTATTGCGACGCCAACAGCGGGCTCGTGCGGGATCATTCCAGGTGTATTTATCAGTTCGCAGCAACGTTTTGGCTGGGAGGATGATCATCTGGTGAAAGGGCTGCTATGTGCGGGTGCAATTGGTTATGTGATCGCAAACAACTCATTTGTTTCTGGTGCGGAAGGCGGATGTCAGGCCGAAGTTGGCTCTGCGATCGGGATGGCGGCTGGTGCACTTGTTGAGCTACGCGGCGGAACGCCAGAACAAGCGATGCATGCAGTAGGGCTTGCGCTTAAGAATACACTTGGATTGATCTGCGATCCTGTAGGCGGACTGGTGGAAATCCCATGCATCGTTCGCAACGGATTCGGTGCGGTTAACGCCATGGCGGCAGCCGATATGGCATTGGCCGGCGTCCGATCTGTGATCCCTTCCGATGAGGTCGTCCAAGTCATGTACGAAGTGGGCATGGCCATGCCGGAGAAGCATCGGGAAACGGCCAAAGGCGGCCTAGCTCAGACACCAACAGGGCGCAAAATTATGAAGGAACTGAATTTAAGTAAAAAAAAGTGACTCTAAAGTCTGTGGGGATACCCGCAGGCTTTTTATTTTAACTTCCCTCCATTTCGGTATATAGTAGACATATTGAGGTTGAAAGGAAGAGGATCATGCGCACACCAATGACTACCACTATGACGGAAGAACAACAAGGTATTTTTCCAGCCGTCTGCCCTCTGGACTGTCCAGATCAGTGTGGTTTATTGCTTCATAAACAAGATGGGAAGATTGTTAAAATAGAAGGAGATCCCGATCACCCCGTGACACAGGGAGCTATTTGCAACAAAGTTCGCAACATGACGGCACGTATTTACGATGATAAAAGGCTGCAGTATCCCATGAAACGTATCGGCCCCAAGGGGGAAGAGGCCTCTTTTGAGCGGATTTCCTGGGATGAGGCATTGGACACCATCACGAGTCGCTGGAAAGAATTGATTGCCTCGGAGGGTCCAGAAGCCATATTGCCGTATAGTTTCTATGGCAATATGGGACGGATTGGGACGGAAGGCATGGATCGTCGCTTCTTCCACCGGATGGGAGCTAGCCGGCTGCTGTATTCGATTTGCGAATCTGCCGGCACTGAGGGCTATAAATATACGATGGGTGGCAGCTATGGGACCGATCCCGAGGATACGGTGCACGCGAAGCTGATCATCATGTGGGGCATCAATGCGGTCAGCACGAATATGCATCAGGTGATGCTGGCTGAGAAAGCCCGCAAAAACGGCGCACAAATCATCGTCATCGATGCGCATAAGAACCAAACAGGCCGCTGGGCGGACTGGTTCATTCCCATTTTACCCGGGACGGACGCGGCTCTGGCCCTAGGGATGATGTACATTCTGTTCGCTGAGGATCTGACGGATCAAGTTTTCCTGGAGCAATTCACGATAGGATATGAGGAGCTTAGGGAGCATGTGAAGTCATATGATCCTGCTAATGTATCCGAGATTACAGGCGTGCCGGTAGAGGACATTTATCGCCTTGCTCGTTTATATGGTGAGACTTCACCTTCCTTTATTCGCATAGGGAACGGGATTCAGCACCACGATAATGGCGGCATGTGCGTACGAACAATTGCTTGCTTACCCGCGTTAACAGGGCAGTGGCTGCATCAAGGCGGCGGCGCGATCAAAGGGAATGGCGCTTATTTGGAGCATAATTTACCGGCCTTGCAGCGACCGGACTTGCGTGCAAAGGAGGCGCGTCAGATCAATATGAACCTGCTGGGCAGCGCTTTACTCGAGTTAGATCCGCCTATCCATGCGCTATATGTGTATAATTCCAACCCAGCGTTGGTCGCACCTCATGCGAATAAAGTGAAAGAGGGGCTGGAGCGAGAGGATTTATTCACCGTCGTGCATGATCTGTTCCTAACGGAAACAGCCAAGTATGCGGATATTGTGTTGCCAGCTACGTCCTCTTTTGAAAATACGGACTTCTATCGCTCCTATTGGCATCACTATGTGCACCTTCAGCTACCGGTGATTGCGCCTTATGGTGAGAGCAAAGCGAATGTGGATGTGTTCCGATTGCTTGCATCGATGATGGGCTACGAGGATGAAGCGCTGCGGGACAGCGATGAGGACATGGTTCGTCAGGCTTTGCACCATCCTGGCAATCCAGCATTGGCTGACATATCGTTCGATGCTTTGTTGGATACCGGATTCATGAAGGCGGCGACTCTGCCCTTATTTCCTGGGAAACTTCGGACGCCTAGTGGCAAAATTGAACTACACTCGGCAGACATGGCGAGTAAGGGGTTTCCAGCGCTTCCAACGTATGTGCCGCTTGCTGAGACTAGTGATTTGCCATTTATGTTCATTCCGGCGCCGAATCATAACTTTTTGAATTCAACTTTTGCGCATAATGAGAAGCATGTCCGCATGGAGAAAATACCGAAGCTGCATATGCATGAAGACGATGCATCGGCTTTAGGTTTGGTCAGCGGCGATCTTGCACGGGTGTGGAACGAGCGCGGCGAGTGTGAGCTGGTCGTTATGGCTGGTCGCGATGTGAGGCGCGGTGTCGTTGTCAGTCAAGGGCTATGGGCAGATGCGCCAGGCAGTAAAACGCGCGTGAATGTCCTGACGCCAGATCGTGTGGCCGATATGGGCGGCGGAGCGACCTTTTTCTCGGGAAGGGTAGGCGTGGAAAAGTTGACCTGAGCTTGAACCTTTGGGCGCCGAGCGGCATACGGTACATCAGGAGATGATGACTTATGCCTATTCAGCAAAAAGCTTACGCCTTAATCGGGAGGCCCGTTGGTATTTCCCTGATGGATGGTACCGGAGTATCCGGCATTCTGTGCAGTGTACAAGGTGGATCGATCTACGTCATTGAATATTTATACCATACACAATTCGCAACTAAACATTATACGTTTAATCAAGTGAGAGATATTTTGCCATACCCGCAATGCCCGCAGCCTTATACACCACAACCTTTGTACTAAGTGGTAGAAAATTGGAATTGAGCACCTAACCGATCCTTTTGGATCGGTTTTTTTGCCACGCCAGAAAGTATAGCGCACAAAAATTGTGCGCTAGAGATTCCGCCGCCGTCAGTCGCGCACTAGCGCACAAAAATTGTGCGCAACGGCATTCTTCCGGCGGGCAGTCGCACGCTAGCGCACAAAAATTGTGCGCAATGGCATTCCGCCGGCGGCAGTCGCACGTTAGCGCACAAAAATTGTGCGCAAGGGCAGTCCTTCGCCGGCAGTCGCACACTAGCGCACAAAAATTTGTGCGCAATGGCAGTCCCCCGCCGGGAGTCGCACGCTAGCGCACAAAAATTGTGCGCAATGGCAGTCTGCCGGCGACAGTCGCATGCTAGCGCACAAAAATTGTGCGCAAGGGCATTCCGCCGGCGGCAGTCGCACACTAGCGCACAAAAATTGTGCGCAAGAGCAGTCCCCCGCCGGCAGTCGCACGCTAGCGCAAAAAATTGTGCGCAAGAGCAGTCCTTCGCCGGCAGTCGCACACTAGCGCACAAAAATTTGTGCGCAATGGCAATCCGCCGGCTGGCAGTCGCACGCTAGCGCACAAAAATTGTGCGCAATGGCAGTCTGTCGCCGGCAGTCGCACGCTAGCGCACAAAAATTGTGCGCAAGAACAGTCCCGCGCCGGCAGTCGCACGCTAGCGCACAAAAATTGTGCGCAAGAGCAATCCGCCGGCTGGCAGTCGCACGCTAGCGCACAAAAATTGTGCGCAACGGCAATCTGCCGGCGGCAGTCGCACACTAGCGCACAAAAATTGCGCGCAAGAGCATTCCCCCGCCGGCAATCGCACGCTAGCGCACAAAAATTGTGCGCTAGAGCAGTCCGCCGGCGTCAGTCGCACGCTAGCGCACAAAAATTGTGCGCAGTGGCAGTCCCCCGCCGTCAGTTGTCTTTGCTCGTCGTGGAATGGCCTCGATAGAGGTGTTTTGATACGAAATCCTAATTTATCCACTCCCTAACCTAAATAAATGACAATTCAATTGCGGAGAAAGCGAGTATGATCATTTTTGTATACGCTTACAATGGACGAAATATAAACGATAAGGAGTTTTGTCGGAATGAAATTTCATCTTTTCAAAAGTAAGATAAGCATCATGTTGATTTGTTCAATGATATTTTCGCTATTACTACTTCCTGTCGCTGGTATGGCGGCTGATCMAGAGGTGGTTGTTAGCGCGCTGCCTCCTGCAGAAGATGGTGCGATCCATTGGAAGACACCTGATATCGAGGTGCCATCTGTATTAGATACGGTCTATGATAGAAAAAATGGATCAACGGATGGGTTATTCAGTGTCTCAACTAGCAGTACGCAAAAGAAACAGATGTATTTTAAGTTTGATGTGACTAGTGCATCAGATCTTAGCTACAAATACATTTTGCAGGTTTCAGCTAAACTAGGAAGCAGTTTGACCACAGCAGATTTGCAAGTTTTCGGATTAACCGATAATTCATGGCGGGAAAACACATTTACATGGAATAATGCCTCTACGCTTCAAAAAGATCTATCGCAAATGGAACAGGTAGGTCAATTTACGATAACCACACTCAATGGTGGTAAGCCTATCTATCATGATATTGATGTTTCCGATTATGTTAGACGACACTTGGCGGATGGGGTTGTAAGTTTCGTGGTAGCAGATTCCTTGGTAACAGGGAAATCCGTAAACCTGTATTCCAAAGATAATACTTCAGCCTCTAACCCAGAAACGCAGCTTCTTGTGAAACGTGTTGTTCAAAGCGACACAATACCGCCGCAATGGCCTAATGGCGCTGCTTTAAAGTCCATAAATTTAGGGACAGACTTTGTCCAACTAGCTTGGCCAGCCGCTACAGATAATAACGCAGTTTCTAATTATAAGGTTTATCAGAACGACACGTTAATTCAAACTGTTGTCGGCAGTACCTATTACACAGCGCAAGGTTTAACCCCTCAATCAAGTGTTACCTATGCTGTCTACGCGGGTGATGTTGCTGGTAACTATTCCACGCAGCCGCTAATCTACAGCACAACAACCTTAGCGGCACCTGTGATCCCCATTCCAGTCGTAGAAGTGAATGCCAGCAGCAGCGACGGAAATGTAGAGAGCAACACCTTGGATAATAACTTATTCAGCCGTTGGTCAGCTTCGGGTGACGGCCAGTATATCATGTTTGATTTAGGTCAAACGAAACGAATTGGCTATTTAGGCATCGCTTTTTATAAAGGTGATCTACGTTCTACACGGCTAGATATTGAGACATCTAATGATGCAATAACATGGACAAACGTTTTTAGTGGAAACAGTCGTGCTACCACAGCGAATATGCAGGCGTTCGATATTCCAGATACGGATGCTCGTTTCGTTCGAATCGTCGGACATGGAAATTCAGATGGCAGTACGTTTACCAGCTTAACAGATGTCATGATCTATGCACCCTATGTGACTGGAGACACGCCAGTTGCTATTGTTCCGAATATTACACCTACTGCACCTCCGGGAGCAGTGCCTTTCACCAAAGCGGGATTAACGAATCCAGACGGTACTGTACATCTGCTACATACACCGAATCCTGTCACTGGATCAATCATTAATGTAACTAGTTATGGTGTGGATCTTGCTGATAATTCTAATGATGACCGTGTAGGCATTCAAAATGCAATTAATGCTGCTTCACCAGGAGATGAAGTCTACCTACCAAACGGTGTGTATAACCTAATTACTACACCTGATGGATTTGTAAATTTGAAGTTGAAGTCCGGTGTGAATTTACGCGGCGAAAGTGAAGTAGGAACTATTTTGAAGTCCAGCATCGATGATATTAAAAATAGTTCGGTTGTGAAGTCATCAAGTCAACACGACATTGTGGTTTCTAACTTGACGATCACTTCAACGTGGAATCGCTCGTTTTCACTTGAACATGCTACAAATAATCCAGATGCTGGGGGGCCAGATAGCAGTATTGCTATTGCCAACTACGGGGATACGCCATCTTTTAATGTGACGATTGATCATGTTACCGTTGAACGTTTTAGACGTATGGCGATTCGAATTGAAAATAGCCATGATGTTATCGTTCGTCATAGTACCTTCCGTAATGCAACAGATTTAGGCGGAGGCGGAGCGGGATACGGAACTTCCATCCAAGGTATGCCTAAGGTGGATCGACTTGGTTTCGACAATGATACGTATTGGAATGTTGTTGAAGATTCAACGTTTGAAGGACCGTATTTACGTCATGGTTCCCTAATCCAAAATGTCGCGCACAATAATGCTCTAAGAAATAATCATTATATAAATACTAAATTAGACTCTATCGATCTACATGGCGAGCTTGAATACTTAAATGAGGTTTACGACAATACCATTGAAAATATTTATACTGGTGGAGGTGTAGGTCTTGGGAATACGGGTGGGACTGCTCCCACTAATCATAGTAAATCTGGCCCTAAGAACCATATTCATGACAATCTAATCCGCAATTCGCGAGAAGGTATTGTTGTAACGATGGGAACGCCAGAAACGCTGATTGAAAATAATATTATTGAAAATACGACATCCGTAAATAATGCAGCAGGCATTAATATTCAAAATGGACCAGGTACTCGCATACTGAATAACATCATTCGTAATAATACGGCGACCAACTACTGGGGAATTTTACTTGAACACGATAAAGGTGACCAAAATGCTAATTTTGTAGGTGCTGGAGATCCTCAAGACGTACAAATAATAGGGAATATCATTACAGGAAATACAAACGGGATTCAATTGCAGGCAGGAACTAATATTCATGTAAGTAAAAATATCTTAAACAATGTCGGAACAGATTATGATAAAGCTGTAGGCGTGACGGCAACGGAAATATGGCCTTCGACGGACAACACGTTAAGCATTTTGGAAATCAGCGCAGGAACGTTAAGTCCAACATTTGATGCGGCTACAAAAGCTTATACATCAATTTTGCCAGATGGTATAAGTGAGATTCTTATTACGCCAACAACCAACAACAGTGGAGCAAAGGTGACTGTGAATGGAGCTTCTATCGTAGGTGGCACAGCTTCCAATGCCATTCAATTACAAGTAGGTGACAATGAGATAGAGATTGTAGTTACCGCAGAAGATCTATCGACGAAGACTTATCAATTGACAGTTACACGCGTTGTATCAACAAATAATAATTTAAGTAACCTAGCCATCAGTGCAGGAACGTTAAGTCCAATATTTGACGAGGCTAAAACGGAGTATACATCGAATGTATCTAATGGGGTAACTGAAATACAAGTAACACCGACGGTAGCTAACAGTGCGGCTAAAGTAACTGTAAATGGAACAACTGTCGAAAGCGGATCGGCTTCCAATGCAATTCAACTACAAGTAGGTGACAATGTCATTGAAATTGTAGTTACCTCAGAAGATCTTTTGACGAAGACATATCGTCTGAAAGTAACTAGAGATAATAGTCCATCAACTTCACCGTCAGCTGGTAGCAATCCGCCAAGTAACCCTTCGGATAGCCTAAACGCCATCATCACAGAGGTTAATGGTAAACCCATAGCTACAGCAACTTTAGATGAAAAAACGCTGGACGCTATTTTAAAAGCACAAGGGAGCGGTCCAATTGCTATAGTGGTGGATTCGCCAAACGATGTAGGGCAGGTACAGCTTACGCTGAATCAGCAGGCTCTGCAGAAGTTGAACGGCATCCCATCCGCGACGATTGAAACAGAAATTGGAAGCGTGAAACTCCCTCTCAATCAGTTGAATATGTCTCAATTAGCTCAGGTCCAAGTGACTATTAGTAAGAACGACAACGCTTTAGCACAAGCAAATGCTGCTGGATTCAACGTATTGAACGCAATCGATTTCACGATGAAGGCAGTCGCAGGAGACGGGAAATCAGCACCTATTTCCAGCTTCAATACTTATGTACCGTATACCGTACAGGTAGATCAAGCGATCAACGAACGTAATCTTGCAGCCGTTAGAGTAGTCAAGGATGCGCAAGGAAATACGACGTATGAACCCGTGCCGTTTAAGGTGAAATCGGGAGAAGTGACCCTTTATAGTCATTCGAATGAGACGTTTCTATTAATTGAAACGAATATTTCGTTTACCGATACGAATAAGCATTGGGCAAAAGATGGCATTGAGCGTATGGCGAATAAATGGCTTGTTCAAGGTGTTTCCAAAGAGGAGTTCCGTCCAGATCAACCAATCACACGTGCAGAGCTGGCAACGCTTCTCACCCGGACGCTCGGCATCAAGTCATCGCATGCGAATACGGCTTTCAAAGATTTGAGCCTTACGGATTGGTTTAATGATTCCGTAAATGCTGCTGTAGAAGGCGGAATCATCACGGGGTACGAAGATGGTACGTTCCGACCTAATCAGACGATTTCACGTGAGGAAATGGCTGTCATGATCGATCGGGCGCTGCAGGCTGCTGGGTATGATCCTCAACAAGCAACAGGCAATGTGCTTGCATTCACAGATCAGAAGCAAATTAAATCATGGTCGACTGACGCGGTTCAACGTTTAGTTCAACTGCAGTTGATGGAGGGCATGAGCCCCACTTCATTTGATCCAGAGAAGGATGCAACAAGAGCACAAAGTGCAGTACTCCTACAGCGCTTATTGCAAATCCTAAATTTTACGAAGTAGGCAAAACAAGAAAAAAGCTTGGTCAAGTCCCATTTGGGATTGATCAAGCTTTTTATTTTCCGCTGGTATCTTAGCGGTTATCAATTTTCTCTGGATACAGATCATGATTCATCAAGCGATGCTCAGCCATTGTTTCGTACTTCGTACCTGGTTGACCCCAGTTACAATAAGGATCAATGGAGATACCGCCGCGAGGCGTGAACTTGCCCCATACCTCGATATAACGCGGATTCATCAATTCGATGAGATCGTTCATAATAATATTGACACAATCCTCGTGGAAATCACCGTGATTGCGGAAGCTGAATAGGTAAAGTTTCAGGGACTTGCTTTCCACCATTTTGATCGTAGGAATATACGAAATGTAGAGGGTAGCGAAATCCGGTTGTCCAGTTACAGGACATAAGCTTGTGAATTCCGGGAAGTTAAATTTGACGAAATAGGCCCGATCTGGGTGTTTATTATCAAATGCTTCCAAGAGTGTAGGATCATAATTGAAAATGTATTTCGTGCCTTGATTACCTAAAAGGGTAATGTCTTTCAAGTCTTCATTGCTTCTTCCTGCCATTGGTAATCCTCATTTCATAGTTTTTTAGAGAGGGAGTTTGCGAACCTCTTCTATAAGCAGATAGGTCCGTAGGTCCGCTCATAGAGGTGACTTCCTATTTCATGAAATGTATCATATTTTGCAGGAAAAAGCATCTTTGAACCGAGTGGCAATAATTACTGACTTGCACATATCGTCTAGCTCACGCTTATAGCAACACGGGTTGGCCTAGTGCCACGGATTTGTAACCCGCTAAGGCGACAACGGTTGAACGTAATCCATCTTCCCCTGTGATCGGCACCTGTTCGCCATTCAGCAACGCTTKAACAAATGCTTTCACTAAGTAAGCATCCATGGAGTCACCCCAGAAATTCCATTGGCCCTTCCCGTTATCTAAGCTATATAGCTCATTCTTTTGAGCAAAAGCATCGATGGAGAGCGTTCCTTTCGTACCCACAATCGTCATCGTCACATCTCCCCATGTTGGGAAAGAGGCATTCCGCGACCAGCTTGTGTCTAAGACGCCGATTACCCCATTAGCGAATTTGACATGGATCATCCCCGCATCATCGATCTCTAAATTTTCATTGAATAATGTAGCAGCGTAAGCATAGACTTCTTTCACTTCGGATTGGGTCATCCAATTCATCAAGTCCATGACGTGTACAGTATGATCTAATAAGGCACCGCCGCCGGATAGCTCGGATTGAAGGAACCAGCCGGAAGGAAGAGAGCCGCGATTGGTTCCCTTGATGGCTACGATCTCTCCGATTTCACCCTGTTCGATTGCCTCCTTGGCTTTAACAACCGAGGCCAAATAGCGGCAAGGGAAAGCCGTCATCAATTGAACACCGTTTTCTTTACAGGCAGCAATCATGGCCTCCATTTCCGAGACCGAAACGCCAAGCGGTTTTTCACATAGCACGTGTTTGCCGGCTTTCGCTGCTGCTATCGTGATCTCTGCGTGATGGACATTTTCGGAACAAATGACAACAGCATCCAGATCCGTGGCGAGTAAATCCTGATAATGTTCATAATGAGGCAAGCCGTATGCAGCGGTTACTTTTTCCGCGCGGCTGTGACTCTCATCTGCAAAACCCGTGACCTCCACCTGCGGGATTGCTCGTAGTGATTCCAAATAAGAGTATGCATGGCCGTGCGCGAAACTGATCATACCTACTTTTAATTTCTTCATATTGTTTCCTCCCCGAACGCCCAGCTCGTCTTCAGTTGGACAGATTTCCCCGTGCGAACCGATTCCAGCGCAGCCATCGTAATTTCTAGTGCTTTATAGGCATCGTTCGCAGTAACGATGGGCTCGCTTCCATCTCGTATGCACTGAATGAAATGGGCAATCTCCAAATTATAGGGACTAGCGTATCCCGGACTTTGCGGAACTTCCGCGAAACGTCTGCCTTCTGAATCGGAAGGGGCTTTGCAGATGTGCAGGGAACTGCTTTTTTGGCTGTCGCTGCGGATTATGCCTTTGCTGCCTGCAATTTCCACGGCGGTTTGGAACGGCCCTTGGTAACCCCAGAAGGCTTCCACGTTGGCGACAGCTCCATTTTCAAAAAGAAGAGTGACTAGCGCATAATCCAAGTCGTTGACACGTTGATTCAAGGCATAGACGGATTTCACTTCGCCGACGGCCCAACGCAGAAAATCAATATCGTGGATCATGAGATCGGCAATGACGCCTCCACTTTTAGTGAAATCTTTGAACCATGGTCTGACATCACCAGGGTGTGAACCGATTCGTTTGGCATGAATGACGCCGACGCGTCCTAACTTGCCCTCATCGATGGCTTGCTTCATTTGTACATATTCAGGGAAGAATCGAACGACGTGTCCGACAAACAAGCGGACGCCGTATTGCTCGCAACCTTGGATCATAGCTGCTGCATCCTCTAAATTAAGGGCAAGTGGTTTCTCGCATATCACATGTTTACCGGCTTGTGCCGCTTTTAACGTATATTCCTTATGTAAGTAGCTTGGCAGTGTCACACTGACGACATCGAAATCAGCCTCATTCAGCATGGCTTCAAAAGATGTAAAAGCAGGTGCTCCTGTCTTAAGGGAAAGTGCTTGTGCTAGCTCGATATCCAGATCGCATACACCTGTCAACTCCACATCAGGCATATTGACATAGCTGAGGGCGTGCACATTCCCMATCCCCCCGCAACCAACGATCGCTATTTTCATGCCAAATTCACTCCTCATATTATCGTATGAAAATATGTAACTAAGTAATATGATATAGGTATTGTGAGGTAGCGTATATGCGGACATTTATTCAGTTTATATCCAAATTTGTCATCAGTGAAAGAGCGGTGTTTGAGAGCCATGCATATTTATAAAGAGCCTATCCCTTATCAGAACCCCTCATTATGCATGAAAGTGTGGCGATTCACCCAATCAGGGGCAGAAAAGGAGTACGGGAATACCTGGCATTATCATAAAGAAATTGAATTCATTTTAGTTGAGCAGGGTATCCACGAAATTCAGACACCCAATCATATTTACACGATCAAAGCAGGAGATGTGCTGCTGATCGGTTCCTCCCAACTGCATAGAGGACGCAAAATAAGCGATAAAGACCTCGTCTATATCGTTCTTCATATTGACCTCCAACCTTATTTTGATCCGGCAATGATGCGGTATTATCGAGATTTTCTGGAGATTTTTCATCCGTTAGAAGCGCTCAATTACATTTTCCAAGAAAATGAACAAGTGAAGAAAGAAATTGCCAAGATTATTACGGATACCCATGATGAAGTTATGGAAACTAAGAAGGGGTATGAAATTGCGGTTAGCATGCACATCAAGCATCTGCTCTTAATGCTGCTTCGCCATGACAATCGGGATCTGTTAACGACACATGGCAATGTGGATGGGGATGCGGATATCATACGGTCACTTGTTGTTTATGTGGACGAGCATTTGACGGAGAAGATCGATATGGGAGAGGTCAGTCGAATCGCTGGCATGAGTTACTCGTACTTTTCGAAATATTTCAAGAAGAAGATGGGCACTTCATTTATCGACTATGTCAACCAGAAACGTATTTCAAAAGCGGAGCGGCTGCTCGTTACTGAAAAACGCAGTGTGAATGAAATCGCAGAGTCGGTTGGCATAGGAAATATGGCGCATTTCTATGAGTTGTTCAAACGATTCAACGGCTGTACACCTAAACAATATCTGCACAAAATGAACGTAAGTGAGAGCTAACTTGAGTGGTCGATGCTTGTAGAAAAAGATTGACAACGGAGTGGAATTATTGAATTATGAACTTGAAAACAAATCTGAAACAAACCAGATAAGATTTTATTTGAGGAAAAGGATGTATAAGTGAACTAGATGAGAATCAGAATGGAGTTTTACAAATTCACTTTGAGAACACGGTGAAGTAAACGGAGGCCATATGATGATCCAACTATCAAATCTGGAAGAGTTATTAGCGTATCAAGTTCACACGATTAAGGATGGGCAGCTTGTCTATGTGGATGGGTATTATCAAAAGGGAGACGGTGGCTCCAAGCTTGTTCGTTGGATGATTGGCAGCACTGAGGCCGACAACGGCGGCACGATTCATGATCCTAGACATGGTGGAAGCGGCCGATGGAAGACCGTGCATAACGGTGTAGGAGATTTTCGGTGGTTCGGCATTCTGGACGCGACAAGGCATGCAGATGACGCCTTGGATGCGATGGTGAACGATGTATCGATTCACCGGATTGAGTCGCATTCTGATCTTAACTTTGTCAGAAGACATACGTACGACCGCAGCAACATCGAACTCGATTTTGGAGGGCACCGTGTCACAACAGTCGGGATCGAGCTAAATGCGAAAAGCAATCCATTCGGAGCTGTTATTTTTTTTCAGGGGAAAGCAACAGGTGAAACACAGACTCTTACACTCTCTGCTAATCTTCCAGAGCAATCTGACGTGCTAGAGGTGCTAGATACGGCGTCTTTTGAGGTGGGAGACTGGTGGGTAGCGAGGATTCAGAACCACCCGGAAGGCTATGCGCAGCGCGAGCTGGATTATATGGTGCAGGTCACAGAAATCATAGACGATAGCCATATTCGTGTGAATTATAAGCTCGGGTGGACGCTTGTTGCTGGACGGGAAATCACGTTCAAGAAGATGCAGCCTGTTTGCCACAGTCACATCAGGAATATGAATTTTATCGGTGTTTCTGTGCCTGATAATGGGTCGACGAGCGTAAAGCCATCTGAGGATTGGGATCAAATAGGATCACATCCCATTGCCTATGAATTCGCCGTTGCTTGCAATGTTAGCGACGTCACAGCCACTAAGGTTTTCTGGCCGGTCATTGAGCGGCGTTACTGCACTCATTTTGTGACGGAGCGTTGCAAGCTAATGAACCCAGAAGAAGTGATCTGGGGAGGAACCGGATATCTGACGCAGCAACTCAACGTGTTGTACGGTCATGTCCGAGATTGCCATACAAGCAACGCCCGTCACTTAAACGATTTCACATGTGGAGCATACTGCATGGTGGAGAACTGCCATGGTGATGGTGATGAACATGGTTCTTTTGTCACACACGGTCAATACGAGCATGATCTCACGTTTATCGGGAACTCAGGTTTATTGTCATTTGCCAACAGCGGTACAACGTGGGGAGATAGTGCGAAACGAATCTCTGTGAAGAAGCATGTGGCTTCGCGTGTAGTTGCACACAAGCGAATTACAGATTTGACACTGGAGGATGTTCATGCCGTCTGGAAAGAGGGATTAGTGGATTCCGGTACGATTTGGGCCAATGCAGATGGGCTGCAAATGAGAGGCTGTACGGCGGACACGATGCTTACACTTTCACAGAGCTCATCTCGTTCACAGCGAAGTAATCTTGCGGATGGTTGTTCCTTTGGCATGACGAAGGGGGCTGAAATCGCTCGTATGCCCGATAATCCCCATGTAGGATTTCGGCCAGTTATGACGGACTTCACGATGCAGAATTGCCAATTTCACAACGTTGATGATAATTCACTGGGTAGTATCAACAAACTAATTTTGATGAATACATGGTTTAGAGGAGCTTCTCCAGAAGCAAAACCCATTCAAGTTTGGTGTCCTGAGGTGGTTGTGCAAGGCGGGGGTTGTGAGAATAGCGGCATGATATTGATGGGTGCATTTCATCTGGATGAGACAGGTGCAAGTGACCAGTCCATTACGGTGGATGGCGGCACCGTGTTCAGTGGGACGAATGCAGCAAAGGCCTTTTTGAAGCGTGAAGAAATGTCAGGAATCGTAACGTGGGTATTCGGCGAGTGCAAAAGCTCAGTAATGGATGCCGAGACGGCGCATTTCAGCATACATAGCGGTCCTAATAAAATGAGGGCGATAGGTTCTCGTTTCTCTGGCGGCAAGTATGAGATTACGGAGGGAGCGATTGGCCATGATTCCTATTTACTCATGATGGCATGTGTAGAAGAAGGAGTCGATCGGTCCGCTCTTCCGGTTGAATCGGATAGAGTGAAGCATAAAGAGGGGAATATGATCATAGTTGAATAACCGTTGGAGCCTGTCTTTTATTAGATAGGCTCCTTTTACGTTACATACATGTCATGTAATTAAGGGTAATTGATTAGTTAGTGTTATGTTATCTAACATTGTAAGCGATTCCAAATTAAAAAGTTATTGACAACACACATGTCAGGTACTTATAATAAAAACATCAGAAACAAACCACAACGAAATGTTCTGATGATTGTGGTGTACTTTACAAATTAGAAATAAACCAGAAAAGAGGTAGGGGTTATGAAAGCAGTAAAGGGCATCAATGGTTCAGCACAAGTGTTGGAGCTTCCGAACCCGGAAATGATTCCTCAATTTGTCAAAGTGAAAACGGAATATTCTGTCGTTAGCGTAGGCACCGAGCTAATGATGATAACCAATAATGGGGATGCCAATTTAGGCTACAGTGCCAGTGGCATTGTAATGGAAATCGGGGAAGGTGTTACGCATGTCATCCCCGGACAACGAGTTGCTTGTTATGGGGTACCAGCCCATAGGGAACTCCTGCTTGTACCCAAGCATTTGGTCGTACCTGTGCCAGAAGGCGTGACTCAGGAGGAAGCAGCATTTGTTGGTATTGGTGCCATTGCGATACATGCTTTGCGTCAAGCTCAACTGAGCTTCGGAGAAACGATTATCATCGCGGGGCTTGGCATACTTGGGCAAGTGATTGCCCGTATTGCACATGCAGCGTCCTATAAAGTGATTGGTTTAGAGTTAATAGAGGAGCGCTGCCGAACGCTTGAGGCTATTGGAGCGATAGCCTGCCGCACCAAGGAAGAACTTCAGAGGGCAGTGGAGTCTGATCCTTCTTGTAAAGGTGCAGATGCTGTCATGCTTTGTGCGAGCAATAGGAAGTTTAGTATGATAGATGATGCGCTGGGTTGGCTGAGAGACCGCGGTCGCGTAGTGATCGTCGGGGATACAGGAACGGAATTTGATCKGGATCTGCTTTTTATGAAAGAAGCGAGTATTCACATTTCACGTGCGGGCGGTCCTGGTCGTTATGAGGAAACCTACGAGCAGCATGGGGTCGATTACCCGATAGGTTATGTTCGTTGGACGGAAGGCAGGAATATGGGGGAGTTTCTACGTTTGATCGCACAGAAAAGGATTGATATTCAATCGTTGATTACCAATGAGTGCGCACTCGAAGAGTTACCCACCATGTATCAAAGCTGCTTTGAAAAGCCACAGAAATCGATGGGTATTGTCGTGCGATATGAACAACCCAATCCCGCCGGAGTAGCAGATTCCTTTAACAATTAATAAAGGAGGTGATGGGGTATGCGAGCAAGTGTGAAGTCGATTACCGGTGAACCCATAGGAAGAAAACGAATGACCACGCATATTTGGAAAACGTTTCTCCGATACAAATGGTTGTACTTACTTATGGTTCCGGGGATTGCATATTACATTATTTATCACTATGTACCGATGTTCGGACTTGTGATTGCGTTTAAGAAGTATAACCTCATGAAGGGATTATGGGGGAGTGAATGGGTTGGCTTCGATAACTTTCGAACGATATTCGGCTCGCCGGAGTTTCCAAGTCTAGTCCGAAATACGCTTCTCATCAGTGTGTATCGTATTTTGTTTAACATGCTTCCGGACGTCATGTTGGCACTTATTTTAAATGAAATTCGTGCTCCTTGGTTTAAAAGAATTGTACAAACGATTACCTATGGGCCTCATTTCTTATCATGGATTATCGTGTACGGTCTTGTGTTTTCATTCTTTGCACCTGGTGCGGGGCTAGTGACGACGTTCTTTCGCGATATGGGTTGGGGAGAGCTTGATGTATTGACCAACTCGGACTATTTCCGTTCCCTGCTAGTGACGTCAGATATTTGGAAGAGCACTGGTTTCGGAGCCATCATCTATTTGGCAGCACTGGCCTCGATCAACCATGAATTATATGAAGCAGCCGTTGTTGATGGCGCAGGTCGTTGGCGGCAATTGTGGCATATTACGCTCCCAGGTATTCGCGAAGTGTTCATTTTACTGTTAATCTTGCGAATCGGACATATTATGGACGCTGGTTTCGAACAGGTATACATATTCCTGAACGCACGAGTTTATGATGTGGGGGATATTCTTGACACCTGGATCTTCCGTAGAGGAATTGAACAAATGGAATTCAGTGTGCCAGCGGCAATGGGTGTATTCAAATCAGTTATCGGTCTGGTGCTTGTGATTGGAGCGAATAAACTGGCCAAAAAAGTCGGCGGGTCCGGCATCTGGTAAAGGAGGCATCGTTATGCCATTCATGCTTAAGAAAACCAAATTAGACCGCATTGTAGATGCCGTTCTTTACACCGTACTCGGACTTTTCTGTTTAGCAACGCTGTTTCCCATCTACTTTGTCTTCATTATGTCAATCACACCCTATACGGAAGTGCTCAAAAACGGTGGATTTGTCATCGTACCGCATGCGATCACCTTCGAAGCATTCAAAACGATTTTCTCCAGCAATACGGTGCCGAAAGCGCTGCAAGTATCGATATTCGTTACGGTCGTTGGTACAGCGTGCAATCTAGCGATTACGACGATGCTAGCCTATCCGTTATCGAAGAAATTTTTGCCGGGACGCAATATCGTCCTGATGGGCATCGTGTTTACCATGTTGTTCTCCGGGGGGATCATCCCCATGTATTTGACCGTGAAAGCCACGGGCTTGATGGATTCCCTATGGGCACTTATCATTCCAGGTCTGGTCTCGTCCTTTAATATTCTGATCATGAAGACCTTCTTCGAAGGCCTGCCCTATGAAATTGAAGAAGCGGCAAAAGTGGATGGCTGCAGCGACATTGGTACACTTATGCGAATTGTGCTGCCGCTCTCGATGCCGATTATGGCAACCTTGGGATTGTTCTACGGTGTCAATCACTGGAATGCGTACTTCGGCGGGGTCATGTATTTGAATGATCGCAGTCTATATCCGATACAGGTTGTGCTGCGGAACATGATTGTGTCACCAGCCATTAGTCAGGAACTTGCGATTTCTCAATCTTCATTAAATACAATGCCGCCGGAAACCATCAAGATGGCAACCGTTGTGGTGGCAATCATACCAGTTCTTATCGTGTATCCGTTTCTACAAAAATATTTCGTCAAAGGCATGCTGTTAGGCGCTGTCAAAGGATAAGTCTAACAGCAGCTTTACCACAATTGGCTGTAAGCCAGTTACGTATTAAGTACGAGGAGGTGACAACGGGAAGTAGATCTACAGTGGTTATTTCGCAAACGATTCGTATCCATTGATTTGACGGAAGTAAATGGCTTGAAAGTAGTTTCATACGCGTTCTCATTCTTCTAAAACGAACAGGGGGGTCTTTCATTTGAAAACGTTATCAAAAGTAACTACGCTATTATTAGCATCTTCGCTGGTCCTTGTCGCATGCACGAGTTCGAAAGAGGAGGCTTCTAGTTCCCCAACTAACACGGCGGCGACAACGTCGTCGAGCCCAGATGCCAAGAAGGAAAAACTAGACCTGAGTTGGATGGTTATCGCAGATGCAAGCGCCCAACTTCCTTCGGCAGATAAAGACTTCGTGAAGAAAGCGATTGAAGAGAAATTCAATGTCTCACTGAAAATGACCTACTTGCCGTTTGGCCAAGACTATACCAATAAATTGAATACAATGATCGCATCAGGCGACATTCCCGATGTTTTCTACGCAGACGGAGTACCTTCTAATAATTACATCCGTGATGGTGTTGCCAGAGATTTGACGGGGATTGTCACACCGGCCAAAATGCCAAACTACTTCAAAAATTGGGTGTCGGAAGCAACTTTGAAGTCGTATCAGGTACAAGGTGCATTCAAGCGTGCTCCTGTTCCGTACGAAACAAGCTACTACCGTACCTTCTACATTCGGAAAGACTGGCTCGACAAGCTTAATTTGAAAATGCCGACGAACTACGACGAGCTTGTAAGTGTCATGAAAGCTTTTACTTTCAATGATCCAGACGGTAATGGCAAAAACGATACGTATGGTTTTACAGCGGCAGGCGGCGGTGCAAGCATTTCGATGGACTTCCCAGAATTCCTGAAAAATGGCTTTGCGGGTGACACATATGTAGAAAATGATCAGTTCATTGACGTTCGTACCGATATCCGCATGCAAAATGTGCTTACAGATATCAAGGCGCTACTGGACATGAAAGTTGTCGATCCGGACTGGTTCCTGAACAAATACGGCCAGCATTTTGATAAAGCTGCACAAGGTAAAGCGGGTATCGTGATCGGTCAAGGCAGAGACCTTGCCTTCGATAACAATCCGGCTGGATTGCAAATGAAAGCGAAGGCAGCAGGTCAAACAACAGCAGACTGGGAGCCGTTCCATCCGTGGGAAAAAACCGGTACTTGGGTAGAAACGATTCCACAAAATCCGTTCTTGCTCAGCTCCAAAAGCTCAGATGCCAAAGTACAGCGCTCTATTGAAATTCTGGATTGGCTCGCTGGAGAAGAAGGCTTCTTGTTGACGCGTTACGGGAAAGAAAACGTGGATTACAAACGCAATGGGAAAGACATCGAAGTCAATCAAGATGCCTATAAAAAAGACGTTATCGACAATAACAACTTTATTGAAGTGTATGGTTGGTTTACACCACGTAAACCTGAAGTGTTCGGATTGAATATCATTGATCCTAAAATAACCGAGCGAGATAAGAAAATCGTTGAAAAAATCAACTCTTACAAGATTCTTCCGTCGGTGGGTACTGCTCTTACTGTCAAGGAAGGCATGGATATCGGAGCTATGCGCAAACGGATGAATGAACTTCATGTTCAAATCTTGTATAAAGAGAAGGACGCTGCGAACTGGCCGCAATATCGCCAAGAAGTGATGACCAAATTCGGCGGCAAAGCGATTTTCGATAACTATGCTGAGCTTACTTCTGCAGCGAAAGGTAAAACAATCAAGTTCAAATCGGATAATTAATCGAGCTGTTCTTCTAAATCAGCAACTCAGACTGGTGAATGCATAGGAGTGTTCGCCAGTCTGACTTTGCAGGTATGTGAACTACCTAGGGAATGGAGGGCTTCCCGCGTGCGATTGCAAGGAAAACGGGCATTGATTACAGGAAGTGCCAGAGGCATCGGTCAAGGGATTGCACATAAATTCGTGCAAGAAGGGGCGAGTGTCGTATTGCTTGATTACAGGGCGGATCAGCTTGAAGCATCTGCAGACACAATTCGAAAGCAAGCCATAGATAGAGAGCAAACACCTCAAGTTGCAACCGTCGTCTGTGATTTAAGTGTGCCGGAGCAAGTGGACAAGGCTGCTGAAAAAGCGTGGGATTACTGGGATGGCATCGACATTTTGGTCAATAACGCTGGCATTGCAACACGCGAGTCGTTTATCGACATCCCGCTCTCTCGTTGGCAGCAGGTAATCAACATTAATTTGAATGCGACTTTCCAACTGAGCCAATGGGTGGCGAAGGGGATGATTGCTGGTGGGATTCATGGTTCGATCGTCAATATGGCTTCGAAAAATGGCTTAGCTGGAAGTGCTGTATTGGCCCATTACAATGCATCAAAAGGTGGCGTTGTTTTGCTAACGCAGTCGATGGCTGTTGATTTGGCTCAGAATCACATTCGTGTTAATTGCGTTGCGCCTGGCTTCATTGATACACCTCTTGATCGCGAACTGAAGGAGAAATCGGAAGTCACACTTTCATTGACGGAAAGAACCCCGATGCGCAGGCTCGGTACCATTGAGGAAGTGGCGAACGCGTTTCTGTTCTTGGCATCAGACGAAGCATCTTACATAACGGGCACGACACTTGTTGTAGACGGAGGTCATCTCGCCAATGCTTGTGATTTGTAAACAAACATCGAGATTACGTGCAGGGAGGACTTACTAACATGGCGGATGAAGACAATATTCATGGGGTAAATGGTGAAGACAAACTTCGTGGTGACAAATATTTTAACGATACCGGGCTTTGGGGTTTTATCCACCGTTCATTTACGAAGTCCATGGGCTACACAGATGATGATTTGAAAAAGCCGGTCATCGGCATTTGCAACACGTTCAGCGAGTTGAATAAATGCCACTCTCACTTTAGGGAATTGACGGACTATGTGAAGCGTGGTGTCTGGCAAGCCGGCGGTCTGCCCATGGAATTTCCGACTATTTCCATAGGCGAACCCTATGTAAAGCCGACGACGATGCTGCTTCGGAATCTCATGGCGATGGACACAGAAGAAATGGTCAAAGCGCATCCGATTGATGGCGTTGTACTCCTGGGCGGATGTGACAAAACGGTACCTGCGCAGCTGATGGCTGCGGTGAGCGCTAATATTCCAGCGATTGTCCTTACCGGCGGACCGATGCTGAACGGCAAATTAAACGGCCAGACGCTTGGCGCGTGCACCGACTGTTATCAGTTTACGCTTGAGCACAAAGCGGGCAATATCTCAGATGAACAACTCACCGTTGCTGAAAATGCCATATGCCGCAGTGATGGTCACTGCATGGTGATGGGGACAGCCAGCACGATGGCGGCGATTGCCGAAGCGCTTGGTATGGCACTTCCGGGCTGTGCGGCAATTCCTGCCCCAGATTCCAGGCGGCGCCATATGTCCGAGCAGACGGGGAAACAGATCGTGGAGCTTGTCCGACGCAACATCCGACCGCGTGACATTATTACCAAGGAATCACTGGATAACGCGATTCGAGTGACGATGGCATGTGCAGGATCAACCAATGCAATCATCCATTTGGTAGCTATTGCTGGACGACTTGGCTACCGGTTACCGCTTGAAAGGTTCGACGAAATTAGCGCGACGACGCCGTTTATCTTGAACGTTCGCCCATCTGGCAAATATCAGATGGAAGAGTTCTTCGAAGCAGGCGGTGTGCCTTCCCTGATGAAGGAAATTGAACCGCTGCTGAACGGCAATTGTTTGACTGTTACTGGTCAAACGGTGACCGAGAACCTGCGAGGCGTGCGGGTTACTGACCGCGAACTGATTTATCCGCTTGAGCAGCCTATTGCTCCACAAGGCGGTATTGCGGTGCTGCGCGGAAACCTCTCTCCGAACGGTGCACTGATCAAGCAAACGGCGGTTTCACCGCATCTCAAGAAGCACCGTGGACGCGCCGTCGTCTTCGAATCGCCGGCCGATCTGAATGCACGGATTGACGATCCCGATTTGGACGTCGATGAGAACAGTGTCCTCGTGTTGAAAAATGCGGGACCGAAAGGCGCGCCAGCGATGCCGGAAATCGGGCAAATCCCGATTCCGAAGAAGTTGCTGATGCAAGGGGTGCGCGACATGGTACGCATCTCGGATGCCCGCATCAGCGGCACTTCGTACGGCACTTTGATTGTGCATGTTGCTCCTGAGGCAGCCATCGGTGGACCTCTGGGGCTTGTGCAGAACGGCGATGAAATCGAGCTCGACATCGACATGCGCAAGCTGGAGTTACATGTAGATGAAGATACGCTTCGAGAACGCAAAGCGAAGTGGGAGGCTCCTCCACCTGCCTATGATCGTGGATATGGCCTTCTGTTCCTAGAACGTGTGCTGCAAGCGGATGAGGGCTGCGATTTCGACTTCTTACTGCCGCCAGAGCTTCGCAAGTAGCGATTTACGTAGTTGTCTTACCTATTCCCCTTACGAAGAGGAGTTGTTCAACGATGTTCTTCCTAGATGACAAGAAGGGAAAATCGAATGCGACGAACGTAAGCACCGAGGAGAATCAAACAAATGGTAAGTCGAATGAGGCCATCAGCAGACGTAAAGTTTTGGCCACGATAGGGCTGGGCGGCGTCATGTTGGCTGGCAGTGTCTTAGGCCCTCGACTCGCCTCGGCGGATAACGGGTCATCGAATGACAAAGATGCCAAAGACAGTAAAGACAGTAAAGACAGCGATCGCGTACTGCAAGTTAACAACGTGGCTGAACTAAAGTCACTCCCAATGGGTCAAATGAAGGACGGCCAACATGTGTTCGTTGGCGGTTACAACAAGAGCGGTGACGGAGGCGGCAAGCTGGTTCGGTTTGTAGCGGACAGTACCAAAGCTGACAATGGCGGGACTGTTCACAGGCTGACGAATGGCGGCAATGGACGCGAGCAAAATGATGCAGCCAGGGGAGGCAAACCACCCAAAGGAGAAGGTTGTTTTGAAGTCGTACACCAGGGTGTAGGCGATTTCAGGTGGTTTGGTATTTTCGACAAAAATATAAATGCGGATAATGCGCTGGATGCGTTGATCAATGATCTTTCAATTCATCGTGTCGAAGCGCACTCAGACCTTAATTTCATAAAACGCCATGTGTATCACCGCAGCGATATTGAAATTGATTTCCACGGCTACACAGTCACAACCGAAGGAATCGAACTGAACACGTTGGATAACCCGTTCGGAGCGGTCATGTTTTTCCAAGGTGTCGTAACTGGTGTGACGCAAACGGTTACGTTAACGGAAGATATATCTGAATATTCAGATATATTTGAAGTGGCTGATTCATCGATGTTTGAAGTGGATAGCTGGTGGCACGCGCAGATTAAGAACAACACGGCTGGCGGTGCTCAACGTGAGCTCGATTACCTGATCAAAGTAACCGAAATTTTCGATGCCACCCACGTCAGGTTCAACTATAAGCTCGGTTGGCTGCTTGCTAAGGGGCGTCCGATTACATACAAAAAAGTGAATCCAGCCTTCCGGTGCCATGTGCGCAACATGAGTTTTGTCGGCATCCCTGTGCCGCCTAACGGCACTAGTCTCAGACCATTCCCGACATGGGATCAGATCGGTTCAAATCCGGTCGCCTATGAATTCGCTGTTGAATGCGATGCATCAGGCATTAAGGCTAGCAAAGTGTTCTGGCCGGTCGTCATGCGGAGATACAATACGCATTATGTAACCGAACTCTGCCAATTGATGAACCCCGAAGAACGCGATTGGGGCGGCACTGGCTATTTGACGCAGCAGATCAACGTGTTGTATGGGCATATCCGAGATTGCAATACGAGCAATGCACGTCATTTGAATGATTTTACCTGCGCAGCTTATTGTATGGTTGAGAACTGTCATGGCGATGGCGACGAGTACGGTCCGTTCGTCACGCATGGTCAGTACGAGCACGATCTGACGTACATCAACAACTCTGGTCTGTTGTCCTTTGCAAACAGCGGTACGACCTGGGGGGATAGCGCGAAGCGTGTGACCGTCAAGAAGCATATCGCATCGCGAATTGTCGCGAGCAAGCGGTTAACTGATTTGACACTTGAGGATTGCCATGCCGTCGTTACGTACACCAAACCTGGTGTTAAAATGGCTAATTCGGGCTCATTCTGGGTGAATATGGACGGCTTGCAAATGAGAGGCTGCACGGCACAAGAGATGGTGACGATATCCAAAGGCTCCTCCCGTGCCAAAAGGAAAAACATCATCGATAGCTGCTCCTTCGGCATGCTGAAGGGCTACGAAATCGCTCGTCCAATCCGTAGTGGAACGACTCAAGTAGGGTACACGCCGAGCAATGGTGAACTCACCATTCTCAACAGTGAATTTTACAATATCGAAGATGTCACACTAGGAAGCATCAATAAACTGACGCTCATTAATACTTGGTTCAAAGGTCTCCCTCAGGTAGGAGGTACTGTGAAGATTGGCACKCGTGAAATCATCATGCAAGGTGGTGGTCTCGTTGACTGTTGCTTCTTGCTCACAGGTGCTTGGGATAAAGTGGGGGACGTCAACAATCCGAAGAATAAGCCGGACCAATGGATCACCATTGACGGCAGTGCGATATTCAGCGGAGTGAATGGTGAGAAGGCGTTTTTGAAAAGTGTAGATGCTACGAATGTCGTTACTTGGAATTTCGGAAACTGTACGAGTATAGCCTCGGATGCTAGTACAGCACATTTCTCCATTCAAGGTGGAATGAATAAATTGAAAGCGATCGGCTCCCAATTTACGGGAGGGAAGTATGAAGTATCGGCTGGCGCTTTCGGCAGCGGTGCCTACTTCTTCATGACTTCTTGCGTGGAAGAAGGCGTCAATCGGACTGCACTTCCAGCAGAAAGTGATACGGTGAAACATCGTGTAGGCAATTTATCGATTCCTTGATAGTAGGCATAAGAATAACAGGCAGAATTAGTGATTGAAGGGTTTCACGCATATCTGGTTACGTTATGTCGTGAAACCTTATGTACATTGACATGTGATGGTGGGTCGTTGCTATAATACTAATAACAATGCGGATACAGGAAGTGCCCATGTCTCCTGATCTTGTCAGTGTATCGGATGGAAATGAGGTTTATAGATGGAAAAACGGACAACTCGCAGCTCCTCTCGCACGCGCCTAAGCGAACTCGTCAACGCATTGAGAGAAGATATTTTGACAGGAAAGCGGCCAGTTGGTGAATATTTACCTTCTGAGAAAACGTTCGCCGCGGAATACAATTTAAGCAATCAATCGGTACGAAAAGGGCTGGACGTACTTGTTGCAGAGGGACTTATTGAGAAAATTCCTCGTGTTGGAACCAAAGTTGTCGGTGCACCTGAAGGCGCTTTCGTCACAGTGAAGCTTGGCTTCCATAGTTCCGTTACGGATGAGGCGGATATTCATAGGCTGCTATCCAGCTTTCAAAAGGAAAACCCACATATCCGCGTACAAGCGGTGCCTACATCCAGCAATAACTACAGTTATATTAGCGAGTACTTGTCCAGCGGTCTTCTCGACGTGGTCATGATGAACTTTAAGGATTTTCAGGAATGTGTGGAAACGGGTGAAGAAGGGATGCTGGAGCCGACGGAACGGAATCCAGAGCTGTATTCATTTCTATCGGATGCTTTTGTGGCAGACGGTCGTCAACTCGTACAACCTTTTATTTATTCACCGCTTATTCTTTGCTATAACCGCGAACATTTCCATGAGGCGAACTTGCCGGAGCCAGATAGCAGCTGGCAATGGAAGGATCTGATCACGTATTCGTCAAAGCTGGCGATTCCGAATGAACGCCTCGGTTTTCACTGTGATTTGTATTCGCCCAATCGTTGGCCGCTGCTTCTGTTGCAAACAGGCGAGAAGTTCGAGCGTCATGAAGATGGCAGACTTAAGCTTGCTGGTACAGCTATGATGGACGCGCTTCGCTATTGTGGCGAGATGAAGCACAGTATTCCTTCGTTATCAGAAGGGATTACAACTGGTGAATCAGAGCTGCTCCTGGCCAAAGGCAAAGCGTCGATCATCATGACCAGTTACTTCTACTTAAATTACTTGCTTGGTGAGAGGCTGTCCTTTGACATTGCACCTGTACCGCATTTTGGTACACCGATGACGATGCTGCTTAACACGGGACTTGCTGTTAATCGGAAGTCACAAGTGAAGGACGCGGCGGTCAAATTAGTGGAATATTTAACTAGCTATAAGGCCCAACTTTTCGTTCGCCAGCACACATACAGTCTTCCCGCCAGAAAATCTGCCGCAGAGTGGGTAGGGGAAGAGAAACGTTATCTGCCGTCCAGATTCTCACTATTTCGCGAGACGATACCTGGTTTCCGATATTTCACGGATTTAGCTATAAGTTCAAGAGAGTTATCAGAAATCAACCAAGAACTCAAAATGTATTGGGCGGGCTTGGAAACGGAAGAGGTATTGTGTTCTCATATCGAAGAACGTCTTACCGTTAGTTCTGTGTGAGAACAGCTTCCAATTACGATCTTTGTAGGTCAAAAGTTGTCAAACCAGAAGGAGTGAGTTATGTGCCGCATTTTAGTGCTTCAACTATTATGTTACTAATTATAACTGCACTGGTATTGTTCGGTCCCAAGAAACTACCTGAATTAGGTCGTGCGTTTGGCAAGACGTTGAGGGAGTTTAAGAAAGGAACCAAAGGCTTCATGGAGGAAGATGAGTCACATCCTTCCCTGCAGTCACGTAAGGATTCCCGGATGGATGAGGCCAATAAACACTAAATGATCTCCTTTGGAATAAAGCTATGAAACAGATCGACTCTATGGGGCAACTGCCGGATGGAGTACGGTCTCTTTCCGATGCCCTTAAAACGCCAACAGACGTAACAGAATGTTAGATCATTTTAGCTAAAAGGCGGTGCAGAAGATGATTTTTGATTGTCATACGCATTTATTTCTTCCCGGTCAAACCGATGGACCCTTCCTAGCTGCGGTAAAACGCAGTTGGGGTGAGCATATGGATATCCTTGCCACGCCAGAGATGCATGAAGAAAATATTCATTCTTTTGATGGGGCTATCGTACTTGCTTTCGACGCTCCTGCTACCGGCATCCAAGTACCTAATCAGGTTGTTGCTGAGTATGTAGCTAAGCAACCTGGACGATTATTCGGCTTTGCGAGCATCGACCCAAACAGGCCAGCTGCAGCTCGGCTGCTAGAAGAGGCTATCAAGGAATATGGCCTTAGCGGACTTAAGCTAGGTCCGATCTACCAGAATTTTTACCCTGGCGAACAACGTCATTTTGAGTTGTATGCCAAAGCGGATGAATTGGGATTGCCAATGATGTGGCATCAAGGCACGTCTTTCGTACCCGAAGGATACCTCGATGCGTCTAGGCCAGCAGCATTAGATCCGATAGCCCGTGCATTTCCTAATCTGAAAATGGTTATTGCACATATGGGCCACCCTTGGGTGGATGAATGTATTGCCGTAGTTCGCAAAAATGCCAATATGTATATGGATTTATCGGCATTAGGTTCACGACCATGGCAGTTCTATAACGCACTCGTTTCAGCCATGGAGTATGGGGTCACACATAAGATTTTATTCGGATCCGATTATCCGTTCTTCAGCACGCAGCAAACCATTGACTCGTTTCGGAATATTAATCACTTGGTGGAAGGCACGAAGATGCCGCACATTCCAGAGCAGATCATCGAAGACATCATTCACCGCAACACGCCAGAGATACTCGGCCTAACCGCGTCCCTCAAATAAATCATTATTCAGGAGGTAAGAGATATGTCAAACAATGCAGAACTGTATGAACAATCGAAACTATATTCGCCAGGCGGGGTACATACGTCCATTCGTAACGTGAATCCTATGAAGGTGTTTACGAAAGGTGAGGGTGCTTATATTTATGATGCAGATGGCAAAAAGTACATCGATTATCAAGGTGCATTCGGCCCGATTATTTTGGGACACAGCCATCCTTATGTCAATCGCAAAGTGATTGAAGCTATTGAACGAACGGATTTGTACGGCGTCGGCTGTACGGATCTAGAAGTGGAATTGGCTCGTAAAATTTGTACGCACGTCCCTTCGTCAGAGCAAGTGCTTTTTTGTAATTCAGGATCCGAAGCCACCTATCATGCGATTCGCTTAACTCGTGCGATTACAGAACGCAACAAGCTGATCAAATTTCAAGGCTGCTATCACGGCTGGCACGATTATGTCGCTCGTAACATGCTTAGTTCTTGGGACATGATTGGCAAAAGGGATCCGGGCTCTGCAGGTATGTTAGATGAAGCGATCGATAATACCTTGGTCTGTACATTCAATGATCTGGATGATGTGGAGAGGACCTTCCGTGAAAATAAAGGGCAAATCGCATCGTTGATTGTCGAGCCGATTCCCCATAATATCGGTTGCGTGATGCCGCAGCCTGGCTTCTTGGAAGGGCTTCGTGAGCTTTGCAGTGCACATGGTGCACTCCTTATCTTTGATGAAGTGATTACAGGCTTCCGCCATGATATTGGCGGTTATCAGAAGGTTGCGGGTGTTACCCCCGATTTGACAACGATGGGTAAAGCGATGGCGAATGGCTATCCAATCGCCGCTGTAGCGGGTAAGCGTGAATATATGCAGCGTTTCAATACGTACCCAGGTGGGGACGTATGGTTTGCAGGCACGTATAACGGGCATGCCGTAGGCACGGCCGCATCGATTGCCACACTTGAACTGATGGAGAACGAACCGGTGCATGAGCATATTTTCCGATTGGGCGAGAAGATGCGTTCCGGCATTCGGGGCATTCATGAACGACTTGGCATCGAGGCGTATGTGGCAGGCTTCGGTTCTGTATGGACGACGTATTTCATGAAGAGCGAGCCGAAGAATTACTCAGATTTGCAGCAAAATGATGCGGAGCTGTATGTAGACTATCGTAAGAAGTTGATCGAGAAGGGCATCTTCAAAATGCCGATGAACATTAAACGCAATCATATTAGTTATTCTCATACCGATGAGGACGTCGACACAACACTTACGATCATCGAGTCCGTGTTGAAGGAACTTGTTTAATTAATCTAAAGATAGGAGGATACGGCACATGAAATTCCTTTCGTTTCTTCATAAAGGTGACTACCGATTAGGTGTCAAAATAGAGCAAGGTGTGGTCGATGTTGTGGCGGCACTCTCCGCAGTTACGGAAGAGAAAGCAATTCCGACAACCATCCATGAGGTTATTTATGGCGGTGCCGAGGCTTTGAACCATCTGCTTTCATTTATAGAATGGGTCCTTGTTTCGGATGCAGATCAAACCGCTTATCTATTGGATGAATCTACATTAACCCTTGGACCATGCGTCATGCATCCGAATAAAATCATATGCGTGGGACTTAATTATCGCAGACATGCGGAGGAAACGAATGCACAAATCCCGCAATTTCCTATTCTGTTCAACAAGTTCAATAACGCCTTAGCGAGTCATGGGGAGGACATTTCGTTACCTAAGGTTTCGGAGAAAGTGGATTATGAAGCGGAATTAGCCATTGTCATTGGTAAAACAGCGAAATATATTTCGAAGGAACAAGCACTTTCTCACGTCTTTGGGTACTGTAATGCGAATGATTTGTCTGCCCGCGATTTACAGGTAAGGACGCAGCAATGGCTATTGGGGAAATCGTGTGATCAATTTGCGCCTATCGGTCCCTATATTGTGACAGCTGATGAAATTGGCAACCCGAACGATCTTGAGATTAAAACGGTTGTAAATGGAGAGGTAAGGCAGCATTCGAATACATCGGATATGATATTCCATTGCGATGAAATCGTCAGTTATATTTCACAGCATATGACGTTAATGCCGGGAGATATCATTTTAACAGGGACACCTGAGGGTGTTGTTTTAGGCTATCCGCCTGAGAGGCAGGTATACTTGAAAGATGGAGATATCGTGACGATTGAGATTGAGAAGCTCGGAGCACTGACCAATCGGATGGTGGCGGAGTAAGAGGAGTTTTGACAAAACGGGACTGTTCCACAAGTAGTGTAAACTACTTACGAGACAGCCCCGTTTCTTTATGTCATCTATGTAGTTCGATTAGGCCAATAATTTCAAGAATTCCCGCATGAATCCTGGTAAATCCGGCCAAGCATGACCGCTGACGAGCTTCCCATCGACATGCAGCGTATCAGTTGTATACGTCGCGCCAAGCGCTTCTACATCCAAGCGACATGCGTTATACGCTGTCAACGTGCGACCCTCGAAGAGGGAGCGGTCCTTCAGAGCGGCGAATACTTGTGCACCATGGCAGATGGCACCGATAGGCTTATCCGCTTCAAGGAAATGCCGAAGGATGCGTGGAACATCTTCACTCGAACGAATGTATTCAGGAGCTCTGCCGCCAGGAATGATGAGCCCATCGAACTGGCTAGGATCAACATCGGCGAAAGCGACGTGGGAGGGGAGAAGATGTCCTGGTTTCTCGGTGTACGTTTCCCAATCTTCAACAAAGTCGTGAACGACGGTACGAAGTACTTTCTTCGTTGGAGATGCGATAACGGCCTCGTATCCCTCTTCTAGTACACGGTAGTAGGGATAGTACACTTCCAATACTTCAACAGCATCACCCGTTAGAAATAAGATTTTCTTGGACATGAAATCACTCCTTGGAAATAGTTGGTAACCCATGTTTAATTATGAACAAACCTGGTTTTCTTGTATACGGGTGGAATTTGAGATGAATTGTCGAATTGGATGATGTTATAATAGAAGATATGTCGAAAATGTGGGGAATGATTAAATTATGAAAGCTTATTTAGAACTGCTTAAGGATGTCTTAGATCAAGGTGTAGAAAAGGGAGATCGCACGGGAACGGGAACGATTTCTGTTTTTGGGCGTCAGATGCGAATCAACCTGAGCGAAGGGTTCCCTCTTTTAACTACAAAGAAGTTGCACATCAAATCCATTGTTCATGAACTGCTGTGGTTCATAAGCGGCAGCACGAATGTCCAATATTTGCGCGATAATGGTGTTACAATCTGGGACGAGTGGGCGGACGAAGACGGAAATCTTGGCCGCGTATACGGTGCACAGTGGCGTACATGGCTTGCGCCAAATGGGCAAGTTATCGATCAAATTGAGAAGCTGATTCACCAAATCAAGACGAATCCAGATTCACGCAGACACTTGGTCAGCGCTTGGAACCCTGCCGAAGTGGATCACATGGCGCTGCCGCCGTGCCACTATGCGTTTCAATTTTATGTAGCGAATGGTCGTTTATCGTGTATGTTCCAAATGAGATCCGTGGACACGTTCTTGGGTCTGCCTTTTAATCTGGCGTCGTATGCCCTGTTAACCCATATGATTGCTCAGCAGTGCGATCTCGAAGTGGGGGATCTGATCTGGAACGGCGGCGATGTACACATTTATCAGAATCATGTTGAACAAGTGAATAAACAGTTAGTGAGAGAGCCACAAGAGCTGCCAACGCTTCATATCAAAAGGAAGCCAGCTTCCATTTTCGACTACCAATTCGATGATTTTGAATTTCTTAACTATACACCGCTGCCGGGCATTAAGGCGCCGATTGCGATCTAAGGAAGTTATTGTAACGAAAGGAGTGTTGGCCGTATGAGTATCTCATTTATTTTTGCCATGGATCGTAACCGAGCCATTGGCGTCAATAATAAGCTGCCTTGGCATCTGCCAGGCGATTTGAAATTTTTCAAAAACGTGACGATGGGGCACCCCATCCTGATGGGACGCAAAACGTACGAGTCCATCGGCAAGCCGCTTCCCGGAAGACGCAACGTCATTCTCACGCAAAATTCCGCGTACCAGGCCGAAGGCTGTGAAGTTATTCACTCGGTAGACGAAGCGATCGACGCGTTCCGTGATCAGGAGCTGTTCGTCATCGGCGGAGCAGAGATCTTCAAGCTATTTGCCTCCCATGTGAATCGGATGTACATCACTTACATCGAGGATGAGTTCGAAGCGGATACCTTTATGTCGGACCTCGACTTGTCCAATTGGACCCTGGTTTCATCTGAGCAAGGTGAACGGAACGAGAAGAACCCGTATGAGTACTATTTCCGGATTTACGAGAGATGAGCTTCTCGGACCTAGTCCTCTGGGGCTGTTGGACAATGAGATGAGTTAACTGTTTTAGATGGTTGCAAAGACGTCTATCGAATGTATCATCCGATGGACGTCTTTTTCTGGTTGTATCGCGATGCAAAAAAAGGACTGCCCACAAGGAACACCTTGTGAACAGCCCTTTAAACCAATGAAACCGTTACTACTTACGTTTTCTTACCAACGATACGATCAACGCTAACGCGCCAAGCACCACAGCAGCAATCGACAGGTACAGCGATGTGTTTGATTCTGAACTATCTCCAGCAGAAGCTGTGCCAGCCGTTACATTCCCGTGACTATCCGTTGTCGCACCTGCGGCAGCTTTCGCTTTAACAGTAGTGACGGATGCGGGTTTGTCGGAGCCATTCGCCCCAACCCATTCCACGACAGAGCCATCCTTGTAAGTTTGGTAGGCTTTCCAGATGATTTGAGTAGCGGCATCAGCCACTTTACCTTGCATGCTGAAATCACCGAATTCAGTTGCTCCTAGACCATCACCCGTTGCAGTCCAAGTAACGCCAGTGATTTTGCCAGCAGCATCCTTGGCGATATCGTACTTCCAACCTGCTTTAGGTTCAAAACGAGAAACAGCTACGGAATCAAGCGGGAATTTGATTTCGACCTTAACTGTCGCAATGTCCTTCTCGGAAGGTACACGTACAGTGAAAACTTCATAGCTGCCTTGCGTAGCTTCTTTGGGATATACAACGACATGAGCACTTGCGATCCCTACGAGAAGCATGGATGCGATCATCATCGAACTTACGGTTAACATAAACTTTTTAAACATGGAATTATATTCCCCTTTCAATCTCAACTCTTATCATGTTGTCCATGTTACCTGATCGACAAGCATAAGAGTATGACTCGACTGGGCTATTTTTTCGACTAGTTTTGTCCAAATCGTAGCATTTTTGTGACTCATGTCATAAGTCGTCTCTATTTTTGGATAAGGGCGTGATGATGTGTGACATGCTGGCTGCGAGTAGAGAGGGAGTGGAAATAGTGTGGCCAGTTGAGTAGCCTTATTTTCAAATAAATGTAAAATATACAGTTAATTCTGCTGGTTTTCATGAGGTTTAGTGAATAGAGGGAAAAAGTCCATCTAATTTGAGTGGAATTAGTAGTTTGGTGGATTTTAAAAGAAATTAGCTGTAGGAAATCCATCTATTGCTCGTAAGTAGTGAGAATCAACAAAAATAACAACATAAAATCCATTTAATTTGTTTGTGGCGGGTGGAGGAAGGTTTGGCGGTAGAAGTAGAAGTAGAAGTAGAAGTAGAAGTAGAAGTAGAAGTAGAAGTAGAAGTAGAAGTAGAAGTAGAAGTAGAAGTAGAAGTAGAAGTAGAAGTAGAAGTAGAAGTAGAACCTCACGCGTGGCGATTGGATACAGCAGTAAAAACCAGTTAGCATCCGCAAAGTCGAATGTTAACTGGTTTATTTCATTTCCGTGTCAACCCGTGCTTAATGGCAAACGCGGTAAGCTGTACACGATTCTCTAGGGATAGCTTTACGAGTATATTTTTCATGTGATTTTTCACGGTATGCTCGGAGATGAGCAGCTTTTCGGCAATCACCCGATTATTATCCCCTTGTGCGACATAGGCGGTAATTTCTTGTTCACGCGATGTAAGCATGTGAGGGCTTGGGCCTTCCGTGTGTGCGCCGACAGGTGAGCGGAAACGTCCGAAGAGCTTGTCCGCCATCCCGCGCGCCACTTCTGAATTATCGTCAAGCAGGGCACGCAGATAGCTGAGCCATTCATCGGGATCCATGTTTTTGAGCAAATAGCCTTGTGCGCCGAATTGCAAAGCCGTGAAGAGATCAGCAACATCATCCGACACTGTGAGCATAACGATGCGTATCCCGCCATAGGCTTGTTTAATGTGTCGTGTAGCCTGTAATCCGTCCATGGGTGACATATGGATATCCATTAAGACGACATCGGGAGCAAGCTCTCCGCAAAGTCGGATGGCATCTTCTCCTGTGCTGGCTTCGCCAACGATGAAGAAATCAGCACATGGCGCAAGCATGCTTTGTATCGCTTTGCGTGCTAAGGGATGATCGTCAACAATTAGAACGCGAAATGGCATGAGATCAGGCATTAGCTGTTCTCCTTTCTTTCGGCTTGTACAATTAGTTCCGTGCCAGCGTCTTTCTGGCTCTGAAGCTCAAGTGTAGCTCCGAGCTCGGAAGCCCGTTTTTGCATGAGATCGATGCCGTAAGTCGTGCTCTTAGCATTAGCTTTCGGATCGGGTTGTAGTCCGCACCCATTGTCCGTGATGTGCATTCGCCAGCGATTGTTGTCATCTTCCAAATGGAAGGTAGCATCTGTGGCCATCGAATGCTTGCGGATGTTGGTGAAAGCCTCCTGCATAATGCCGAAAAGGAGAATTTCCTCATTAGGTGTGAAGCTGTTTTCGGTAATTTTCACGGTCTCTTGAAGTTCAATGCCTGTGACTAACCGCCAGTTGTCTAAGTAGGTATGAATGCGTTGCCCGAAGGAAGTACCTTCTTCCGGCGGCGTTCTCAGATTGAAAATAGCCTGACGAAGTGAATTGTCGATCTCGGAAACAGCAGCTTTCGCTTCTTCGATGTCGCCTTGACGCAGCTTCACGTTCAAGAAGAAGAGGGTCTGAGCCAAATCGTCATGCAGCTCTCGAGCCAGACGTTCTCGTTCCTCGAAGACCGCTCTGCGGGCTTCACTGGTCAGGATTTTCTCATTGCTGCGTTCCATGCTGGTAAACATCCAGGAAGCGAAGAGATACGAGAGGAGCAACGTAATGACTGTAATCGTGAAATTGCCGGCCTCCATCGTCAAATAGCGCAGTAAAAATTCATGACGAATATATTCAAAGCCTCCAATAATTAAGACGGGCACCAGCACTGTAAAAAGCTTGTATTTACGCATAGACATGCAGGGGATCAGCTCCTTTTTTGAAATAAAAGCATGGATATGTTTCCTAAGTAAGATGGCTGTAGGATTGGAACGGTTTCTATTATATCAGATCTCATTTAGAATTCTTCACAAAAAATAGATGCGCTACTTCTCAATTCCCGTAAGCTTGTGCTACATTATTAGTAAATCGTAACACGGATAGGAAAGGTGTGGTTGAATTACTATGTGGAAATCTTTACTGCAGGAGAGGAAAAGCTGGGCCGGATACATTGGCTTTATCATCCTCCTACACGTATTAGGGCTGATCGGATTATATACCGTGGCCAAAACATCTCCCGCTTTCTGGGGGATCGGGCTTCTTGCTTACACGTTAGGGATGCGTCATGCGTTCGATGTTGATCATATTGCAGCCATCGACAATACGGTACGGAAGCTGGTGCAACAGAAGAAAAACCCACTTGGCGTCGGTTTTTACTTTTCTTTAGGGCATTCGTCAGTCGTGTTCGTTATGGCGATTGTAACGGCCTTCTCTGTGCAATGGGCAGCTCGTGAACTGCCGTGGATGCAGCGTTTTGGCGGCGTGATCGGCGCTTCCGTGTCGGGGCTATTCCTTGTCATCATTGGTATCATCAATCTGTTAATCCTTATTAGTCTCTATAAAATGTTTCTGAAGTTTCGCGGCGGCAATTACGATAACGACGAGTTTGAAGAGCTCTTAGAATCACGCGGGTTTATTGCGCGACTCATTAAACCGCTATTCTCGTTTATCACCAAAAGCTGGCATGTATATCCGTTAGGCTTCCTTTTCGGTTTAGGCTTTGATACGGCAAGTGAAATCGCCTTACTGGCCATATCCGCACACGCGGCGAAAGATGCAATTCCGTTCATCGGTGTCATTTCGCTGCCGCTCTTGTTCGCAGCTGGGATGAGCCTATTCGATACAGCAGATGGTATGTTTATGACAAAAGCGTACAAATGGGCTTTTCATACACCGGTACGCAAGCTTTATTACAATTTGACCGTTACCGCACTTGCGGTTGTAGCGGCATTAATTATTGGTGTGATCGAGCTTGGACAGGTGCTTTCCGAGGAATTCAGTATGGAAGGTACATTCTGGACGTGGCTGCAAGAGATTGATTTCGGTACGTTAGGCTTTATTCTGGTTGGGATGTTCGTCATCGCGTGGATCGTTTCGATCGCCGTCTGGAGAGGTATGAAGATTGAGGAGCGCTGGGGAGCAAAGTATAATCCATAGAAGACATAGGGCCTCTGTGCATATGCAAGGGGGCCTTTTTGTGCATGGTGAACAATGGAATATGAATTTTTTCTAAAGGTAATGCTAGAAAAAAGGATTTTTCAATTATTCGTTGAAAGTAGTCTGTCTAGCACTTGAAATTGTGTAAAAGAAAGTAGGACGAATCATGATTGAGTTTAAACATCTTTCAAAAGTATATCCAAATGGTACTGTTGGCCTAAATGACATTAACCTTACCATACACCCAGGGGAGTTCGTTGTAATCGTTGGTTTATCAGGCGCTGGTAAATCCACACTGCTACGTTCAATTAATCGTCTGCATGAGACGACTAGCGGTGAAATTCTAATCGATGGGAAATCCATTACCAAAGCGAATGGTGCACAGTTGCGTCGGATGCGTAGAGACATCGGGATGATTTTCCAAACCTTTAATTTAGTCAAAAGATCCACGGTTATCCGTAACGTCCTTTCCGGCCGCGTTGGCTATCATTCCACACTTCGCACGATGTTTGGATTGTTCCCTAAAGCAGACCTTGAGCTTTCGCTCAAAGCACTGGAGCGGGTTAACATCCGTGAAAAAGCGTATTCGCGCGCCGATGAATTGTCCGGCGGTCAACAGCAGCGTGTTTCCATTGCTAGAGCGCTCGCACAGGAAGCGAAGATCATCTTGGCGGACGAGCCTGTTGCGTCATTGGATCCGCTCACGACCCGTCAAGTTATGGATGACCTGAAACGGATTAACAAAGACCTAGGCATTACAACCGTCGTCAACCTTCACTTTATCGATTTGGCTCGCGAGTACGCGACACGCATTATAGGACTTCGTGCAGGGAAGGTCGTGTACGATGGACCAGTAGCTGATGCGACGGATGATGTGTTCTCCGAGATTTACGGCCGCGCTATCAAGAAAGATGAGCTGCTGGGGGTGCAGGAGGGATGAGTGTAGCAACCGTCAAAAAGCCTCCGCGCACTAAGTTTTATATGATCATCGCGATCATGGTGCTCTTCTTGATCGGCAGCATTTATCAGACAGATGCGACGCTGACAAGATTAGCTACAGGTACGCCGGAGATCATGAAATTCATCGCAGAAATGTTTCCGCCGGATTGGCTATTCTTCGCTGATATTTGGAAGCCGATGGCACAAACCATCCAAATGTCCATCCTGGGCACGATTGTCGGAGCACTATTTGCATTCCCAATGGCGCTGTTGGCTGCTCGTAACGTAACATCGTCGCCATGGTTGTCCTATCCTGCTCGATTTATTATGAATTTTGTTCGTACCATTCCAGATTTGCTCTATGCAGCCTTATTTGCCGTATTAGTAGGCTTTGGTCCAACAGCAGGTACGTTAGCACTAATTTTCTTTACTTTTGGTATTATTTCAAAGCTTTCTTATGAATCAACGGAAGCGATCGATCCGGGTCCGCTTGAAGCGATGACGGCAGTCGGAGCTAATAAGTTGAAACTGATCCGCTTCGGCGTTCTGCCACAAGTTGCTCCTACGTATCTGGCGCATTTCCTGTACACATTTGAAGTGAGTATCCGTGCTTCCGCAATTCTAGGTCTGGTTGGCGCGGGTGGTATCGGCTTATTGCTCAAAAATACACTAGATCTGTTCCGTTATGATCAGTCATGTGCCATTGTTATTTATACATTGCTGATCGTCGTCATCATTGATTTGGTGAGTACACGATTCCGTACGTATTTGCTAAAAGGCAGTGCCAAACCGATGTCTGAGACACAAGCTAACACGTATAAAATTATTGGCGCAGTGGCTGTGATCGGTCTTCTTGTTTGGGCTCTAACGGGCTTGGAGTTAACAGGCTTCCAACCAACGACTTGGATTCTTACAAAAGCGATGATCAGTGGATTATTCCATCCAGACTGGGCTTATGTCTATATTCCAGAAGGCGAAGATTTACTTCGTTCCTTGCTTGAAACCTTATCGATTTCCTATTTAGGTAATTTCGTATCCGCAATCGTTTGTCTTCCTTTTGCTTTCTGGGCCGCGGCGAACATGAGCAAGTACCGTGCTGTTTCTGGTACAGGAAAGCTATTCCTAAGCGTCGTTCGTACGATTCCAGAAATCATTATGGCTTTGATCTTTATTAAAGCAGTTGGACCGAACGCCTACGCGGGCGTAATGGCTCTTGGCTTGCATTCTGTAGGGATGTTGGGCAAATTGTATGCCGAGGCCATTGAGAACATGGATATGGGGCCTACAGAGGCCATGACGGCCGTTGGAGCGAACTTCTGGCAGCGGATGTCATTCGCCGTCATTCCGCAGGTTATACCGGATTTCATTTCGTATACGTTGTACCGTTTTGAAATTAATGTCCGTTCCGCGACTCTACTAGGGGTCATTGGTGCTGGAGGGATCGGGACACCACTCATCTTCGCACTGAATGCAAGGCAGTGGCCGCGAGTAGGAATTATCTTGATTGGGATTATCGTGACTGTCTCGATTATTGACTATATTTCGGGAACACTACGGAAACGAATCGTATAACATGTTCGAACAAAAAAGGCAGTTCCTGAAGGTTGTAACCTTCAAGAACTGCCTTTTCTTTCTTCAAGAACCATTTACTTACTGATGACCCCACCCTGTGCAACCAAGTGGAGGATACGAGGCTCACGAAGTCGATGCGAGGCTTGAGAGATGGGGTCATCCGGCCCTATAATTTCAATTTGATCAATTAAGGTGAGCGGGATCATGATGTTGTTTATTTTTAAAAGCTGAAATTCTGGGTAATACTGCGCAATAACGCCTCGAACTTCATCGGTGCCGCACCGAATAATCACTTCTGTTTTACGCATGATCAGCATTTCGTACATCCCGTTTTTCACCCCACAATGAGTTATGACACGACCGACTTAGTAAACGTTTGATAGATAAAAGTAAACGATGAGCTTGGACGGGCGTGCCACATTCATAATATGCAAGGAAAGTCTGGTATAGAATGTAAATTTTAGAAGGGAAAAACCACCGCGTCATGGATGTTAGACACATGCTGCGGTGGTTTGTTCTGTCGTGTGTAATTTAATTTACAATTATTTTGAAATTATTTCAAGCCCATTGCTTTATTCGCTTCACGAACGATGTTGAATTTATCATCAGTCGTAGCTACATAACCTTGGTGTGTGTATACATCGATGATCACTTTTTTACCTTCTGGATCGTTACCAATCGCGATGAAAGCATCTTGAATTTTCTTCTTCCAAGCCGCATCCATATCGGAACGAACAGCGATTGTATCGTTTGGAATTTTGTCGGAGTAAGAAAGAACCTTCGTTTGTTTGAAAATTTCCGGGTAATCTTTCAACATGTTAGTACGGATATCTTGGAACACGCCAACTGCATCAACTTGGCCGTTTAGAAGTGCGATAACTGCTTTGTCATGTCCTTGGAATTGAACGCCTGTTACATCTTTCACTGGATCAACACCAGCTTGCTTTAATACAAGACCTGGGTAAACGTAACCAGCTGCGGAAGTAACACCTTGCCAGCCCATTTTTTTACCTTTCAAATCAGCAACGGATTTAATTGGTGAATCAGCTTTAACAAGAATTTCGGATTTGTAGAAATCAACAAGATCTTTCGTTGGTTGACCCGTAGCATCATCAACGCCAAAACGTTGTGCTTGTACAAGAAGATCAGCAGCTTTACGATTATCGTGAGCAACAACATAGTTACTTGGTGGCAAGAAACCAACATCAACTTGTTTGGAAGACATCGCTTCGATAACAACGTTGTAATCTGTGGAAACGGAAACCTTAACTGGGATTCCTAATTTATCTCCAAGCAATTTTTCAAGCGGCTTAGCTTTTGCTTCAAGTGTCTCTGCATTTTGGGAAGGAACGAATTGTACTCTAAGTTCTTTTGGAACGAAACCTGCAGCTGCCGCTGGAGTAGCCGTTGCAGCTGTTGTTGCTGCTGCTGTCGCTTTAGCAGTTGATGAAGCAGCTGGAGTTTCGTCTTTTTTCGCGCAACCAACAAGTGCACCTGCCGCTACGATCATGGATAAACTTAGTACTGTTAATTTTTTCATGTTTTTTTGACCTCCGTTTAAATATTTACTTTTTATCTATGTTGTACTATAACATTATCATAAGAGATATGGAAGATAGTGTGAAGTATTTGTTAATTTGACAAATAGTATGTATAAATTGACAATATTTCGGAATGGAGTGAACCGCTTGAAGCATGCAGGGCAAGAGAAAACTAGTCACATTACGATTTTAGAAACGAGCGACCTCCATGGGAATATGTTCCCCATTCATTATGCAAATAACCATCCCAATGATGTAGGATTGACGAAAATCGCCACCTTAATCGCACAGGAACGCGCCAAGGAAACGCATGTTATTGTGTTGGATAACGGGGATTTGATCCAAGGAACGCCACTCGCCTATCACCATGCTCGCTTGGATAATGAACCTATGAATCCCATGGTGCTAGGTCTAAACTATTTGAAATATGATGGAGCGGTACTCGGGAATCATGAATTCAATTATGGCATGGACGTGCTTCAGAAAGCAGTTCGGGAATCTAATTTCCCTTGGTTGTGTGCCAATATTGTGAATGAGGAGACGGGAGAGCCATTCTTTGGAAAACCGTATCTTATTAAGCAATTTGCGGATGGTGTGCGTGTAGGAATTCTTGGATTAACAACACCGTATATTCCGAATTGGGAAGATCCGAAGCATATTGTAGGCTTACGGTTTGAAGATCCAATTGCAGCAGCTCGAGCATGGATACCATTCCTTAAGGAGCAGGAACAGGTTGATGTCATTGTTGTTTCCTACCATGGTGGATTTGAAAGAGATATCGCAACTGGTGAGCCTACGGAACCGCTGACAGGCGAGAATCAAGGGTACCAACTGTGTATGGAAGTAGAAGGGATAGACGTTCTTCTCACAGGTCATCAGCATCGAAGTATTGCTGGGGCACAAATTAACGGAGTAACCATCGTTCAACCTGGCACAGCTGGCGTTACGCTTGGGAAGGTGGACATCGTGCTAGAGCAGGTAGAAGGGAAGTGGCGCATTGCTTCTAAACAGTCGGAGCTTCTATCGGTTGCGAATGTGGAGCCAGATGAGGTGCTGCTCACGCAGATCAGTTCTTACGAGGTGAAGACACAGATATGGTTGGATCAACCCATCGGAAAGCTTACGGGGGACATGCTTGTGAAAGATCCTATGCAGATTCGTACGGAGGATAATGCGCTAATTGAGTTTATTAACAAGGTCCAGATGGAGCTGTCAGGTGCCCAGATTTCAAACACGGCGCTATTTGATAACGTTTCACCTGGATTTCCATCGGATATTACCATGAGAGATATCGTTTCCAACTATATTTACCCGAACACGCTCAAGGTCATTCGAATCTCAGGTCAAGATATTAAGGATGCCTTGGAGCAGTCTGCGGAGTATTTTGAATTAGCGGAAAATGGAGAGCTGCAAGTAAGCAAGTCCTTCATGGAACCGAAGCCTGCTCATTACAATTACGATATGTGGGAAGGGATCTCCTACACGTTAAACGTTTCTCGTCCAGTCGGAGATCGGGTTGTTCAGCTGGATTATGAAGGGGAACCGATTGGGCTCAATGTCTCTTTCGATGTGGTCATGAACAATTACCGCGCTGCAGGCGGGGGCAACTATGCTATGTTTCAGAATAAGCCAGTCGTCAAAGATATTCCAACGGATGTAGCAGAGCTTCTAGCGGGCTATATTATGGAACGAGGTACCATCGAGGCGAGCGTAAACCATAACTGGAAAGTGATTTGGACATAGTTCGTTTGCATATAAAAAGCCTGACAAGAGCGAGAGAATCGTATAATCCTCCGCTATTGCCAGGCTTTTGGTTTCTGAAAAGCAGGTTACTTTTCACGAATATAAGCACGATCTCCCGTTCGAGGATTGTAGTAAACCCGATAGGTGAATCCGTCTTTGGGATCTATGAAAACTTCAGGTGTAGAAAGAAAGCCGTTTGGAGGCGATTGTGGTGTCGCGGCCCCATCCGTTTTGTACCGTTTGTCGTAAACGAGATAACCTAGAAGAAGTAAAATAAGGAAGCCTACAACCCACAAGCCGTATACGAACAAGATGGAGAAATTCCCGCTCATAGCCTTCGCGTCCGAACGACAGTGCCATACGCGACGATTTCGCTCATATTTTGACCAATATCCCCGCTGTCGAACCGCATCATGACAATCGCATCCCCACCCATGGCAGCGGCATTCTTGACCAGTCGGTCCATGGCTTGCCTGCGTCCATCCTCCACCATTTGCGTATACTGCGTGACTTCTCCGCCGATTAACCCTTTCAGAGAAGCCATAATATCTCCGCCAATGCCTCGGGCCCGCACGACGACACCAAAGGTACTGCCTAGAACTTCTGTAACCTCATAACCGGCAATGTTTTCTGTTGTAACTACAATCATGTTAAATCGCTCCTTCAGAATTGAAATAGATGCTTTTCTACTGGGTAAGGATTGGCTATTATTAACTTAGTACGTTAATCACATGAGGGGGTTTCACATTGAACACAGGGACAACAATTGAATTATGGCCAGGAGCTACTGAGGACAGTCAAGGTGAGGAAAACCAAGGCTGCCCAAGCTTAAGCTTATATCCAGCAGAGGGAGACGGCTTGCGTGCAGCAGTTATTGTATGTCCAGGCGGTGGTTACGGTAGACGTGCCCCTCATGAAGGCGAGCCTATTGCCAAATGGCTGAATGGTTTAGGCATATCCGCTTATGTGTTGAACTATCGCGTAGCACCTTATAAACATCCTGTTCCTTTGCAAGATGCGCAGCGGGCCATTCGTACCGTGAGACATCATGCCGAGGCATGGGGAGTCGATGCGAACCGAATTGGCATTCTTGGTTTTTCGGCAGGCGGGCATTTGGCAGCAACAGCGGGTACGCACTACGATGCGGGAGATCAAACCTTCGACGATCCAATTGAACATCACAGCTCTCGTCCGAATCTGATGGTGCTGTGTTATCCAGTTATTTCATTTGGTATGAATGCGCACCAAGGTTCACGAATTAATTTGATAGGCGCAGATGCTAGTGAAGAGTTAGTACAGAATTTAAGCAATGAACTTCAAGTAACGACAGATACGCCGCCAACTTTCTTGTGGCACACAGCAGATGATGCAGCGGTTCCGGTTGAAAATAGCTTGTTGTTTGCTAGTGCGCTTAGCCGCAATAAAATTCCATTCGACCTGCATGTCTTCGAGTCAGGACGTCACGGTATTGGAATTGCAGACGATCATCCAGAAGCGTATGTCTGGCCTAATGTTTGCGCGAATTGGTTGAAAAAGCAGCATTTCGCATGACCAAGCTTGCCTACGAATGCCATCCGCTTGGAGATTCAGCGATCGTGATTCGTATAGGTGCGGACATTTCGTTAACGAATCTACATAAGGTCAGGCAAGTCGTGAATTATTTAGAAAATAACTGGCAGGATGGCTTCATTGAGCTGGTCGCCGCTTATACAACCATTACAATTTATTATGATGCATTCCGCATTTATAACTATTCTTCTGACGTTGTGTTAAAAAGTGGGCGACCCGATGGGACAGCAGATTGGCTTCCCTATGACGAAGTCCTGCAAAGCATTGAGCAGTTACTAGATGCGTATAGGCAGGAAGACAGTGAGGGATTAGCTGTGCAGTTAGGGGCTATCAGGGAGATCCCGGTCTGCTATGAGGCGGCATTTGGACCCGATCTAGTAGATGTAGCGGATTATCATCAGGTGAGCACGGAAGAAATTGTGTCTTGGCATACTTCTCGTGTGTATCCAGTTTACATGATTGGTTTCGCACCTGGTTTTCCTTATTTGGGCGGGATGGATGAACGACTTGCTACACCGCGTAAATCAGTGCCGCGCACACAAATTCCAGCAGGTTCTGTCGGTATTGGCGGGGCGCAGACGGGCATCTACCCTTTTGAAACACCAGGAGGCTGGCAGCTTATTGGTCGTACGCCACTCCGTATGTTTCGTCCGGACATCGTTCCCCCATCCTTCCTCAAGGTTGGTGATCAAGTGAGATTTGTGTCGATCACATCAGAGCAGTTTCATGCCTTAGAGAAAGGGAATGCGAGTCATGAGCTTTGAGGTCATTAAACCAGGCCTTTTGTCCACCATTCAGGATGAGGGCCGCTATGGTTTTCGAAAACATGGTGTCATAGTGTCTGGACCGATGGATCGGTTTGCACACCGGGCAGCCAATCTGTTGGTTGGTAATAGCCCGCAAGCCGCTGCCTTGGAAATGACACTTCAGGGGCCAATTCTAGTTGCACAGCGTGATATGCTGGTAGCCATTTGCGGAGCAGACATGGGGGCAGAAGTAGATGGTGTTGCAGCACCTTTATGGCAGCCATTTATTCTTTATTCAGGGAACGAGCTGCACCTTCATTATGCAACCCATGGGTGTAGAGCGTATCTAGCTGTGCATGGCGGGTTTAAGGCGGATTACGTACTCGGAAGTCGCAGCACCTATCAGCGATCGGCTATTGGTGGATATGAAGGAAGGGCACTTCGTGCTGGGGATGTATTTGAAGTAGAGAAAAATGGATTGGCTTCTGAGGTTCTGAACGAGGTTGACCGTCGCGGCAAGTTTGTCAGTACAATGATTCGTCCTGACTATCGCGACAATCCGACAATACGGATCGTGAAGGGGAAGGAAGCCTCCTCATTTACATCTAACAGCTGGTCGAGATTGCTTTCTCAAAACTTTCTCGTTACCTCACAATCGGATCGAATGGGGTATCGGTTGTCGAGTGAAACTAAGCTTGAGCTCGAAGCTGGCTTAACCTACGAAATGATCTCTGAGGCAGTCGTTGCAGGGACGATCCAAGTTCCCGCGAGTGGACAACCCATTCTCCTGATGGCGGATTGCCAAACAACAGGCGGCTACCCCCGAATTGGTCACGTGATCACCGCAGATCTACCGCTGGTGGCGCAGGTGAAGCCAGGTGGACAGCTGCGTTTTCAAGAGGTTACGCACCTGGAAGCACAGGAGCAGCTGTTGCTTCAGGCGATGGATCTTAAGCTGATGGGAGCGGGGATCAGGGCTTGGTTAATGGGTTYGTGAACATTTCGAAGACTACCTAGCTCCCCCTCAGCAACTTTAACTGGAAAAACTCCAGCTATTTTAGGCACTTTTCAATGTTTTTGGAAATTAACTGGAAAAACTCCAGTTAATTTCGCTTAAATCACCCGTTGGGAAGGAAATAGCTATAATTAACTGGAGGAAATACAGTTATCTCGTAAATTTACTCAAATGCTCTTTGATTAGCTGGAGAAAATACAGTTATTTCTTAAATTTACTCAAATGCTCCTCCATTTATCTGGAAAATCCCATAACATCTGCCGACGGTACCCCCACCGCCTCTCCACTCCCACACCACACTCCCAAGAATGAAAATAATGCTCTTTGTAGTGTGTTGAGTAGGAAATATGCTGAATTGGGATGAGTAAGTGTCAGAGTGAATTGAGAGAAKAATGAATTGAGAGAAGAATGAATTGAGTAAAGAATGAAATGAGTAAAAATTGAGTGAATAATGATACAGAGTGGCATTCATCTAAATGGAGAGTGAAATCGTCATGCTGCGCATTGACTTGAATTGTGACATGGGCGAAGGCTTCGGCGCGTATCGCCTCGGCCGCGACGCGGAGCTGCTCGACTACGTCAGCTCCGCCAACATCGCCTGCGGGTTCCACGCAGGCGACCCCGCAACCATGCGCAGCACAGTTCAGCTGTGCCTGCGCAAGGGCGTTGCGATCGGGGCCCATCCGGGCCTCCCCGATCTGCAAGGCTTTGGCCGGCGCGAGATCGCGATCACGCCGGCAGAGGCTTACGAGCTGACGTTGTATCAGCTCGGGGCACTGCAGGCGTTCGTCCACGCCGAAGGCGGACGCCTGCAGCACGTCAAGCCGCATGGCGCGCTCTACCACATGGCCGCGAAGCGCCATGAGTTAGCCGCCGCGATTGCGGCAGCAACGGCTAGCGTCAGCGCGGAGCTGACGCTGTATGGCCCGCCAGGCAGCGAGCTGCTGCGGGCGGGCACCGCCGCGGGGCTGCGGACCGCGAGCGAGGCTTTCGCGGACCGCAGCTACCAGCGGGACGGCTCTTTGACGCCCCGCGATCAAGCGGGGGCGCTGCTTGAGAGCGCCGCCGAGGCTGCGGCGCAGGTGGAGAGGCTTGTCCGCGATGGCAAGGTCCTCTCCCTCACGGGAGAGGACCTGAGCATGCGTGCGGACACGATCTGTATCCACGGCGATGGGGTGCACGCCGTGGAATTCGCGCGCGATATCCGCGCGCTGTTGAACCAATGCGGCATCGAAGTCAAGCCGCTTTGGACCTAGCGCAAACGCTAGGTCTTTTTTTCATGTGTAACCAACTAGACGAGTGCGGTCCTCAGCACGTTTCTATAAGATACCATCTCATTTCAAAACTGTGCCCAATAAAATAACTGGAAAACCTACAGCTAATCAGAGGGTTTTATCACTTTCTTGAGAAATAACTGGATTTCCTGTAGCTAATTTATCCGATTTCATCATAAAGCGGGTTAAATTCGAATTTTAGCTGTAGGTTTTCCAGTTAAATCTGTTTTTCTCCGAAAAATGAGGGAATTAGATGTAGTTTTTACAGCTAATTCGCCAATTCGGCGAAAGTCCTCACTCACTCCCCACAAGGAAAGAATCCCTATAACCATTCTTTCACTTGAGACCAGCTCGGCAATATGAGTTAATAGGTATGTAGCCGGCCGGCTAATGCCTTCGGAAAGGAGTGATCAAGGTGATTACAACGCAAACAGAGGTGATCTTTGCGTAAGCAGAGGTCACTGTTCCAAGCGGGGGCCACTAGGCCCTCGCATAACTTTTACTTACGAGTAGACAGCGAGAAGCTTTTTACATATAATGAGAAATGTGAACACGAAGTGAACACAACAATAAACTACGGTGAAGGGAGTGCTTTTTAATGAACACAATGACAATGACAGTAGCGATGAATGTTGCGGCCGCCGCAGAGGTACTCGTCTCCTAACTGAATATCATTCGTGGAATAACCGTTCACCTGAATTGTATAATTGCATATACAACCKACAGGCACGATTATGATCGTGTTTTTTTTATTCCATTTTTGAGAATGGTAGGAGGTTAAGGGGCGATGAAGATACTCTCTGCAAATCAGTCAAAGTTAAGCTTTGCGACAATTTGAGGAGGTTTTCATCCATGAGTTATAAGAACGGGAAAGATGTTCTYCCCCCTAACCTATTAAAACAATTACAAGAATATATCCAAGGCGAAATCGTCTATATCCCTAAGAAAGAGCAGAAACGCGCTGGCTGGGGAGAGAATAACGGCACTCGCATCATCATTGAGCGGAGAAATCGTGAGATTTTCCGATTGTATCAAACGGGTTCGACGGTGTTGGAGCTGATCAAGGTGTTTCATTTGTCCGAAGACAGCATCCGCAAAATTATCGTCAAAACACGTGAATTAACAGCCAATCAGGCATAGCAGCGGCATCCTTCGTGATGCTGCTTTTTTTTTGTAGGAAAACTTAGTTTCCATGCCGAAATCATTCATACAGTGGTGTAAATGTATAGGAGGAGTAGAGAGATGATAACTGTATTTGTATATGGCACGTTACTAGCGGGGGAAAGCAATCATCATGTTGTCTCTCCGTATTTATTGGAAGTGCAACCTGGCTCGATCTATGGACGTTTATATGATGTAGGACCTTACCCTGCGTTAGTACTTACAGACGATGAACATAGGATTGAAGGAGAATGGTTTGAAGTGACCGAAGAGGGACTGGCCGCTATGGACATTTTGGAAACGTACTACAGTCCAGGTCATGCTGATAATGAGTACGAGCGAATTTGGGTAAAAGATGCCACTTTGGAGAAGGAAGGTTGGGTGTATTGTTATCCTAATCCGCGCGGTCTTCCAGCTATTCACGGCTCCTCTTGGAAATCTTACCTGCACAATAAGTAGGCATGACTTTATTCGAGTTTTTCCGACATTTTCCTATCTTGGCCACAGATATGATGATATAATTAGTACTAATTTATGGACTCGAGGAGAGAGAATATGTCAGCTTACAAAATTTTGCTAGCCGATGATGAATTGGCACTTCGCTTTCTGCTGACGGAGACGTTATCGGATGAGGGATATCTCATCACAGAGGTTGAGGATGGTCAACAAGCGATCGAGCAGCTCAGCAAGGAAGCCTACGATTTAATTATTCTGGATTACATGATGCCGGAACGTACGGGCGTAGAGGTGTGCTCCTGGTTGAGACAAAGTGATAATGTGAATAAGGACTTGCCGGTGATTCTGCTGACGGCTAAAGCGCTAGAGAAAGATAAAGAGAAAGCGAAGGCAGCGGGTGTCACCACGTACATTGTAAAGCCTTTCAGTCCACTTCAATTATTAGATACCATCGGACAGCTATTGCAACGCTAAGTTGGAGATGGATGCGCTGGGATCAGCTAGATTAAGCTTATAAAGGGTGATTGTCTGCTATGAGCCATAGGAATATAGAGAGAGCCAAGGATTCAGCTTCTGAATCCGATCGTGATGCAAGAATCCTCAAACAAGGAAAAAAGCTGTTTATTCGTGAATATGACAAGCAACTGCAGCAGTTGCAGTCCTTACTGACAGCGGTTCAGATGAAGCCGATCCTAGAGGATTTGCAACAATGCTATCGGATTGCACATACACTCAAAGGTAGTGCGCCAGTCTTTGGTTATATGCGAATTGGTAAACTAGCAGAAGACATGGTGCGGAAATGGGAATGGACCCTAGCTATTGAGAAGCCCGACAATGAGTTGCTTCTTTCGATGAGCCCTGTACATGAGAGTATTGAACGAACGGATGAGTTATTGCTTGAATTGAAAATGGAACTGGATATCGGCTTAACGGAAACTCAGCTGGATGAGGAGAAGGATCCTGCCTCAGGCTCCATGCTTCGAACGCTCAAAAGTCGTATTTTACTCGTTGATGATGACGATGCACTTCGCTCTTATTTGACTAGACGATTGCAACTTGATGATTGTGTGGTTGATGAAGCTGCTGATGTCGAGTCAGCGAAAAAGTTACTGCGCGAGCATACGTATGATCTGGTTACGCTAGATCTTATGATGCATCCGCAGTCAGGCTATGAGTTGTTCGATTTTCTCAAAGAAGATCCTACGCTGAAATGGTTGCCGCTTATCGTGTTATCCGGTCGTGATGATATCAGCGATAAAGTTCGTTGTTTCCATTTAGGAGCGGATGATTATGTGACGAAGCCATTCCAATATGAGGAATTGGCAGCGCGTATCTATGGACTCCTTAAGCGGACCCGGAATTTTGAACAACTGGCCTTTCGCGACCCGCTGACGGGTGTGTTTAATCGCCGCTATTTTGATCTGCAAATTGGATTAGAGCTGCAGCGCATCGAGCGCTACCCAGCGCCAATTTCTCTCGTGTTTATCGATATTGACAGCTTCAAAAACGTCAATGATACGTATGGACATCATGTAGGGGATCTGGTTCTCCAAGGTCTGGCACATCTGTTGCAGGTCAATCTGCGTTCGACAGATTTATTGGCTCGTTTTGGCGGTGAAGAGTTTGTCATCGCACTTCCGAATACGACAGTGGATCAAGCTAGGTCTATTATGCAGGATATTTTAGATAAAGTTCGTATGAAGCCCGTAGCGCAGAATGAGGGTCAAACGTTCTCCATTACGTTCTCAGCTGGTGTAGCCGAATGGCAGGTAGGGATGACGATTGCGGAGTGGGTAGCGAAAGCAGACGATGCGATGTATCAAGCGAAACAGCAAGGTAAGAATCGCATTGTTCTGGCTGACTTAGAAGATGAGGGTGCACAATTCACGAAGTTGGTTGCCCATGCCAATGCCCAGCTGCAGAAGAAAAAGCTCTTGATCGTTGATGATGATCCGATTCTCAGAGCGATTCTGATTTCGCAATTGGAGCACTTGCCGATTGTAATTACACAGGTTTCTGATGGTGAAGCGGCATGGCAGCTATTGAGTGCTCAAGTGTTCGATGCTTGTATTTTGGACGGCATCTTGCCAGGACTTGACGGGTTTACGATCTTAGAGAAGCTCAAGACGGATACGAATGTGCGATCCAAGGATCTGAAGGTACTGATGCTTTCTGGTAAGAAGAAGGAAGCGGATGTGGCGAAAGGTCTGCTAATGGGAGCTGACGATTATATGACGAAGCCATTCTCACTCGTGGAGCTGGAGAATCGCGTCAAACAGTTAATGAAACTTATCTAGGAAGGAGGGGGACATGTCCTCTCCTTTTTTTGCTTTTTCGTCACATGAACGTTGTCTAGGGTTCAATTTCCCTTGAATGAGGTTTGCGACTCCAACACTTTCTGATACAGTAGAATGATAGATGAAGATACAGATGAAGGAGCAAGATGAATGTCGGATAAAGACAATCTGGTACGTTTTGGAATTTCGATGCCGCAGTCTCTAATCGAGCAATTCGACCGATTGATTGCCTTACAAGGGTATGATAATCGCTCGGAGGCGATTCGTGATCTGGCGCGCAAAGCGCTTTTGACCTCAAGCAGTATGCAGCCAACAGAAATGGTCGCGGGCACCATTGTTATGGTATATGACCACGATAGCCGTGATTTGCCGATCACCCTAATGGATCTTCAGCATGACTACCATCATGCCATCATTTCAACGATGCATATCCATTTAAACCATCAGCAATGCTTGGAAATACTCGTCGTTCGCGGTGAAGTTCAGAAGCTTCGGGAGCTGCAGCAGCGCATACAAGTGTTAAAAGGTGTTGCCTACGCTGAGCTGTCTGTTACGCATGTGGACGAGCATAGTCAAAGACATGGACACAGCCATCATCATGGGCATCATCACGCTTACGATAAGGCTGAGACGGAATAGTGGAATTCGTAGTTCGTTTGTTTTTTTGCTAAAATAAAGGATATGGAGGTGCGTTATGTCGGAGAAGAGATGGTTCTCTTTGGAAGAGGCCAATCATTTATTGCCATTTGTTGATCAGGAATTGAAGAAGATGCAAGCCTTGAAGCGTGAATTCGAGGACAAATATATGGAGTTGCGCCATAAGAAGAATGAATATGCGGAAAAGCCTAGCACGGAGAAGGATCCCTTTTTCGTTATGGAAGCTGCGCTTGAATTTCTTCAACTTGAAGCGCGTGGACTTATTCAAAGTTTTCAAAAGACGGGAATTGAGCTGAAGGATATCGATACGGGACTTGTTGATTTCCCGGCGTTCATGAATGGACAGGAAGTGTTGCTGTGTTGGAAGCAAGGAGAGGATAGGATTCGTTATTATCACGGCGAGCAAGATGGTTTTGCTGGCCGTAGACCGATAGCGGATTAGAGGGATACGAATGGGAATATTACATCAACGAAGTAAAATTTGGTTCCTGCGGATGCCGCTAGGCGTGATTGCTGTGTTAGCGATCATGCTGATGAGTGCTGTCCTTGCGCCCCAATCCGTCTCTGCGCATGCTTCTCTAGTTGAAGCGACACCAGAAGCGGGAGCAAAGCTTGAAAGCTCGCCAGCTGTGGTGTCCGTCACGTTCAATGAACAATTAGACAGCGGACTCTTTTATATTAAGGTTTATGATCATAGCGGAGCGGAAGTAACGAATCGCAAAGCGATGATGAATAAGGATCAAATGGGTATCAAGCTGGATGTGCCGAAGTTGGCAGAAGGCGTGTATTTGATTAGTTATCACGTCATTTCAGCGGATGGTCATCCTGTGGGTGGAAGTTATCCGATCACGGTTGGGAATCCGCCTCAGGAGGATCTACTTGATGTACCATCCGCACATACAGGACACGATCACAGCGCAGGACCGCTGACGACCAAGGGGCTGCTGCAATACGCTTCCCGCGGCTTATGGTTTCTGATGCTGTTGGCCTTGACGGGTTGGGCATTCTGGTTACGATTGGTGAGAACTCAAGGTGAGGAAGCTCAGAAATCGGTCTCAAGTTGGTCGCTCAATCTTCAACGCGGACATATTGTTGCCCTATTACTGCTCATTTTCACACATATTGAGGATCTATTGGGCGGCGGTGGTGTGGATGAAATATGGCAGCTGCTGAGCGCGACCAATATCGGGATATCTTGGGTACTGCTTCTTGTTTTATCATTCATCGGCTTTGTACTACTGGGCAGGGCGGCATGGTTGGATGTGAGTTGGGCTTTGGCTCTTCTGGCAGTCAAAAGCTTCAGCGGCCACGCAGCCTCCTTCTCACCTCTGTGGGCGACGATTGGACTCGATTTTATTCATCTTGTAGCCGCAGCTTGTTGGGTTGGCGGATTAATTCTGCTGTATGCGAAATGGCGCCATAACAAGACGGGGCTAGGCAGTTACATGCAGAAGTTTTCCAAATTTGCACTGATCTCGATTATTGTTTTAACTGTTTCAGGGATCCTGTCAGTTTTGCTATTCTTACCGAGTCTGCGTTACTTGACTTACACAACGTGGGGAATTCTCCTGCTTGTGAAGGTAGGCGTAGTGGTGCTTGTGGCCGTGCTGGGGTTCGTGATTCGACTCTTCCTACGCAAAAAGCAAGTCAATCAATCGATCGTTTGGGTCAAGCTAGATCTATCCCTTATGGTCATCATTGTTGTGCTTGTCGGACTGCTTACCTATATGGCACCAATTCCTGCGAATGCGCCGCTTCAGTGGCATCAGATGGGAGAAAAGGTCCATGTTTCGGTCGATATTACGCCTAAAATTCCAGGCAATAACAACTTCGTTGCCAAAGTATGGCTGCCTGAAAAATCAGGTCAACCTAAGCAGGTTCTTTTGATTTTGCATAATAAGGATGATAAAGAGATTGCTCCGATTTCTATTCCATTAACGATCTATACAGATAATAAGGAAGAGGAGTCCTACGGTTTTGCTAAATATAGTTACAAATCGGAAGGGCCTTACCTGCCATTTAGAGGCAATTGGGAGTTAGAAATGCGCGTCATGGATACGGAAGATAATGAGACCGTGTATACCAAAGACTTCATTGTGTATTAAGTTTGAAAAGGTAGATTGACTATGCGAGGAGGATAACCATGGCTTGGGTTCAAATCCTAGATAAAGACCATCTTTCCGTTAAACTCGATGACAAAGATGATTCCGCTCTAATTGAAGTCAATGACGGCGGCATTTCACCGAACTATGTGACAATTCGATTGAATGAGCATGAAGTGGATGAATTGATAGAAGCCCTTCAACGGATCAAGAGATCGATGCAATAAGGTGTGGTAAGAAAGAACCTTCCCTGCGACTGAAGATAGTCAGAAGGGAAGGTTCTTTTTGTACGCATGGAAGTAGGTTCGTTAAAACATGCTCCAGTCGAACTCCTGCGATAGAATGCCAAGCAGATGCACACCTGCCGTGCTGTTGCCTTTACGTTTCAGTGCGGGTCCAACGGTACCGATGCCGTATTGCCCCGGCACCATCGTCAGGATGCTGCCGGACACGCCGCTCTTCGCAGGCAGCCCAACATTCATGGCGAATTCACCAGAGGCATTGTACATCCCGCAGGTAAACATGAAGGTCTTAGCAATTTGCACGAAGCGCCGCGGAATGAGACGTTGCTTGCGGATTGGATCCACGCCGTTATGAGCGAGTACGAGCGCCATCCGCGCAAGATCTGTGCAGTTCACTTCGATGGAGCAGTGACTGAAGTACACACGAAGGATATCATCAACTTCTTTGTCCAATACACCGTTATCCTTGAGAAAATAAGCTAAAGACCGATTGCGGTGAGCGGTATCTGATTCGGACTTGAATACATTTTGATTAATGGAGAGCGAAGGGTTATCCGCAATATCTCTGAAAAAATGCAAGATCCGATCAACCTGTTCATCCGTGCTATTCCCAGCGATTAAAGAAGAGATCGCAATGGCTCCCGCATTAATGAGCGGATTGAAAGGGATGCCCGGCTCGATAAGCTCGAGCTTCAGCATCGAGTTGAAGTCATCGCCTGTCGGCTCCATCCCAACTTTGGAGAATACAACGTCTTCGCCATTATCCATGAGTGCAAGAATGAGTGAAAAAACTTTCGAAATACTTTGCAAGGTGAAGCGAAAGTCAGAATCACCGGATAGGATTGTTTGTCCTTCGCTATCCATGATGCATATACCGAGAATATCGCCAGAAGCGTTAGCTAGCTCGGGGATATAGGAAGCGACATGACCTTCTGACGTATGCGTTGTACTAACAGCAACCCATTCGTCGATGTGGCTATGAAGCTTCTTCCAGGTTTCATCGTGCTGTTGGTGAAGCATGGCGAAGTCAGTCCTTCCTCTTCTCTAGGCTTTCCAAGCCTGCGGATGATTGTCGCTGATCAGCTCTGTCGCTGCTGCATTCGCAATGACTTGCTCTGGGTTCTTGCAGCCTGGAATAACGGATGTAACCGCGTCATGCTTCAAGCACCAAGCCAGTGCCCACTTGGCCATATCCATGCCTTCAGGCACTTCGTTTTGCTGAATGCGCTGAACTTCCTCTAGCTTCTGTCTCACGCTGTCAGCATCGTGACGATGACGAACGTCCGTGTTACTAAATACAGCACCTGGCTTATATTTACCGCTGAGATAGCCACTAGCTAACGGAACACGTGCGAGTACGCCGAGGTCTTGATCGATACAAGATTGGAAAACCTGATCCTCTGGCGCACGATCCAAACGGTTGTAGACAACTTGAATCGCTTTGGAATTCACCTTCGTAGAAGCGGCAGTCTGATGGATATTGGCATTGCTGCCGATCGACGTGCCTAGGTGACGGATTTTGCCAGCTTGTACTTGTTTATCTAAGATCGTCCATAGATGATCATTATCGAATAAAGCATCAGGTCCGGAATGGAATTGGTATAAGTCAATATAGTCCGTATGTAAAGCATGTAGAGATGCGTCAAGCTGCTTGATGACAGATTCAGCGCTAAACTCATCAGTTCGTGTGAATAAGTCATGGAAATGATGACCGAATTTTGTCGCTACAACCCACTTAGAGCGATCGCGGCGGGATAAATAATTACCGATGAATGACTCGGAAAGGTGATCACCATAGCATTCTGCCGTATCTATTAAGTTGATACCAAGCTCAGCAGCTTGATCCAAAATCGCGTCCGCTTCTGCTTGTGTATAGGTTAATCCCCACTCACCGCCGAATTGCCAAGTACCAACACCAACGATGGAAACTTTCAGATCTGTTTTGCCAAGTCTACGAAATTTCATGTGTAGCACTCTCCTTATATAGGGTATCCAAATTCATTATACAACAACATTTTATTTTATCTCACCTTAATGTAAGCTTTTCATAAATGGGTTACTGTGTAAATAGGAATAATTTAAGGCGAAAGGATGTTGTTTCTATTGTTCAAAAAATATGTGCTAGGCCTATTGAAAGAATGGGTGCCTACTATAGCGTTTGCAATCATTATCGCACTTGTCGTCAATACCTATGTTGCGCAAGCAATGACAGTTCCAACTGGTTCGATGCTGCCTACTATTCAATTACAAGATGAGCTGATTGTTGAGAAAATGAAGCCATTAACCGACTTTGAATTCGGCGATATCGTTGTGTTTTGGCCGCCAATCGAGGGAAATGAGGATCGTTATGTGAAGCGTCTGATTGGATTGCCTGGCGATACGATTGAAGTCAAAGATGGGGCTTTATATAGGAACGGCGCGAAGGTAGACGAGCCCTATATCCAAGCGCCTATGACATATACTTTCCATCAAGTGACTGTGCCGGAAGGCAAATACTTCTTCTTAGGCGATAATCGCAATGACAGTTATGATTCTCATTTGTGGCCGCTAACACCTTTTGTAGCTGAAAAGGATATTATCGGCAAAGCCGTGTTTCGAATTTTCCCTTTGAGCCAGATCGGGACAATTGATTAAGTGAAAAGAAGCTCCCAACCTCATTTAGAGGAAGGGAGCTTTTTTCAATGAGCAAGATGAGGAGAAACCTGGTTCTCATCTTCACCGTCATCTTCTTTTTTCTTTTTACGGTCGGAAAGCTTGATGTTCCCAACGAAAAGCGTAAGGACCGCGCCGAGTAGCACGAATACCAGACCGTAGATAAACACTTGATGGAGAGAGGAAATAAGCGCATCTTTAATAATTGGCAACTTCTCCACTAATTCTTTTGGCAATTTGGCCAACTGCTCAGGACTTAATAGGGAGGAGTAAAGCGATTGCGGGTTTTTATGGATCATATCAATTAACGGACTCCCTACTTCCGCGGGGAACTGTTTCACTACTGGCTCTAGATTTTGTTCAAGTAAAACTGTTGATTTATGATTCATAATAGCGCCGAGAATCGTCATCCCGAAAGTACCACCAATTTGACGGAAAAATTGGCTGGAAGACGTTACAACACCAAGCTCCGATTTCGGGAAGCTTTCTTGTAAAGCGAGAGTCAGAATTGGCATGACAAGCCCCATTCCTAAACCGAGTAGAACCATGTAGCTAGAAGCTATCAACTTCGTTGTAGAAATACCCATTGTGCTAAGTAAAACAAAGCCAACAGCCATGACTATCATACCGATGAGCATTTGTCTGCGAACACCAATCTTATCAATTAATTGGCCTGAAGCGACGCTGGCAGCAATCATTGTAATCATAAGCGGTGTCATGACAGTTCCAGAAGCGGACGCGCTAATACCGACAATCCCTTGCATGAAGAGCGGAACGAACATAATTGCACCGAACATGCCAACCGCCATCAGGAAGCCTACGCCATTTATGGTGGAGAAGGTTCTATTTTTGAACAAACGAACTGGAAGGATTGGCTCCTGTGCTTTACTTTCAATGAAGACGAACGAAACTAATGATACGACAGCTAGTATGAACAGACCAATAATCTGCCAAGAGCCCCAAGCATACTCACTACCGCCAAATGTGAGCGCAAGAAGTAAACTCACTACACCGACAATCATCGTGACGATACCTGGTACATCGAACTTAACTTTTCCTACTGATTTATGCTTCGGCAAAGCAATTGCGATCAAAATAACTGCTAGAATACCAACAGGCAGGTTGATGTAGAACACCCAACGCCAGTCCCAAGCATCTACGATCCAGCCACCGACTTGCGGCCCGATTACGGAGGATAAACCAAAGATCGCTCCGAAAACACCTTGCCATTTGGCACGCTGCTTACCAGTGAATAAATCCCCGATAATAATCATGGCCATTGGCATCATGATACCACCGCCAAGACCTTGCAGACCGCGGAATAAGATAAGTTCAGTCATGTTCTGCGACATACCGCAAAGCGCTGAAGCAACGATGAAGATGATGAGTCCTGTTACATAAATGACGCGGCGGCCTATTAAATCAGCCAGTTTACCAGCGATGGGTACGATAACCGTGGAAGTCAGCATGTAAGCTGTCGTTAACCAGGTCATCAGCCCGAGTCCGCCGAATTCACCGACGATACGCGGCATGGCTGTTCCTACAATCGTACCGTCCAAGGCTCCGAAGAGCATGGCAATGATCAAGCCAGTGAGGAGGAGTCCCCTATTTTTGAGCTCAGGCGCAGCAGCTTCGGAGACATCCTTAGGCGCTGCTTTTTGAATAGATTCCATTTGTATCACTCCTTAGATGAAATGAAAATTAATAAAATGAAGTAAATTTTTCGAATGCATTTACGAAAATATGAAGTTCATCAGGCGGAAGCTGCGATAATCCACGGGCAATTACTTTCTTCTGAATTTCGGTGGCTTCAGCGAGAATCTCATCTCCCTTAGGCGTATTTTCAACGAGTACAATACGACGATCAGTCTCATGATGCTTACGTATTACATGCCCACTTTGGACAAGCCGATCAATCATGACAGTTATTGCACTGGGCTTTACACCTAATTTCTCAGCAAGTTGAGATTGTTTCGGTGATTGTTCCTTTGAGATCATCGCTAACATAAATAAATGCCGCGGTGTTAGTTCTGAGTCTATTTCGGCAATAACCACGTGAGCTAATCTGCGATGCGCTGTCTCAAATGCTGTGCGGAAGCGATTGGTATAGTCCGTCAATTCATCTTCCAAGTCAAGACCTCCTAATAAATTGTTAGAATTGTCTAATAATTAAACAATATAATAATTAAATCAAGTAATAGTTAAACTGTTTAAGTAAAATATAAACCTGTCGATGAATGAAGTCAATAGGTCATTTCTGAAAATTTCAGAAAACCAAGGAGTGATGTACTTGCATATCCTTTGTATCTTGCATATAATAACTGGTACATATACGTGGAAATGCTTTGACGGAGAAGAGTATGCAGTGCTTCTTGACAGGGAGGGAAAGCCGATGATTGAGAGCTGGCCCCGAGAATCAGGCTGCGGAAGTTCGCTCCCGAGCAGTCCTTTGAACAGAAGCGCTAAGTAGCTTCTCAGTAGAGGGAACCGGACACATCGTCCGTTATCTGGAATGAAGTGAGACTCGTTTATTTGTCAACTGGACATAGACGAATCTAATTAGGGTGGTACCACGGCTTTTCGTCCCTTGCGAGGGAGCGGAAAGTCTTTTTTGTGTTTTCATAAAGGGCGATTCAGAGGCCTAAATCAGGAGGGATTTCGATGAAAGAGCGGTTAGAGGCTTTGAAGCAGGAAGCGCTGCAGGAGCTAAGCTTTGTTGCAAGTCAGCAGGAGCTGAACGATTTAAGAGTTAAATATTTGGGCAAAAAAGGACCGTTAACCGAGGTTCTTCGCGGCATGGGCGCGTTAAGTGCTGAGGAAAGACCGGTCATCGGCCAAGTAGCGAATGATGTTCGCGCAGCGATCGAGGCTGTTATTGAAGAGAAACAAGCAGCGTACACGAAGGAAGAAACTGAAAACAGACTTCGTTCTGAAATGATCGACGTTACGTTACCAGGACGTCCTTCCCAGCAAGGTGCTGTACATCCGCTAAGCAAAGTTATTCAAGAGATTGAAGATATTTTCATCGGGATGGGCTACACCGTTGCAGAAGGTCCAGAGGTTGAGCAAGACTATTACAACTTCGAAGCTTTGAATCTGCCAAAGGATCATCCGGCTCGTGATATGCAGGATTCGTTCTATATTACGGAAGAAATTTTGATGCGTACGCAAACATCCCCTGTTCAAGTAAGAACGATGGAGAAGCGCAAAGGTGAAGTGCCGATCAAAATCATCTGCCCAGGCAAAGTATACCGCCGCGATGACGACGATGCCACTCATTCGCACATGTTCCAACAAATTGAAGGTTTGGTCATTGACCGCAACGTGCGGATGAGTGATCTCAAAGGGACATTGCTTCAGTTCGTACAAGAAATGTATGGCCCAGCGACCAAAATCCGCATGCGTCCAAGTTTTTTCCCGTTCACAGAGCCGAGTGTTGAAGTCGATGTGAGCTGTGCAATGTGTGGCGGTGAAGGCTGTCGTACGTGTAAGCAAACAGGTTGGTTGGAAATTCTCGGAGCGGGCATGGTTCATCCGCGAGTTCTTGAAATGGGTGGCTATGATCCGAAGGAATACACAGGCTTCGCATTCGGTATGGGTGTTGAGCGTATCGCTATGTTGAAATATGGTATCGAAGATATTCGTCATTTCTATACGAATGATTTGCGCTTCTTAAAGCAATTTTTACATGTGTAAGCATTAGGAAAAGGAGGGTATAAAGCATGAAAGTTTCTTATCAATGGTTATCGGAATATGTTGACGTTACTGGCTTCACTGCCGAAGAATTAGCTGAAAAATTAACCCGCAGCGGTATCGAAGTGGATATCGTCGAGGATCGTAATAAAGGTGTATCGCATGTTGTAGTTGGATTTGTAAAATCCCGTGAGAAGCATCCGGATGCTGACAAACTGAGCGTTTGTGTGATCGATGCTGGGCAAGGCGAAGACTTGCAAATCGTGTGTGGTGCCAAAAATATTGATGCTGGTCAAAAGGTTCCTGTTGCGATGATCGGTGCTGTCCTTCCGGGTGGACTGGAAATCAAGCGCGCTAAGCTGCGCGGTGTAGAATCCCAAGGGATGATCTGCTCCGCGAAAGAACTAGGATTGAACGATAAACTGCTTCCAAAAGAAATTCAAGAAGGTATCTTGGTCTTGCCTGAAGATACAGAAATTGGCCAATCGATTCTAGATGTATTGGCAATTAGCGATAAAGTTATGGAGCTCGACTTGACGCCAAACCGCTCCGATTGCTTGAGCATGCTCGGAGCGGCATACGAGATCGCGGCGATCCTTGGCCGCGAAGTTAAACTGCCAGATGCGGAAGCTGCGCTTCAAGCGGCAGGAACTGTCGGCGTGAAAGCTGCGGACCGCATCAGCGTGAAGATCACAGCGACGGAACAGTGCACGCACTACGCGGCTCGCCTGATCGAAGGCGTGCGCGTGGGCACTTCACCGCTGTGGATCCAGAATCGCTTGATGGCTGCGGGCATCCGCCCCATCAATAACATCGTCGACATCACCAACTTCGTGATGTTGGAATACGGCCAGCCGCTTCACGCGTTCGACGCGGAGAAACTAAACAACGGACACATCGACGTACGACTCGCTGAAGCTGGCGAGAAGCTCGTTACACTTGACGATGTGGAACGTACCCTAGAACCGCACATGCTGCTCGTCACGGACGGCACCAAGCCTGTGGCGATCGCCGGAGTTATGGGCGGAGCCAACTCCGAAGTGACGGATGGAACTTCGCGGATCCTGCTTGAATCCGCGAAGTTCGCTGGCAGCTCTGTGCGCCGCACATCGCGCCAGTTAGGTCTTCGCTCGGAAGCGAGCCTTCGCTTCGAGAAAGAAGTGAACCCGGAATCGGTGATTCCGGCGTTGAACCGTGCTGCTGCGCTGATTGCGCAATACGCAGGCGGTAAAGTCGCTGACGGCATCGTAGAAGCCGCTAGCGGAACGCATAAGTCGGTCAGCATCGAGCTTGCAGCTGACCGCGTGAACAACTATCTCGGCACAGCGCTTTCCTTGACCGAGATGGAGCAAATCCTATCGCGCTTGCATTTCACATTCGAGCAAGCTGGCGAAGGCAAGCTGCTCGTGCATGTGCCGAGCCGCCGTGGAGACATTACGCGTGATGTCGATTTGATCGAAGAAGTGGCACGTCTCTTCGGCTACGATAACATCCCGACAACCTTGATGACCGGTGTTACGACGCCAGGGTCTCTATCCAAAGAGCAATCCATCCGCCGGATTACACGCAATATTTTGACACAAAGCGGATTGAATGAAGTGATTACGTATTCCTTCACCAACCCGCGTTCACACGGTGGCACAGATGCTGAAGCGAATCCACAAGCACAAGTCGATGCTATTCCTGGTTTATACCGGGCAGCGAAGCCGATTTCACTCGCGATGCCGATGAGCGAAGACCGCAGTCAACTGCGCACAAGCTTAGTACCACATTTGCTTGATGTTGTTAGCTATAATCGCAATCGTACAATGGATGATGTCGCCATTTTCGAAATTGGCAAAGCATTTATTACGGACGAAGCAGCGCTTACGGCTCTACCGCAAGAAAAGCTGTTACTGTCTATCGTATTGACAGGCAAACGCCGACAAGCTCACTGGGCTCAGAAGGCAGAAGCTGTTGATTTCTACGACATCAAAGGGATTTTTGATCGTTTAGTGGGGTACCTTGGCATTAAGGGACTGACATATACGTCCGCAGCACCAGAAGGCTTCCACCCTGGTCGTACTGCAGAAATCTCACTAGCTTCCGCTGAAGGTCCAAAAGTAATTGGTCGTGTAGGTCAACTACATCCGACTGCGCAACAACAGCGTGATCTGGACGATACTTATGTGCTTGAAGTTGAACTAGCGCCTATCTTGGAAACTGCTGGCGAGGAGATTGTTTATAAGCTGTTACCTCGTTATCCGTCTATCGGACGTGATATTGCAGTAGTAGTGAATACAAGCGTCCCAGTTGGACTTATGGAGCAAGCGATTTCTAAAGTTGCAGGGGAATTGTTGGAGTCCATTCAGGTATTTGATATCTACACGGGAGAGCGCCTTGGTGCTAATCGTAAAAGCGTAGCAATCGCACTTGTGTACCGTCATGCTGACAGAACTTTGCTTGATGAAGAAGTAACTGAACTTCACGCCAAAGTTGTGACAACACTTGAACAACAATTTGAGGCAGAGTTAAGAAAATAGTGTAACTTTCCTTATAGGTTGCAGGAATATAGGCTGGTCTTATCGAAATTATTCTCGATAGGGCCAGCCTTTCATCTTAAGGGAGGATTTTAATTTGACTACTGAAGATAAAACAAGAATTACTGTTGATATATATGGACACCAATACAAGCTCAAAGCAGATACAAGCACCAACCATATGAAGGCCGTTGCAGAATATGTGAATGACCAAATGTTCCGTATTGCCAAAGGTTACCCTCGTTTGGATTCGCAGCGGATCGCTGTTTTAGCCGCAGTAAACATGGCTGATGAGTGCTTCCGAATGAATGAAATTTTGGAAGAGCTTAGCAAAGTTCAGAAAGAGCAGGAAGCGACGAAAATCGCCTACGAGAAGCTAACAACACGGTATCATGAATTGAAGCAAGAGGACGACAAGAACCAAGCCTTACTCGCTGAGCAAAAAGGGAAGTTGGAACAAATCCCAGAACTAGAAAAACAATATAAGCAAGAAATTAGTAAGGTAAGACAAGAACAAGAACAATCGAATCAGCAAATGCTGCAAATGAAACAGAAATATGAACTTGGTAATCAACAGTTAGACCAGACCAAGCAACAACTGGAACAAGCAAAGCAACAGCAGGTTCAAGCCAAACAACAAATTGATCAAACGAAACAACAGATCGAACAATCCAAGCAACAGATCGAACAAGCTAAACAACAGAATGATCAAGTGAAACAACAACAAGAGCAAGCAAATAAACAAATAGATCAACTCAAGCAACAGCTTGACCAGGAGAAACGCCAAGCCTTACAAGTCAAACAGCAACTTGACCAAGAAAAACAACAGCATCAACAAAGCAAGCAGCTGCTTGATCAAGAAAAGCAACAGCATCTACAAAGCAAAAAGCAGCTTGAGCAAGCGCAGCAACATAAATCGCAGCAGCTTCTAAAGTTAACTGAACAACATAAAGTTGAGTTAGATGCCATCGCGGACGCACATCGCAAAGAAAATGAAAGTTTGCACCAACAACTTGAAGAAGAGAAACAATCTCTTATCCAGTTACATCTGCAAGATAAAGAAAACGCAGAACTTCAGCACCAAGAAGCGTTGGCATTACTATCCAAGCAAAGTGGATCTGATATCGATGTCATTCATAAGCAGTACCAAGCACAAATCAAATCTATAACCGTGCAACACCAGGAAGTACAAGCTTCCATGGCTCGAGAACATCAATCTCAACTAGCGTCTTTGAGACAAGAGCATCAATCCGCTATCGAGACACTTACAGACGGTCATCAAGCTGCAATAGCACTTTTGGCAGAGGAACATCAATTTGCCATCGCAATCTTGACTGAAGAACAACAAGTGGCAATCGCACTCATGACAGAAGAGCATCAAGCAGAATTAGTAGCTATTTCAGATAGTCATCTCAATGAAATTGAAACAATTTCGGAAGAATACCAATCGGAGTTAACAGTAATTACGGATAAACTCCAAAGTGAATTAGCAAATCAAATGGATGAGCACCATTTCGAGATTGCTTCATTGACAGAAAATCATCAAAATGAGATTGCTTCACTCACAAATAAACACCAAAATGAACTGAGTGCAATTTCAGAGAAACATCAAAATGAATTGGAATCGCTCTCTAAGCAGCACCGAGATGAATTAACCTTGAACAATACGAAAAATCATAACGAAATAGCAGCCATTGTGCGAGGCCACCATGCTGAGATTCATGTGATTAAACAAAAACACCAAACTGAGTTAGAAGTAGCAGCAAGCGCTCATAAAGAGGATATCGACTCGCTCGCGTTGCTATATCAGGAAGAAGAAGAGGCTAAAGCCCGCCGATTCGAAGAGGCGAAGGGTGATCTAGAAGGTCACTATCACAAACAACAAGCATCGTTCCAACAACAGCTTGAGGAGCAAAAGGCAGCGATCATTCAGCATTATCAAGGGAAAATTGAACAATTACTTGCACAAATGCAGACGGAACGAGAAACACGAGCACAAGAGTTCGAAGAAGAGAAAGAACTTATTTGGGCTCAAGCACAGCAGGAAAAGGAAGAACTTCTACAGCTGAGCATGAACGACGAAGCTCAACAAGAAGAACTTCATGCGGTCAAAGAGGAATATCGGAAATTGCGTGAAGAATATGCGAAGCTTCAAATCGAATATAACGAATGGATTGAGCTTGTAGAAGCCGATAGTCCAATTGGGTAGCCCTAAGTGACAGTGAACCTATTGGATTACGTCTTAATGTCGGTCATTGCCTTAGGACTGTTGATTGGCTACTTTAGAGGATTTATTTCACAAATCGTTTCTATTTCGGGTATGATCCTAGCTTATCTAGTTGCCTTTTATTTTTACAAGGATCTTGCTCCGTTACTCAAGAGCGCGATCTCATTACCAACTTATCAAAATTATCAAAAATATGAATTCATCGTAAAAGGACTCAATTTAGATACTTATATTCTAAATGCCATTGCCTTTGCGCTCCTGTTTTTTGGTGTCAAACTTGCACTTATGGTCATCGGCAGAGCCTTGAATCTTCTTGCCAAAACGCCAGGACTAAGTGCCATTAACCGTTGGAGCGGCGCATTACTGGGGTTAGCAGAAGCGCTGCTCATCATTGTAATTGCTGTAAATGTCATGACCATCATTCCATCAGACGGCTCCCAGAAGCTGCTAGCAAGCTCATCTATAGCTCCTTATTTGATTAACGAGCTGCCGCAGGTTGCGGGTAAACTCCATGACCTGTGGAAACAAGGAATTTCCCTATAGAAACTACTGCCTTTTGAAAAAAATGCGGTAGTTTTTATTTTACGGGGAGACAACCTATAATGCAAAAGGGATAAGGGATAAGGGATAAGGGATAAGGGATAAGGGATAAGGGATAAGGGATAAGGGATAAGGGATAAGGGATAAGGGATAAGGGATAAGGGATAAGGGATAAGGGATAAGGG
>NZ_JBFRGR010000047.1:0-36835 GCF_052115445.1 Paenibacillus sp. 2RAB27
TACAGCACTTTTGCTCAAGAACGTGACAGGTGGAACGAGCGTCTTCATGAAGGAATTAAGCGTCAACGCTTTAGAAGAAACCCTATCCAATACCTCAAAGATATTGAATCGAGGGCTTGTGCGTTAATTGGTCAGTCGTAGTTTTTTTTACGATATTGAGAATGATCGTTCTCATTAAAAAACAAGTATCGAGTCAAACTCGCTTACCGTACTTACTACGTATCAAAACGCAGACCGAATAGCTTCAAGAAAACAAAACAATTTCATAAACAGACTACAATAAAAGGAGCACATGAAAATGAATATTTCTCAACAAGTTGCATTTGTCACTGGCGCGAACCGAGGTTTTGGTCGCCATCTTGCCCTTGAACTTCTATCCAGAGGGGCTAAGGTGTATGCCGGAGCAAGAAATCCGCAGTCCATTGACATTCCCGGTGCAATTCCTGTAAAGCTTGATATTACGAACCCTCAAGAGGTAGCTGCAGCTGCTATAGCCGCTCAAGATGTAACGCTTCTGATCAACAATGCAGGATCGGCTACAGGCGCTACTTTGCTTGACGGTGATCTCGATCAAATTCAGTTGGAATTTAATACGCACTTCTTTGGCACATTATCCATGATTCGCAATTTCGCACCTATTCTTATTAATAATGGTGGAGGATCCATACTGAATATCCTTTCAGCATTATCATGGTTCAGTGGTGGKGGGAGTGAAGGCGCTTATTCGGCTGCAAAGGCGGCTGCGTGGGCAATGACGAACGAGTTGCGCTTAAATCTGTATCCTCAAAATGTGAGAGTAGCTGGCTTGCATGTGGGCTTTATGGATACAGACATGACGTCAGGCGTTGAAGCTCCGAAGTCCAACCCTGCTGATATTGCAAAAATTGCAATTGATGGAATAGAGTCCGATAGCTTTGAAATTCTTGCTGACGAACCGAGCCGTCAACTCCAGCGTGCTCTCGCTGGCGGTGTAGCTGCTATTTACCCACAGCTTAAATGATGAGCAAAACTGTACTAATTACCGGAGCGTCGGGCGGAATTGGAAAAGAGCTGGCGGATCGTTTCACCAAAGACGGATACGACTTGGTGCTGGTCGCACGCAGCGAGGACAAGCTCGTGGATCTCGCGAGGGATCGGGAAAAGTACCGTGTCCAAACGACATACATCGCCAAAGATGTTGCGTTACCTGGCATGGCGGAGGAAATCTACAGGGAGCTTAAAGAAAAAGGGATCACCGTCGACTTTCTTGTTAATAATGCGGGCTTCGGCTTGTACTGGGAATTCTTGGAGACACAGCTGGAGCAAGAGACGAATATGATCGACACGGGCTAGCCACCTCAAAGCTGTTTAGAAGCGGCGTCATGGAGGTTGGGCAGGTGGCTGATATAGGATATCGCGAATTCGCGGGGCAAGACTTTAATCATAACAGGGGGCGCAACAAGTTCATGGCGTTCTTGCCGCGGTTGCTGCCTCACAAGCTCATGACAAATGCGGTCTGATCCGCACTGGCTAAAGTGGAGCGATAATCGAAAGAAACATTGGAGTTAATAAAATAAACTCAATTCAGAGAGGGGTTTTTAAAATGGAAAAACTGTGGAGCAAAACGAAAATTGGCAACCTGGAATTACCCCATCGGTTAGCGATGGCACCAATGACACGAAGTAGAGCGCAAGAGGATGGTACGCCGGGAGAGCTAACTTCCCATTATTATGCTCAAAGAGCATCGATGGGTTTAATTATTACTGAAGGCACACAACCTTCTGATGATGGTCAAGGTTACTTAAGGTCACCGGGTATCTATACGGAAAAGCATATTGAAGGTTGGAAAAAGGTTACGGATGCGGTACATGAAGCAGGTGGATTTATATTTATCCAATTAATGCATGTCGGTCGTGTTTCGCACCCCGACAATACACCACATCATCGTCAACCCGTTGCACCATCTGCGATCGCACCTGGTGTAGAAATGTTTACGGCTAAAGGGATGCAGGAAATACCCGTTCCAAGAGAGTTAAGTGAAGAAGATATCCAGACGACAATTGCAGACTTCCGGAAAGCAGCAGCGGCAGCTATTAAAGCAGGAGCTGACGGCGTTGAAATTCATGGAGCAAATGGTTATCTGATTAATCAATTTATTGGGGAGAATTCTAATACACGATCGGATAAATACGGTGGATCGATAGAGAACCGTGCTCGCTTTGCAATTGAAGTAACGAAAGCAATCGTTGAAGAAATTGGAGCAGAACAAACAGGCTTCCGTATTTCGCCGGGAACACCTCTTAACGGAATTGATGAGGGCGAACACGGTCCTGAAGTTTATCTTCACCTTGTAAAAGAATTAGCTCAATATAATTTAGCTTACCTCCATGTTATGCATTTAGGGGACGAAACACTGCTCCGTGAAATTCGCAACATCTGGCCAAATCCATTATTAGTCAATAGAGCTGGACGGGCTCTAGAAGATCTTAGTGTAGATATTGATAATGGCCTTGCTGATATGGCGCCAGTCGGGGTATGGTCATTAGCTAATCCGGACTTAGTTGAACGTATTAAAGAAGGCTTTCCTTTGAATGAAGCAGATCGTAAAACATTGTATTCTGGTAACGGAAGCGAGGGTTACACAGATTATCCTACGATGAAAGAACTCAACAACAGTAAAGAATAACATGGATATTGCTTTATGATGGCGTGCAAGTTAAAGTGCGCCATCAATTTTTCCAATAAACGAATGTGGAATTAAGATAGATGAGAAAAGKAGAAGATGAAGAATTGAAAGCAGCACAAATGGAAAAATATTCTAAACAAATCCAATTAGAAATAAACAATATAAAAATACCGGAAATCAATAACCATGAGGTTCTTATCAAAGTAAAAGCTGCAGGTGTAAATCCCTTAGACATTCTTATTTTAAATGGTAGTATTCGCATGATTGCCGATTATGACTTCCCCTTAACTTTAGGAAACGAACTATCCGGCGTTATTGAGGCTGTTGGAAAAGATGTTGTGAAATTCAAGGTTGGAGATCCCGTTTATACGAGGCTGCCAATAAATAAAATCGGAGCTTTTGCTGAGTATGCGGCAGTCCATGAGGATGCGATTTCCGTTATGCCTAAAAATCTTTCTTTTACTGAGGCCGCCGCAGTACCCCTCACGGCTTTGACTGCATATCAAGCCTTGCATGATGTACTTCATGTTCAACCCGATAAAAAACTATTTATTCCTGGAGGAACTGGCGGCTTTGGTACGATGGCTATCCCGATTGCCAAATCGATGGGGTTATATGTGATTACGAGCGGCAGTGAAAGAGGGAGATCACGTACACTGTCCATCGGCGCTGATCAATTCATTAACTATAAAGAGGAAAATTATTTTGATTTGCTATCTAATATCGATTATGTTATCGATACATTGGGGGCAAAAGAAATTAAAAAGGAACTTGCTATTCTCAAACCCMAAGGGAAATTGGTATCATTGAAGGCTTTACCCAATTACCGCTTTGCTGCTGAAAATAACTTTCCAATATGGAAAAAGCTATTGTTTGGTTTAGTAGGTGCTCGTTTAGATCGATTAGCAGTTAAACAGAATAAAGAATATCGCTTCTTATTCGTGTCCGCCAATGGCAGGCAATTACAAAAACTGACGAAACTAGTTGAGGATGAAGATATTAAACCCGCTATAGATTCAGTTTATAATTTTGATGACATTAACATGGCTTTAAATAAAGTTTCTACTGGTCACTCCGAAGGAAAAGTGATAGTAACCTTTTAAGGAGAGGATATATGAATTTTGGAAATACGCTCGAAAGGTGCCTTGGCATAAGACTGCATTCACGCTTCGTAGCATTTGGCTGATTACTGAGGGAAGAAAGAACGATTGTTCAATAAAAAAGCGACAGTCAAGGACTATTTTCACGTCCATGGCTGCCGTTGATCTAAATAATATGGTCAGTCTAAGACTTATTTAACGAATTGTGACGCGAAAAACCGCATGGTTTCAATGTATCCAGTCTGAAACTTTAATTTCCCACAACGCGGTGCTTTTTAATCTACTTATAGAGATAACGATTGGATAGCTCTTGAAATGCGATGCGGTGGAACTTTTTCTTATCAAGCATCAATTTCTGAGCCATTTGCGTGTAGATTCGCTTATGCCGAGGGTTCGGAGAGCTGTCCCCAGCCTGTTCCAAAGCGAGTGCCATCATGGTTAGCTCCTGACCGTCGAAGGCGTCTATCACATTTTGGTATATCAGTTTTTTCGCCAGCTCGCGGTACATTCTGGACTGAAACCGACTCTCCGTCTTCTTTGACCATTGCACCAAAACGTTCATAATAATCAGTTTGTCGTTTAATGTTAGCATGATTTTGGCTTTTGTGCAGCGCATCTAAGTTACACTCCTTTGTTCTCGATTGGCTGAAGCAATTATCGAGAGCAGGAGCTACAGGAGGACGCAGCGGCGGAGCATGTGACCAATTTAAGTAATGTCGGGTCCGGCAATGCCATGACATTACGCTACACTGTATCATAGCATCGGCTTTATCAATCAGCACCGCTTTGCAATTGCTTCCCGAATACGAAGGCTTCGCTTTGCCATCTTTGACACTAGCAGCCAAAGGCAACAGCGAGCCTATAGCTGATGCAGACGGAGGCAGCGTAGGTTCCGATGACGGCATAGTCGGGATCGTTTCTCTTCCCGGAAATTGGCTTGTTTGTGCAGACATAAATTTATTCGACGAATTCGTGATTGCCGATTGATGACCTTTTTCTGATAAAGGCGGCGCAGGCTTCAGGATTGATTGAGTTTCAGCGGTGTATGAACCTCCCGCAGTCTCCAAACGGCTCGCAACAGGCAATGAGGGGGCAGTCGAAGGTGCTATGCCCGAAGGACCAGCTTTCGGGATCGGCGATTTATCCGCAGAGGCGCTCTCAGCGGGCGAAATAACCAAGTCCAACACCGGCTGCACACCTTCCACTTCCGCGACCGGCCTCAGCGTGTCCGTCATCGCTTCAGCGATTGGCTGCACAACATTGTTCGTCAGCTCCTCAGCCGCTTCCACGATAGGCTTCAGCGTGTCCGACACCGCTTCTGCGACCGGTTGCACAACATTGTCCGTCAGCTCCCCAGCCGCTCCTGCGATAGGCTTCAGCGTGTCCGACACCGCTTCTGCGACCGGTTGCACAACATTGCCCGTCAGCTCCTCAGCCGATTCCACGATAGGCTTCAGCGTGTCCGACACCGCTTCTGCGACCGGTTGCACAACTGTGTCCGTCAGCTTCCCAGCCGCTTCCACGATAGGCTTCAGCGTGTCCGACACCGCTTCTGCGACCGGTTGCACAACTGTGTCCGTCAGCTCCCCAGCCGCTCCCGCAATAGGCTTTAGCGGGTCCGTGACCGCTTTTGCGACCGGTTGCACAACTGTGTCCGTCAGCTCCCCAGCCGTTTCCGTGATAGGCTTCAGCGTGTCCGTCAACGCTTCTGCTATCGGTAGAGCGATTTTATTCAATGGCTCAATGGAATCCAAGACCCCTGTAGCATGAGCTAAATGGATTCCTACCAAAAAAGGCAATGCAAGCAAAATCATTGTGATGACGAGGCCTTTCAAAAGCTTTCACCTCTCTTTGCAGTTAAGGCGAACCCCTTATGGAAACATTCGCCATTTATCCACAAGTTTCCTGTAAAATGCATCCAAATTGAGTCTTTGGATCTAAAAGTAGCACTTTTGTGCTATCAGTCATAACCACTCACCCGTAAACGGGTCGACTAGCTCTTTCATCGTTAACCGATGAGCTGGGGGTTTCAACAGCAGTAGCTGAAGAACCAAGCGAGTATCTCTATGCATTGGACTGGCAGCACGAGTCTTTTCTTTATAATCCGTACTTGGAAAAAGATCCAGAAAGCGGAACAATATCGTTTTATCCAGACGGTTCTGCTTGCAACCTTCTTTATTGGCTGGTAAGGCATACGAGTAAAAATGTCATTGCCCTAACGAGAAACGTTTGTTCAATACACATCAACGGGACTTTTTATTTAATCGGATCAAGTTCTTGTTAATTGGCAATGACAAGAACTTGATCCGATTGCCAACAAGATTAAAAAGGCGCGCTCAGCTAAAGGGCAGATTTGCGCAACATATTCTCGCCGTTTTCGTAAAAGAATGTAAATAAAACTTTGAAGGAGGTAAAAATATTAAATCCAAAAAAATTTTAATTATTACTCAGACATTCATAATTATTGTTTTGATTGTCTTCATTTTTGTGTTTGTAAATCAATCAAATAAAGTGAACGATACTGCTACCAACTCAGTTATTTTTCATCTTGACAGAGCTGACCTTGAACGAGTTGATAAAATGGTAACAAGATTTAATGAGGGGCAAGGAGACAATCTAATGATTATAGAACCAGGAATGGATAGCGGACCAGCCATTCATGATGTAATTTCAAATGGTAAAGAAATAAATTGGATAGTTGATAACTCACGAGATGCATGGAGTACAGACAAAGGCAAGACGGAATATGTCTGTAAATTGATTCGAATACACGAAAGAGATAGTGATTATATTGATGTTGAATTATCAAAATGTAAAAATTACAAGGATGATGACCAACTTAGAATTCTGTCTTTTAGAAAAGAAAAGTTGTAACTTGAAATGGATGAAACTAACGGTGAACTTTAGTTTTACTTAGAACCGTCGTTTACAATCGTGTGTTTCATTAAGCAAGGAGATTGGTGTAATGGAGAGTATATCAATAGAAGAACTATATGAACTATGTGTCGATACGATAAAGAGATGCGGAACTTATTTGATAAACTCTGATGATTTGGTGATTGAATATAACATCTTTGAAGAGTTCGATATAGGTGCTATATCATTTTTACACACAGACAACTTAAAAAAATTAGTCGGAGAAGGGCTAATTAGTGTTGATATAATGCGTAAAAGCTCAACTTTAAGAAATGAATTTTTAGCAATTCAGCAAGGTAAAGAATGGAATATTAATGCGGTGCGGCACTCATCTCGGTGGAAGGAGATTCTTGAACTTGCAGATGAAATCAATTCAATGGTGGTGCGTTACGTTAATGCAGAACGATAGTTCAATAGACAGCAGCAGTCTAAGACTTTTCAAGTCCTAGCCTGTCGCTGTTTAATTTTTAGGGCCATTCCCCATTCTACCACTATACATTCCCAAGACAGTTCTCTCGGGAGGCGGTCTCTTCTTACCACTCCTATTCCGAATCCTCCAGGCCTCCCGCCGGGATCTGGTCTACCGTCGTCTTCAGTAACCGATATTGTCCAGGCGTACTCCCCATGCGCGATTTGAACAGCTTGCTGAAGTAGCTGACGTTGGCATAGCCGATTTCACGGCAGATGTCCTCCAGCGAATATTTGGGCTGACGCAGCAGTTCACAGGCCCGTTTGATTCGCAGATGAATCAAATGGTCGTTGATCGTTGTACCCGTTGTTTCCTTGAAAATACGGCTCAAAAAGGACGTGCTTCGCTGCACGTGACCGGCAACCGTCTCAATCGTAATGTTGTTATTATAGTTCTTCTCCATAAATTCGGTGGCAAGCTGCAAAGTCATATCATTCAGCTTCAACCGCTTCTCCCGATTGTGCGCAATGATTTGGGTGCACATCTCCATCAACCGTGCTTCCATATCGCGAAGCGTCTGGATACCGGACAGCACGAACGGTCGATCACCGAGTACAGCGGTCATATCTCCACCGGTTTGGACCAGCGTTTTTACAATCTCTCCACTTAATTGAAAGAAGAGTTGCTGCACGTTGGCTTTCCCTAGCCTGCGTGCGGTTACCTCATTCGTGATACGGTTGATCGTCTCCGCACATTCGTCCTCGTTCAATTGAAGCAGCGCTTGAAGCAGCTTTGTCTCTAACTCGTACGGGTAAAAATAAGTCTCTTCATCCTGCTTCCAAGAGCTAACGATCGTATAGGGTACGATTTCGCCTTTGCCGACATACATTTTCAGGCTGAGCGCTTCGACGGATTCTTCATAGGCGGTTTGAGCCGAATACACATCTGTGTGGATGCGGCTAAGTCCAATCGTTGCAAGGATGCCGTAGCGGTTCTTCATATTTCGCTGTAGCTTCCTAGCAAGCTCAATCGGAACCTCGTCTTGATTGGCAGGAACAGCAACAATAATGATGATGATGCGTTCATCGTCTCGAGCGAAAATTTCGCCGTCGATTTCGGGTCCGAGCTCTTCAATCAAGCCATATTGAAATAGATGAAAATGGAGATTGCCAGTCGAGTCATTCAGTAGGGATTGCTCCTCGACCTCGATCGTCAAGATAGCAAATCGTTCAAAATTCAGTTTTAACCCTAAAAGCTCAGCTGCATCCTTCTCTAGCCCACTGCTTTGCTGCGAAATCGCCCGTCCCTTGATGAGATCGCTCAAATATTTCTCTTTGATCGCGGAACGGTTGTCGCCAAGCAACGTTTCTACCCGTTCCTTCTCGCTTAGGATGGTTTCACGGCTATGGCGAAGCCGTTCGAATGCCTGCTGAATGAAGCTCGCTTCATCGGCGGCCAGCAAGGAGGCCTCTGGGCTTGCTCTATCGCCGCCACTAATATAGGCGATAACGCTTTTGAGTGGCCGGTATAGTCGTTGTGAGATGTAGAACAGCAGCAAAATGGCAACAGTGACATAAATAGCGGATATAGCAGCCACAATCATTTTTATGCGGCTCAGCCCCTCAAGCAGGACGGATCGTTTGGTCAAATTGACAAACTTCCAGCCTGTCACACTAGAAGTGGTGTAGGTCACGATCCACCGTCGATCGTCGACGTATGATCCGCTTCCAGGAGTGGATAGAACGCTTTTATCCAGCTTCCCGATTAGCGCTGCCGCTTCTTCCGTTTCACTGTAGAGAGGTTCGCCTTGGGAACCGAGGACAAGCGTCAGCCCCTTTTTATTATGATAATGGCTCAAATATTCTTTGAAGAGCAGGTCAAGCTTCAAATTGATCACGATGGCCCCATCAACCGGACCAATGAGCGGCATTTTCTGCATTAAACTGGTGGCAAGTGTCCCCTTTATCGCATTGCCAGGACGATTAGTCAGCCACACGGTCCGGTTCGCGGTGTCTTCACTCATGACCGTCATCCAAGAACGGTCGGTGAAGGAAGATAACGAGGACATTTTCATATCGGAACGGGAGGTCAGAATGAGATCAAGTTTATTGTATACGAGATAAATGGAGTCGATATAAGGACTCAGTTTCTGCTGTTCTTCCAAGAATCGTGTCAAGTCAATGAGTGAAGACACGCTTAGCTTATCGTTTATTTTGTGATACAGGTAGGATTGGGTCATGACCATGCTCGAGGCGATATTCTGTATTGCATTCAGTTCTTTATGAATCAGTTCCCGCTGCTGCTCCATGATGGATTGATTATATTCAATCGAGTTCTGAATGCTGGTATCGGCAGAAATCGTATAGGTGACCGAGGAAATGAGGATAACCGTGACAATGACGATCGCCGTCATCGATAACAATAGTTTGACGAAGAGAGATCGGTTGCGAATTACTTGAAGACTAGGCATCCAGACCCTCCTTTCGTAGTGTTAGCGTTTTCAATATTGGGTGGATATCGTACTCAGCACCAAGCAAATTATAGCACAGAATGAAATAAGGGGAAGGCGAGAGGCGAAAAACATACGAAAAATCGGATAACATAATGCGATACAACCAGCCACGGAAAGGAAAAACATAACAAAAATCGAATGAGATGATTGTGTAGTTGCGTGCCACGGGATATCGTAAAGGATGTAACCGTTCCCAATTCCCGGCCGGGGTAGAGCATGTTAAGGAACGGAATTCATGATGTGAACCAGGGGGAGATTATTGTGCCTATCTATAAAATGAAACCAGTCGCACTCACCGTCTTAGCAGCCAGCATGGCAGCAAGCGTACTTAGTGGGTGTTCCACAGAAAAGAATACAGCTTCCGTATCGAGTCAACCGAGTAGTGCTGCAAAACCAATTGAAATATCGTGGGGCATTCAATTCCAAGCGCCGGCGGTCGTTGCCGATACGCCTGTGCAGAAATGGCTTGAACAGAAATTCAATATCAAAATCAAGCCAGTTAAAGTAACCGACGCTAGTATCGCTTCCGGTGACGTACCGGATGTGTTCATGCTGGGTGATCCATCGAACGTATCTGCCTACCAAGCGCAAGGTGTCTTAATGGATCTAGATCTCAATATGGTGAAAGAGAAAATGCCCGAATACTATAAAGATGTTGAGCAGTCGAAGGCGCTGTTCCAGACAGTAACGTTTGGCGACAAGCTCTGGGCAGTCCCGATGTTTATCGATTTGAAACCTTATGATCTTACGATGTTGTGGCGCAAAGACTGGCTCGACAAAGTCGGTATCACCAAGCTCCCGGAGACCCTCGATGAATTCGAGCAGGCGGCTTATGCGTTCGCCAAGAAGGATCCGGACGGAAACGGCAAGAACGACACCTACGGCTTGACCGGTACGGCAACGTCGACTTGGTCGACAGGCTTCTACTCGATATTTGGTGCTTATGGCGTTCAACCAACGATGTGGCACGAAAAGCAGGGGCAGATTATGAACGGCTCCATCATGCCGGAGGCGAAGAATGCTCTTGAGAAGTTGCGTAAATGGTATGCTGACGGCGTGATCGATCCGGAATATATTACGGATACACAAGATTCGTACCGCAAGAAGCTGTACAACAATCGAATTGGTGTGATTGAAGAACAAGTCGGTAAAGCAGCGCTCGCGGATGGTGCCACAAATGTAGCTATGAAAGACATCAATCCGAATGCTAAGCTCCAACTGGGTAAAAATCCGAAGGGCCCTGGCGGCAGCGGAAGCTGGGACTGGGGAGTAAAAAGTAATTACATTGTGCTTGGCAACAAGGTGAAGAATGACCCAGCTAAATTAAACAAAATTTTTGAAATTTTGAGAGCAGAGAGCAGTGACGAAGAAACGATCAACATGACGAGCTTGGGCGTAAAAGGAACACAATGGGATTTTGTAGCCAGCGGAGCGACTTCAGGCGCGACGAAAGTTTTAACCGGCTTCGAAAAACAAGAACAGCGTGATGCGGTTGGCATTCGATTGTTCTCGCTGGGCAATATCACGACGCGGACTTACCGGGATAAATATTCCAATCCGCAGATGAACGAAGCCGTTCGCACCTATTCTTCCGCACCAAACCAGACAGATGCGCTGCTGTTCGCTGCGCTTCCGTCAGATGGCAAATATAAGAAGGATTTGACGGCGCTAACGCAAAAATATTTTGCCCAAATTATTAGTGGAGAATTGCCGCTTAGCGATTTCGATAAGTATGTGGCGGAGTGGAAAGTGAAGGGCGGAGACGAGCTGACCAAGGAAGCTAACGACATGTACCAGAAGCAGTTCAAAAAATAATCAGCTTGAGAAGCGAATCCGAATCCTCGGCCGCAAGTCGTTCGCCGCTGCCGGGGAGGAGTCGCAACTGGCCCTGAGGAAGTGCACATGACATGAAAACGATTATGAAAAATAGGGAGCTGTTTGCGCTCTATCTGTTTGCTTATGCCTTTTTTCTCGTATTCAAATATGGCCCGATCTACGGGGTGCTGATCGCTTTCAAGGATTTTCGCGTCATCGACGGGATATGGGGCAGTCCTTGGGTGGGCTTTAAGCATTTCGAGGCGCTATTTCATTCGGCCGATTTCTATCGGTTGCTGAGTAATACGCTGCTGCTGAATCTGTATTTGCTGCTGTTTGCTTTTCCCGCACCGATCGTGTTAGCGCTTTTGCTTAATGAAATCAGATCCCGCTTTTTTCAGCGCTTCGTGCAGATGACCATGTATTTACCGCATTTCGTTTCGTGGGTCATCATGTCCGGCCTTGTCATCTATTTCCTGTCGCCGACCACGGGCATCGTTGCTGAGATCGTCGGCTGGTTCGGTGGGAAACCGGTATTTTATATGGGGCACAAGGAATATTTTCGCTCCATTGTAGTTGGTTCGGCCATTTTGAAGGACATCGGCTGGGGCTCGATTATTTATTTCGCAGCGCTTTCGGGTATTAATCCCGAACTGCATGAATCAGCTACCATGGATGGAGCGAATCGCTGGCAACGTTTGTTTCATATTAATATTCCGTCGATTATGCCGACGATTGCGATTATGTTCATTCTCAGCTTAGGCGGCTTCTTGAGCGCAAACTTTGAACAAATTATCAACTTGCTCAATCCGGTCACCTTTGAAACAGGAGATGTGATTGACACTTACGTCTATCGCGTAGGACTACAGCAATTTCAATACAGTTATACGGCTGCAATCGGCTTGTTCAAGTCGTTAGTAGGGTTGCTGCTGATTCTGGGGGCTAACTTCACTGTGCGCAGACTAAGCAAGGGAGAAAGCGGCTTATGGTAGGAGGATTTGCAACATGAGGATTGGAAACTGGCAGGATCGCTTAAGCGTCAGCATCATTTATATCGTACTTGGCATACTTGCTATTATTGTCGTCTACCCATTTATTCACGTACTGTCGGTTTCGTTAAGCGGTAGGGGAGAGGCGCTTCGCAGCGGCTTTCACTGGATTCCGAGGGATCTGACCTTAACGCCATACAAGGAATTGCTGACCTATCCGTTCATCTGGAAAGGGTACGGCAATACGCTGTTCCGTATGGTCATTGGCACAGCGCTTACATTGATCGTTACCGTATGCGCAGCCTACCCGCTGTCTCGCAATGAAATGCCATGGAAGCGGGTTTTGGTACTTCTCCTGCTCTTTACAATGATCTTCGACGGTGGAATCGTGCCGAACTATCTGCTTATGAAGGAGTTGCATCTGCTGAATACGCGGTGGGTTTACGTGCTGCCGAGTGCGGCAAATGCGTTCCAGGTATTAGTGATGATTTCGTTCTTCCGCTCGATTCCAGATGCGCTAATCGAGGCAGCACGGATTGATGGGGCGCGTGATCTGCGTATTCTTACTCGCATTATTTTGCCGCTATCTGTCCCGGTATTGGTTACGATCGGTCTCTGGTCGCTTGTGCATCACATTAATGCTTTTATGGACAATTTACTGTATGTGACCGATCAATCCAAATTCGTGTTGCAGCAGATTGTCCGGCAAATTCTGATTGAGAACAGGCTCGATCCGTTTACGACGGCTGTGAATGAAATTCCGCCTGCGCCAGAGAGTTTGAAGATGGCAGCAGTAATCGTATCCGCCCTTCCAGTGTTGGTGATGTATCCTTTCCTGCTTCGTTATTTCGAGAAAGGTACAATGATTGGTTCGGTGAAGGGATAATGCAGTCCTGAATACGTCTCTCCAGTGACAAGTAAAATTTATTTTGCGAAGGGATGTAGAGATATGCTTAGAAAAAAAGCAATCATTCTCACGATTACCGCCATTTTGTTGAATTTGTTCGTTTTACCTGCTATTCAGGCCGAATCCGGATTACCGGAAACGGCCTTCTATGTGGCCACAGATGGAAGCGATTCCAATGCGGGCGGGATCGATGAGCCTTTTCGAACGCTAGAGAAGGCTAGAGATGCCGTTCGTCAGTTGAAGAGCACTTCGGGCTTGCTGGATGGCGGTGTGACCGTTTATTTGCGTGGCGGCACGTATAATCGAACATCCAGCTTCCAGATCGAGCAGCAGGACTCCGGTACGGCTGACAGTCCGATCATATACAAAGCCTATCCGAACGAGAAGGTAAGTCTGTCCGGCGGTCAATCGCTCGATAAGAGTTGGTTTACGCAAGTTACCAATTCGGCGATCCTGCAGCGGATCATAAGTACCGACGCTCGTACCAAGGTGCTGCAGGTTGATCTGAGCAGTCACGGCATTTTGGATTACGGCGTGATGAGCCGACATGGTTACTATAAGGCCAACGATGTCAGTCAGGTTCCACCTATGGAGCTGTACGTAGCAGGCGAGGGGATGACACTTGCGCGCTGGCCGAATAGCGGTACGGTGCAAATGGGTGACATCATCGATGTTGGTCCGACACGTAAGGATGCTGATTTGCAGGATCGAGGAGGAACGTTCAGTTACACGTACGACCGGCCGCAATACTGGACGAATGCTGACGACATTTGGCTGGATGGGATTTTCGGTTACAGCTGGGAATGGTCTTACAACAAAGTAGCTTCGATCGATACAGTGAATAAGCAGATTACATTGCGCTACGGCGAAATGAGCGGCTTGTTCAAGAACTGGTATCCGGATTTCCATTTCGCGCAAAATTTGCTCGAGGAGATCGATAAGCCCGGCGAATATTACATTGACCGTACGCAGGGCGTCTTGTATTTTTTGCCGACGGCATCGTTTGAAACGGAGCATCCCGAGATTACCGTTACGATGTTGAAAACACCGATGATAAATTCAGTAGGGGCATCCTATGTCACGTTCGAAGATCTGACTTTGGAGAATGGGCGCGATTCGGCTGTGGTGATTATGGGTGGAGATCATGTGCTGCTATCGCACTGCGAAATCCGCAACTTTACAAACGGCGGCGTGCAGATTAATACGCCTAGCCGTTGGCTATACAATGATTTTGCGACAGCCACGGGGGTGAATCACGGAATAACGAGCAGTCACATCCATCATATCGGAGGGACGGCAGTCACTTTGAACGGAGGCAGCCGTGTCACGCTTGCGCCTGGTAACAACTATGTGGAAAACTCGCATATCCACGATTTCGCTTATTATCATAAGGCGTACAATCCAAGTGTCATTCTGACTGGTGTGGGTAACCGTGTATCGCACAATGAAATTCATGATGCGCCGCATCCTGGCATTCTGATCTTCGGCAATGACCACCTAGTGGCGTACAACAATATTTATGATGTATGCAAAATGTTCTCCGATCTCGGGGCCATCTATATGAACGCAGGCGAGACACCGCAACAGCGGGGAACCGTCATTCGGGGAAATTATTTCCACAACATTGGTGAATCCAAAGCTGGTGTAGAAGGTGTTTATCCAGACAATTTCACAATGGGGCTGACGATTGAAGATAATATCTTTTACAAAATGGGCAACTCCGCAGTTAAAAATAACGGTGGGGCACACATCAAGACCCGGAATAATCTGTTTATCGATAGTGAAGTACCTTATGATTATGCCGACATTTATCTAGGAGATGCACCAGATAAGCAGATCCCGAAGAACTACATGCCGAAATGGCAGACGTTGTTTGCCCAAAATAATAATTTTGTAGGGACGCCATATTTGGTCAAATATCCGGAGCTCGCAGACTTCTTTACGGAAAATCGGTACTATCCGACTACGAATACCTTAGAGAATAATGTGATCTATAATCCTACCAGGGCTCGCAGCAGCATCACCAATGCCCAAGGGGCGTACGATAAGTTTAATTTGTTGCAGTATGCGAACAACTGGGTGACGAACAGCGATCCTGGCTTTGTAAATCTGGCCGCTGGTGATCTCAATTTGAAAAGCGACTCCGCAGTGTTCCAGCAAATTCCCGGCTTCCATCCGATTCCTTTTGACGACATAGGGATTATCGGAAAAGCAGGACCGTATCTGGCGCCAGATGCCATTCCAGTAGAAGGTGTTCGGGCTTACGACGCAAATGTGATGATTGGAATCGGCAAAACATATGAGCTGCATACGGCCGTTTTACCGTGGGATGCAACGAATCCAAAGCTGCTCTATACATCCAGCGATCCTAGCGTGGTCAAAGTAGACAGCAAAGGAATGCTTAAGGGGGTGGGCATCGGGCAAGCCGTCATCACAGTCACTTCAGCAGAAAATCCGCTGCTTCAGGATGAAGTCATGATTGACGTCGAGATCGGGGACGGTATTTATGAATATACCGATTTCGAGACAGGGCGAAACAGCTGGCCGGTGGATCCGAATCGGTCGGTCATCGATATAGGCGGCAACCATATGTATAAAGTGCTGAAAGGTGCGACGGCGGTATCGCCGAACGAATATACCAACTACGAACTAACATTCAAGATGAAGACACCGCCAACGATGCCAAGTCTAGGCACGATTTATTTCTTCGACAGGCTAGGTTCGAACGGCGGGGGCCGTGTTGGCTACCGCAAGGTGGAGGACGGCACGTCCAAGTGGCTTCTCTATAATAAGGCCTGGGGGACCGTCAAGGAAGTGAACTTGCCATACACAGATTTAGCGCCGGATACCGAGTACAGCGTCAAGCTACTTGTAAAAGGTGCTGAAATCAGCCTCTATGTGGGTGGCGTGCTGAAGCTGAAGGCGACGGATGCGACATACAATCCATCTGGTACGGTCGGCTTTTATGCAGGCGGCTTCGACTACCTGCTGTTCGATGACATCAAGCTGTCCGTGCCGACTACGAAGGTTGCTGGGCTGCTGCTAGATCGAACCAGCGCGAATATCGGAGCGGATGAACAACTGAAGCTGCAGGTGAGCTTTGATCCTTCAGATAGCGTTAATCACAATGTTATATGGACATCGAGCAATCCGAGCGTAGCCGTTGTCGATGCAAACGGCTTGGTTACCGCCGTCGGATCAGGTGAGACGGATATTACCGTGACGTCGGTCGAAACACCTGAAGCGTCAGCGACTAGCCATATCATCGTGTCGGACATTCTGCTGAAGACGGATTTTGAATCCGGCGGAGGCGGCTGGCCAGTGGATCCGAATCGTAGCATTATCACGGTGAACGGCAATCATAAGTACCGGCTTTTGAAAGGCGCGTCAGCCACATCTCCTCGTTCGTTTACGAACTACGATTTGACGTTCAAAATGAAGACCCCGGCCACCATTCCGAGCGCAGCGACGTTATATATATTTGATCGCTTGGTCTCCGGCAGCGGTGACCGAATCGGATACCGGAAGACGGTGGACGGGGCGTCGCAATGGATTCTTTATAATGGTTCGTGGGCGACTGTGAAACAGTCCAGCCTGAACTATGAGGACTTGGCTCCGAATACGGAGTATACCTTTGAGCTGATCGTGAACGGCGCGGATATCTCCCTATTCGTCAATGGGGTGCTCAAATTAAAAGCTTCCGATCCTGCGCACAATTTGACAGGAACGATTGGCTTCTATGCAGGTGGTTTCGATAATCTGCTCTTTGACGACATCGTGGTTACGCAGCTTCGTGTGCCGATAACGGAAGCATCGATCTCTCCTGCCCAACCGGATGGAACAAATAACTGGTACGTGCATCCGGTTACGATTCAGTTAGGTCGGGGGGAACGATCATCCACGCTGGCACAAACTAACTATAGTTTGGATGGCGGAGCGACTTGGCAGCCCTATCTGATGCCGATCGTGATCAATACGGATGGCATCCACACTATTTCTTATCGTTCTACCGATCAAGCGGGGAACGAGGAAGTCGTACAAACGGTCAGAGTTCAACTGGATATGACGGCTCCCAGTATAACCGTTTCCACACCGAGCGTGAATCAGGCATTGAAGAACAGTGAAGTGCTTATACCTCAATTTATTGTGACCGATTCCTTGTCTGGTGTAGATCAGTCGAAGACAAAAATATGGCTAGATGAGCAGCAAGTAAATGAAGGAGACCAGATTCCCCTATACACGCTCCCTCTAGGGATGCATGCGCTCATCGTGACGGGGGTTGATGCAGTCGGGAACGAAGGGAGTCACACGGTCACATTCCAAACCTATGCAGACATCGATTCGCTACAAGCGCTAATTAGACAGTTTACGGCGATGTCATGGATTGATAATAAGGGAATCGCAAACAGTTTGGTAGTAAAGCTGCAGCAAAACAAATTGGATGCGTTTATTCATGAAGTGGAAGCACAAAGGGGCAAGCATATCACATCAGCTGCAGCTCAGATATTCCTAAGGGATGCGAGTGACTTGCAGATGACGTTGAACCAAAAAGGAGAATTCCATGATTTCGTTTCATCAGTTGAGAGAGGCGATATTAGCCATTCAAGAAAGACCGACGACCCTAACGTCTGGGGGCCTTGACACCAGCGAGAAGAAGGGAGCTGCTGGAAGCCCCACATCTAGCAGGATTGCTTAAGGAAATACATCAGGAAGCGGAGAKGGCCAGGCGTGAGCCTGTTCCTCTCCTGTCTTTCACGGATTTTCAAACATTTCATTCGGCAGGAACTCGCAAGGAATTTGAAAAGCCGTATTTTGAACGCAGAGGACGCTTGCTTGCTCTTGCATTGTCGATGGCTCTAGATGACAGCGATGTATATAAGATGACATTGGAAAATCTGATCTGGGAAATATGTAATGAGTATGCCTGGGCTGTACCGGCGCATCTACCAGATACGATAGATAAAGTGTTGACGGCACGTGTCCMTCCGAACCGCTATGTGGACTTGTTCGCGGCTGAAACGGCGCATGCTTTGGCGGAAGTGCTATATCTTTTAGAGGACCGTTTGAATGATTGGGTCTCGCACCGAGTGAAGCAAGAAATCGAGCAGCGTGTATTCCAGCCTGTGTTCGAAAGTGCTCACCATTTCATATGGACCTCAAAGACGAACAACTGGTCAGCCGTATGTAGTGGTGCTGTCGGTATGGCGGCGCTGTTATTAATCGATGACCGGGAACGACTTGCTGGCATGCAGGACCGGGTTGTGAGCGCCATGGATAGCTTTCTTGCGGGATATGGGGATGATGGCTGCTGTCCGGAGGGGCTCGCATACTGGAGGTACGGTTTTGGGTATTTTGTCTATTGGGCTGAGATGCTTTACGAGTTTACTAACGGATCGATTGATTTGCTGAAGCAGGACAAAATTAAGCGGATTGCCGAATTCCCGGCAGCCGTAGCACTCAGCGATACTTCCTGCATCAATTATTCCGATTGCAGGCCAACCTTCAGACCGGCTACTGGACTAATCAGTCGTTTGTGCCGCAGACTTGGGATCGCTCCGCCGAAAATGACGTGTGTGCCTTCGTTTCATGAAGATCATTGCTACCGTTGGCCGTTTACTTCCCGCAATATAATGTGGACAGAGACCGAATGGCTGCATGTTCCAGGAGCAGAGGGGACCTTTTACTTTGCCAGTACGGATTGGTTGGTGGATAAATGCGAAACCTCGAAGGGCTTGCTTGCCTTTTCCGCTAAAGGAGGTCATAACAACGAGCCTCACAACCATAACGACCTCKGGCATTTTATTCTCCATACCGAGGGCGATACGCTGTTGGCAGATCTCGGAATGGGGGTATATACCCGCGAATATTTCGGGAAAGAACGCTATGACCACCTGCATGCCTCATCTGGGGGTCACTCGGTTCCTATCATCAATGGAGAGCAGCAGGCTGCCGGTGAAGCATATAGGGCAATCGTTACGAAAAATGATATGAATGATGGAGCTGTCAGGTTTGAACTCGATTTGACGCAAGCTTATAGACCGGAGGCGCGAATCCGCTTTTTCCAACGGTCCTTCGAGTGGAAGGTCTGCCAAGATGAAGCCAGAGCAGAGCTAACGCTAACGGATCATTTTGTATTCGATGAGGGAACAGGTGAGGCAGAACGGAGCTTAACGGAGCATTTCATCTCTTTCCACAAGCCTGTTATCAGAGGTGGAGAGGTAACCTGGCTGGGTGAGAAGGGGAGCGTCGTTTTACGATTTGAACCGTCGCTGCTGTCAGCGCATGTAGAAACAGTAGAAATACCATGTCGTGATTCGCATCCAGTGACGGTATATCGATTACAACTCCACGCTAGGCAGTTGGCCCAAGTGTATACGTGCAGGTTAGTCTTATCGTGCTGTATACATTGAACCCTTTCACTTAAGCGTTGCACATAATTACGGAATAGAAAGGAAGAGAACGCATGCGATTTCGTCAGGTGCATCTTGATTTTCACACCTCGGAAGCAATAACGCCGATTGGAGCACGTTTTGATAAGCGGCAGTTTCAGGAAATGCTTAAGCTAGGCCATGTGGATTCCGTTACGATTTTCTCCAAATGCCATCACGGCTGGGCTTACCATCCGTCAGAGGCGAACGAGATCCATCCTGGACTGAGCTTCGATTTGCTTGCCGCCATGATTGAAGCTGCACATGAGATTAACGTGAAAACACCTGTATACCTATCAGCTGGCTTGGATGAGAAGCTGGCACGACGACACCCAGAATGGCTCATCCGTGATGAGAACGACCAAACGAATTGGGTCAAAGGCTTTATGCTGCCGGGCTATCACCAATTGTGCTTAAACTCTCCCTATCTAGACATCCTGATCGACCAGATCCGGGAAGTCGTATCCCGTTATGATCTGGATGGTCTGTTCTTCGATATAGTAGGGATACGCAAATGCTACTGTCATAGCTGTGTTGAGAGCGTGCGCGAGGAAGGTCAGGATCCACGGGATGAGAAGGCTATGCGAAAGATATGGGAGAAAACGTATGCGAATTATACGGCGAGGGTGAAGGAAACGATTATATCGATCAAGCCAGGGCTGCCGATCTTCCACAATGGCGGACACATCGCACGAGGTCGACGCGATCTGATTAGTATGAACACACATTTAGAACTGGAGTCGCTGCCGACGGGTGGTTGGGGCTATGATCACTTCCCGCTGTCTTCTAGATACGCGCAAACGCTTGGCGTCGATTTTCTCGGTATGACGGGGAAATTCCATACGTCTTGGGGAGAATTCGGCGGCTATAAGCACCCGAACGCACTCCGTTACGAAACTGCGCTCAGCATGGCCAATGGTGCCCGCTGCTCGATTGGCGATCAGCTTCATCCTGACGGTTATATGGATGAAGCGACTTACGCACTGATTGGCGCGGCTTATCGCGAGGTCGAGGCCAAAGAGGCATGGTGCGTAAGGGCTAAGAATATTGCCGATGTTGCGCTGTTAACGTTGGAAGCAACCGGCTTGCATCCGAAGGCGAATGTGGCCAAGTCGGATTCCGACGCAGGGGCCGTCCGCATGCTGCTTGAAGGCAAATTCCTGTTCGATGTCATCGATCAGGAGAACGATTTTACAGCATATAAGGTGCTAATATTACCAGATTACGTAGCGGTGGATGATAAGCTTCAGAGCAAATTGGAGCAATTTTTACTGCAGGGCGGCAAAATTCTTGCGACAGGCTGGTCCTGCCTTGATCCGGAGGGCACCCGATTTACAATCGATCTCGGGGTGCGATATGTAGGGACAAATCCATATCGCCCTGACTATTTCCGCCCTCTGTTCAATCTTGGAACCTGTAGAGAAGCCTCCTACATTTTCTATTCACAAGGACAGCGAATCGAGCTGTCGGGCGGAACCGAGCTTGCACACCGTGAAGATCCCTATTTTAACCGCGATCTGTTTACATTCTGTTCGCACCAACATACGCCAAGCAGCTATGCATATGGAGGACCAGGTATGGTGGAAAGCGAGAGAAGTGTGTATATCGCTTGGAATATCTTTGAAGATTACGCGACCAAAGGCAGCCTCATATTGAAAGAAGCGGTCCTGCATGCGTTGGATCGATTACTCCCTGACAAGACGCTGCAAACCAATCTTCCGGCGCAAGGCATCGTCACCCTGCAAGATCAAAAAGAAGAGAATCGTCTGATTAATCACTTGCTGTACGCAACCCCAATCCGCCGAGGGAAAAACATCGAAGTCATCGAGGATATGGTTCCCATCTATGACGTCCAGGTTTCCGTTCGTACATCCAGACAAGTGAAGAACGTATATATGGCACCACAGATGGTCTCGCTCACCTTTAGGTACGAGGAGCAAACGGTCTCCTACACAGTACCTAAGTTGGAGTGCCACCAGATGGTTGTTATCGAGTATGAATGTTCCACGGAAGAAGAACAGGTTCATTAGGACCTGTTCTTCTTTCTGCTCATACGGCGATCCATTCAACCGACAAGTGACCAATAGGCACCTGAACACATACATTGGTTAAGAGTTGGAAGGGAGTGGCCGGAGCATGCCTGCAATTATTAATGGTGGAATCAAAATCCTCAATGTCGCACAGGGTTCCAATGTCCAGATTGGCGATACTTTGGCAATTAACCTTACCAGCAGTTCCAAAATCTTTGCAGGAGCCAACTCGTTTTCGCCAGGGGATAGCTTTGGAAGTGTTCAGAATGTACTCAATGGAAGTACCAATACAGTGGATCCTGATGTTGTGGATACGCCAAATAACACGATTTAATTGATGATTTTCTATTTCCACAAATTGGACGATTGTTGAGTAGAGATTAACGGTCCTAAAGTGATAGGGGGCTGCGAAGGATATACGGAACGCGAATCCATTTTAGGGGATAGAGAAGCTTGTTAAAACGAAAAGTGATTCGGATATATATCGGAAATATGATGTGGTTCCTTCCAGTTCTAATTTTGATCATGGGGGTCAATCCTTCTGTCGCAGGCAGTTTTTGGTGGAAGGCGCTGGGTTTTCTACTCTTTGCTGGCATTGTTGTCGTATGTATCAGTTCTTGGCTTCAGGTGCATCGTGAACAACGTGAACTTGATAAAAAGCGGCTCGATTATGAGTCTGTTGTATACCGTCAATTCTAATAAGACTGACTGACCGTCGATGCGATACGCATGGGCGGTTTTTTCGTACACCTAAAGATCGTATCCGTTTTTCGATAATAAATAGATGTCAGCAGGTAGGGGGATGTATTACACTAGTAAGTACGATTCTCAGGAAAGACTTGGCACAATTCAGGAGGCCATCTATAGATGAAGCATCGACAAGTGCTACAGTACATTAATCAGCATTTTAAAGTGAAATTAATTTTGACACTGTCGATCATCATCATTCTTTGTTCCCTCATTACTGGGTACATTTCGTATCGCATTTATTTGAATTTGTTTGAAAGTGAGATCAGTAAGCAGTATTTAACGACCAGTGAGCAGACGATGGAGCAAATTGGCTTTAAAATCCAAGATATGTATCGGATTACCGATTTTATTATTTTTCACCCCCGCGTAGAGCAAATTGTGCAAGGGATTCGTGCGGAACCACCAGAGGGCGAGACAAAAGCCTATCGCAGATTTATTTTGGAACGTGAATTGTCGGAAATTTTGTTGCCATTGAAAAATGAAACACCGCAAATACGTGCGTTATATATCGTGGATTTGGAAGGGAATAATTACTATTTCAGTCATACGAATCCGTCGATGCAGATAACGTTTCCTGACTTTTACAATAAGGTGAAGTCGGGTGTGAACCAGAGCTCAGCAGAGATCGTGTGGCAGCGATTAAATATTCCGGATTCCTCCGATCCTTCGGGGAAGAAAAGCAATCTGGTCGCAACCCGCTTGCTCAAATCGACGAAGCAGCAAGCGGCTTACGGGACGCTGGTCATGATTATTGATGAGTCTTTTCTGACAAGCCCTTTAGACAAACTGATGGCTGGCAGGACGACGGGAGCGTATATTTTCGACCAATATAATAAATTGCTGTATAGTCGAGCGCCGGAGGGCAGGGCTGGGATTATTCCCGCATGGGAAAATCAGGAGCGGTCTTTTATCGAGAGGAATGAAAATGAAGATTATTTGTTTGTGAAAAGCACCTATGAAGCCCGATCTTTCAAACTTGTTAGTGGTATTTCCTTGGCGGATATCGAGGAAAAGGGCAGGATGGTGTATCAGGTTGCTGTCATTTCTGGGCTCGTCAGTGTTCTGTTGATGGCGGTCTGTGTCTCCATTTTCAGTGGTAGGATGTTAAAACCTTTACACGGATTAGTGTCTGCCATGCATCAATTGCGCAGAGGTAATTTGGAGGTTGAAATTCCCAAAACGTCGAATGATGAGTTTGCTTTTCTAGCGGAAAGTTTCAATCGGATGGTCGAGAACATTCAATCGTTGATTAAGGAAGTGTATGTCAGCAAGCTAAGTGAACAGGAAGCGGAGCTTAAGGCGCTGCAGGCTCAGTTGAATCCACATTTTTTATACAACGCTCTGAATTCGATATATTGGAAAATCATGCTCCTGTACGACGATGTGGAGACGGCTTCCTTGGTAACAAGCTTATCTGATTTATTGCGGTATTCATTGGAATCGGTCTCTACGCCAAGTACATTGCAGGAAGAGCTTACGCAGATTCGCAATTATATGACGATCCAAGAGGCTCGGCACGGTGAAGGGCTGCACGTTTCCATTGAAGCAGAGGAAGAGTTATTGGCTTGTGGCATGCAGAGGTTGATCCTTCAACCGTTAGTTGAGAATGTCTTCGTTCACGCGTTTCGTGATCAGCCGGATAACAAGCGGTTATGGATTCGCGCTTTCCGCCAAGGTGCTGATTTACTAATTGAAATCGAGGATAATGGGAGCGGCATCGATGAGGGGACGTATGTACGTCTGACGAAAGAGCTGTCGGTGTATGATCATCAGAGGGAACGGGAGAGTATTGGTGTTCGAAATGTTGTACGTCGTATTTACTTGGTCTATGGCGATCCCTATCGCTTAGAAATCGAACGTTTGCCGCAGGGCACGCGGATGCGTTTGATTTTACCGTGTGAACAGATGATGTCTTTCGAAGGGGGAAAGGTGGATGAACCACATCTTATTAGTTGAGGATGAGCCATTATTTCGCAAAGGGTTAGCCAAAATGATTACGGGCTCTGAAACCAACTGGCATGTCTGCGGTGAGGCAGAAAACGGGCAGGAGGCAGAAATCCTCATAGCTGAGAGGCTGCCGGATCTCGTCATAACGGACATTCGCATGCCATTAATGGATGGCTTAGAGCTGCTGAAACGGAGTAAGCTCAAGTTCCCGCATATCGAGTTCATCGTCATAACAGGATTTCAGGATTTTCAGTATGCACAAGCTGCATTGCGTTACGGTGCCATGGATTTGCTCATTAAACCTTGTGGGAAACAGGATATTTATGATGCGTTAGATAAAGCTGAGGTTCGAGTATTGGAGAAGCAAGCGAATCTGCGCAAAGCGGAAACGGAGCACGCCCTATTACTGGAGAACACGTTGAGGGGGCTCTTGTTGCGCTTTCCCTATCGAGCAGAATTAGCAGCGGAGTTAGAGATAAGCTTAGCTAATTGCCAATTGATCTTATTCCAGATCACGGACTTCATGCCGTCACACAAAATGTATACGAAGCGGGATATGCCGTTACTGCAGTTTGCGGTGCTAAATATGATCGGCGAATGGCTCGATATGTATCACTTGAAAGGAAAGTTGTTATTGATCGAAAATGGGCAGTTTGCCTTGCTTTGTCAGGATTCGTTCGAGGAGAAGCTTGTATGTGAAGCGGCTTGTGAAACGGTGGAACGGTTACTTGGCTTACAGATGTCCTCTTATTGTGCAGGGGCAGCAGCAGGCGTACAGGATCTTGCCGATCTATATGAGGCGGGGCGCAGCATGTTGGGCGCAACAATGATTGCGGCACAGGACAAAAACGATGTACAGGTCGATAAACAGTTATCGACGAATCGTGCGCAGCAGCAGCTTATTAGTACGCAAACGATTGCGTTTATTTTAGCAGGGCAAATCGAGCAGATGAAGCTGTATCTAGCCCAATTGATGAAGGACATCTATGGATTGTCCATAGAAAATGGGAAAGTGGAGGCTTTGTCGTTCAGTTTTGCTTTACAGGAAACGGCACGCAAGCAGTTTGAGATGGCGTATGACCCGCAGTTATTGACAGAGCGAATCGCGCTGCTGCACGCCTGTGGCACGAACGACGAGGTGTCCCAGTGGACGGGCATGGAATTAGACCGCTTTATGAGCAGTTTTACGGCGTGGCAGGAAAAGTACAGTGAAAATGTCGTGTGGAAGGCAGCACGATACATGGAGGAGCATTATGCGGAGCAGTTGCCACTTCAATTGGTGGCCTCGCAGGTGCATTTGAATGCAACGTATTTCAGTCATCTGTTCAAAAAAGAAACAGGGCGCAGCTTTGTTGATTATTTAATTGAACTGCGGATGGAGAAAGCGAAGGGCCTACTGGCTAACACGGATATGAAAATCACCGAGGTGTCGGGCGTCGTCGGGTACGATTTACCGAACTATTTTGCCAAATTATTCAAGCAAACAACAGGCCTATCGCCGAAGGATTACCGCAAGATGGTTCGACCTGATCCGATAAGCAACGTGCGGAATTGAGTATTACTTCATAGCGTCCCCTGTTTAGTGAAAATAATGTACTAGACTAGCAGAGCGTATCGTCCCTTATTGTATTGTTGGATTCTTGACATGTGGAACATTTTGTTCTCTGAAGTCTCTGGCTAAAATCAAAAACGCGCTGAACCAATGTGGTTTTGCGCGTTTTGCCGGGACGAAATACGGTGTCAGGACGGAATGTTCATAGCGGTCTGAATGTTTTTGAGATCGAGCTGAATTTGCTCTGGCATATGGTAGGGATGGTATAGGCCTCGCTGCATCATGTAGATTGATATTTTTTCATGGGAGTCTATGGCTTCGTCGAGCTGTTTCATCAAAATTTGCTTGAGTTCGGGGGTGGCACATTCGGTCACGGCCATTGCGCAGTTTCTGACTCCACTCTTGGCGTTCATCAAAAAATCCATAGCGATCACGTCATCGGTCAGCGTATGAAGGCCTGTCATGTGTTCTAATATTGTATTCATGCTTTATCTCCTATTGGGTCATTTTAGTTAGCACTCCACCGAGCTCCTGAAGCTGCTGCTGTGATAATTGCACGTCTTCCTGCAAAATTTGCATCAGCTCCGGGTCGGTTACCAGAATTTGCATGGCTTTGGATTTGGTCATGCAAATCGTCTTGAACGCAGCCATTTCATGAACCTCCAGCATCTCATGCAAAGCGTAATTGGAATTCATTCGAATTGTCCTCCCATGTATCTATCCATATTCAAGGTTTTAAGATGACTTTGATGCAATCGTCCGTTTTCGTATCGAACACTTCATAGCCGCGCTTGGCCTCGCTGAGCGGAATGACGTGCGTAACAATGTCTCCTGGGTCCACTTTGCCTGATGTAACCAACTCGTACATATACGGCATGTAGTGAATGACTGGAGCCTGTCCGGAACGGATATTCACGTTGCGCTGCATGATGTCGCCGAGCGGGAATCCGTTATAGCGTCCGCCGTATACCCCAGTGACTTGGATGGTCCCGCCTTTACGGACAGCCTGGGACGCAATGATAAATGCGCTCATGGTGCCGCCTTGCAGTTTCATACCGCTGGCTAGAAATTCGAGATCGCTCATCTTGCCGTCCATTCCTACGGCATCAATCACGACATCGGCGCCGCCTTTGGTCATTTCTTTGAGATTGTTGCCGATATTCTTATCCTGTTCGAAGTTTACGATTTCCACATTATTCGTTCGCTTCGCATGCTGTAAGCGGTAATCGACATAGTCGACAGCTATGACCCGCTTTGCTCCTTTCAGCCAGCAGAATTTCTGAGCCAGAAGTCCGACCGGACCGCAGCCGAGCACGATGACCGTATCTCCATTCTTTACGCCGGCGTTATCTACGCTCCAGAATGCCGTCGTCATGGCATCGGCGATCAAGCTTAGCTTTTCGTCCGGTTGTTCGCAGCTCTCGGGAATCTTGAAGTGGGTAAAATTTGCGAACGGGACTCGTAAATACTCGGCTTGCCCGCCAGGGTATCCACCAGTCGTTCCGGAGTAGCCGAAATATGCGCCCATATCCCCATGTTCGTTTGAATTGTCACATTGGCTTTCCAGCTGATTTTTGCAAAAAAAGCATTCTCCGCATGCAATGTTGAATGGGATGATCACACGGTCGCCTTTCTTTACCTTTGTCACGCCTGGGCCTACCTCTTCTACGATCCCCATCGGTTCATGCCCGATGACATAGTTCTCCTGAAGGTTAGGGATCATCCCGTGAATAAGGTGAAGGTCGGAACCGCAAATAGCGCTACTGGTGATCTTTACGATCATATCGTCCGGTTTCTCAATCTTCGGATCCGGCACCTCTTTGACCACGACATTTTTAATCCCTTGATAAGTTACCGCCTTCATGCTTTATGTCCTCCAATATGTTGATCTGGGATCCGATCAAACATCCCTTTACGCGACGTATCATCCGGGAATAAATTCATCTGCCCGATCATCACCGTATTTTTCGCCGAAAGCTGGTCGAGTTGGTACTGTTCGTTCAGCTCGTAGGGATGGAACCATTTTTTACGAATCATGAGCTCCGTAATTTCTTGGTGCATGACAATCCCCTGCTTAAGATGATTGTGCAGCAGCGCTCTTACATCAGGAGAAGCCGTTTCCGTCAAGGCGATGGACAAATTTCTCACACCCTCCTTGGCACGAAGAAGGAAGTCCATTGCAAAAGTCATATCTGCCATTTCCGGCATATTTAATGAATTAATCGGGTCTAAATAATCGGTATTCATTTACGTTCCCCTTTAATGAGTTATAGGTGTCGGGCTATTCGGAACAGGCGCTTGGAAAGGAGCTCTTGCGTAGATTGCTTGCAGCTCGGCGATCTGTTGAGTGGATTGAATTACGTCTTTCTGCATTAACGCTTTTAGTTCTTGGTCAAAGACCAAGCCTTGCATAAGTTTTGACTTAGCGAGGCAGAGCGTTTTAAAGTTTAACGCTTCATGCAATTCCATCGATTCGTGAAGCGCTAGGGTTGGCGTATTCATGAGAAATTATCACCTCCTTTTTCATCAACTTAGATTCTCCCACGCATCGATTCTTATACTAAAATTGATTGCCGGAAATGTGGGATCCGGATATTTCCATACAGTCGCAGGAATATAAACAAATTCTCAACCGCATACTTATTACTGTTTAAATTCATGATCTTTGCTCAAGGGAGGACTTGCTTTGCCCAATGAAAACAAAATTGATCTAGCAACCGAAAATGCAAGAAAACCGGCAGAAGGTGCACTTAATTCGAGCGGCAATATGCTGGAGCAGCATGCATCTAAAGCGGTTTCTGAGGCGCAAACCGCTTTAAATCAGGCAATAAGCTCGATAAGTGAATCTAATGCGGCAACAAATTCACTTGCTTTGGAGACGGCCCGGCAGCAATTGACCCAAGCAGAGGAATTTTTAGATCAAGCGCAAACTTCAGCGAACGCGTTACGTTTACCGGACCAACAATAAAACGGTCTTGGTGCAAATAGGTTTGGCAGAGATTCTCTTTCTTTTACGGATAGACGCGGAGAGGAGAGTCACCTTCAGAAGGCTTCGGCTTGTGCCGAAGCTTTTTGTTGTGCTCGGACATTTTCAAAAAAATTAATCGAATCCGTTAGAAGATGGCGACGACTTCAACATCCACTTTTAGAAAAAGAATCGTTAAGAGCCAGGCATTAGAAAAAGTTTTAAACATATATAGGTAATATCCGTTCAAATATGTTGKGGAGGATATYATAAAACTATGTTACCTATGGAAGAATATTTCGGTAAGTTAGAACTCGTTTATTCATTTTATGGGGCTATGCCTACAGGCGTGAGTGTATCAGAAACCGGGCGTATCTTCATTTGCTTTCCGAAATGGGGAGATGACGTTAGATTTACGGTAGCGGAAATTGTGGAGGGTCGATTGCAGCCTTATCCTAATTTAGAAACAAATACGATAAACCCTTTGAATATCACGATGTCCTTCATCAGTGTCCAAAGTGTAATTGCGGATGGAAGGGGAACCCTGTGGGTACTGGATACGGCAGCACCAAATTTTTCTGAGCCTATTAAAGGAGGGGCGAAATTAGTCGCTGTAGATTTAAATACAAATGCAATAAGTAAAGTATATACGTTTGGAGAAGATGTAGTCTTGCCGACAACGTATCTGAATGATGTTCGATTTGATTTTCGTATTGGTAAATCCGGATATGCCTATATAACGGATTCTTCTTCGAACGGTCCAGGCGCTATTATAGTCGTAAATTTAGAAAATGGAAATGCGTTTAGACGGTTAAATGGAGCAAATTCAACTTCACCCGATCCGTATTTTTTACCGAAAGTGGAAGGGAAAATTTTGATGAATCGAAATAGGGATGGTTCGACATCTCCCTTTCGATTGGCCTCTGATGGTATAGCGATTTCCCCTGATGGAAAAATGTTATTTTTTTGTCCATTAACCAGTCGTCATCTATACTCGATCTCAACAGAAGCCCTAAGAGACAGAACGATACCGGATTTGAATTTACGTGATCACGTGCAGTATTGGGGAGAAAAAGGTGCTTCTGATGGATTGATAACCGATGCAAAAGGAAACGTTTACGCTGGAGACTATGAAAACGATAGTATTCGAAAGATATTGCCGAATGGAATAATGGAAACCATCGCACATGATCCGAGAATTTTATGGCCCGATACTTTTTCTATTGGTCCGGATCAACACTTATATGTTATTGTGAACCAATTACATCGGCAGGCAAGATTTCATTATGGAAAAGACATGCGGCAAAAACCTTATAGTTTACTTCGTATAAAAATTGATGAATTACCTGCTCCTACCTTTTGATAAATATATCACTTTACAAAGTTGACTCAAGTTGCACCGATATGGATGTTGCTACGTTCCCGCTAATCGTGTAGCCTAACATTTTATTTTCTTTCTAGTCCCCATCGTCTGGGTTAGATGATGGGGGCGTTTTTTTTCTACACCACGCCAAAATCTAAAAATCGTATCCGTTTTCCCATAAATCGTAGATGTCGTACCGTCCCAATTTTCTTACAATTAACTACATAATGGTATGATAAACACAATGACAACGAGAGGGGGAAGCACTCTGCGTAATCCAATCCAACGAGCTCGCCTTCCAATATTGATGACCACTGTGGTGATCATATCCATTATGACAGGCTGCTCTACCCATACGAAGAATGCACAAGAATCCGATGCGCAGAAGTCTGCGAAACGGGGCAAGATTACAGTCACGATTTATGATCGTGGCAACATCCCTTCCGGCCAAGGAACGATTGAAAACAATCTGATGACGAAATGGATTAATCAAGCAGGTCCCGTGGATGTCACCTTCATTCCTTTACCACGGACGCAGTCTGATCAGAAGCTGAACACGCTATTCGCAGGTGGAGGCGCACCTGATCTCATTCTGGAATATGCGCCGCATGTCAAGAACCCGTTGATCGATCAGGGGCAACTTCGTCCGATCGACGATATGATTGAGAGATACAGCACGACGTACAAGGCCCTCTTGACGAAATTTCCAGCATTGCGTAAAGCAGGGTTGGGTACGGATGGCAAGTTGTATCAATTCGGCCGTATTAACGAAACAATTCCTCAGCGCGGCATTTTTATTCGCAAGGATTGGCTCAGGAAATTGAATCTGGACATTCCGCAAACCACCGAAGAGATGTATCTGGTTGCCAAAGCTTTTACCGAGCAAGATCCCGATGGAAATGGGAAAAAGGATACCTATGGCCTCGCCCTTGCCAATAATACGGTCGCTACACTAAACGAAATGTTCGGTGTCACGTATCCGAATTTCGTTGTTCTGGGCAACGAGCTCATTCATGGGTGGGACAATATGCAGGCTGTAACAGCTTTCAAGAAAAGGCTGTACAATGAAGGATTGGTTGACAAGGATTTTTTTGTCGATAAGAACGGGTCTAAGGCAAAGCAGGATTTCTTGAATGGGAAAATTGGCATTTATATGGATCAGTTTAATGTCCCGATTACCTTTTATAACGACTTCTATGTGGGTCTGAAAAAGAGTGTGCCAGACGCAGAGCTGGCTATTATGCCCTATCCGACAACCCCTGTGGGACGCTTTAATCCGATTTTCGTCAACCCGATCCAAATGACGGGTGTTGTAAATGCTGAAGCGAAGGATGCTGAAGCGGTTATGAAATATGTGGATTTCGCAGCTTCAGAGACGTTTATGAAAACGATGTACTACGGGTTCGAAGGCGTGCACAGTAAGACACTGCCAGGTCAATGCCCGCAGGTGACGGACTTGAATAAATGGCAGAAGGAATTCAACTATGCGTCAGGCGATTTCGGGATGTTAGCCTCACCAACACTTGCCGGTAAATGTTACTTCGGTGTGGAGAAAATGGATACGAAAGACCCTTTGCAGCAGGAAGTTAAGAAGATGTTCGATGCGAATTCTTCCTTCATCGATTTTAATTTGCAGATGGCAGGACCCACGCATTCCGAGCAAATGCCTCAGCTGCCGAAAGATCTTCAGCAAATTCTTACAGATACGATGAAGCAAGTGGATGTAGGGGATGGCGACATCTGGATGAAGGCCATTTTGACACCGAATTATTCGCCAGAGCAAGCGAAGAAGGATGCCATTGCCGTTTGGGAGAAGGCGGGAGGCGCACAAGTGGACGCTTGGTACAAAGCCTTTTATGAGAAGGACAAGGATACGATTATTTTGAGCAAAGATATCTATGATATTTTCAAGCAACAACGTGCGCTTCAGAACAAATGAGAGGCGTACCTGACACTCAGTTAGGTGGTGACGAATCGGTATGGCATCTGAGACGGCTAGGAGTAAGACGCAGCTCGCATTGCGCTATATCAATAAGAAGAAATATTTGTACATCCTGTTGATTCCAGCTGTTGTGTACTTTCTCATTTTCAATTATGTGCCGATGTACGGCATTATCATTGCGTTCAAGGATTTCAACTTCTCCAAGGGGATTGTCGGAAGTCCCTGGATTGGCTTCGAGAATTTCCGATACATGTTCGGGCTCAGTGATTTCTACACCGTGTTCTGGAACTCGTTGTACTTAAGTTTTCTGCGACTTGTATTTGGATTTCCGTTCCCCATTCTACTGGCTTTACTGCTCAATGAGATGCGTAACCGCACCTATCAACGCATTACGCAGACGATCATCTATCTGCCGCATTTTATTTCTTGGGTGGTCATTGGGGGTATTCTGGTCAACTTCTTATCCCCGTCATGGGGCGTCGTGAATATTTTCTTGAAGCAGTTTGGCTTTGAACCGGTGTTCTTCCTGGCGGATACGAATTATTTCCGACCTTTGGTGATCCTCAGCAGCATGTGGAAAGAATCGGGTTGGGAAAGCATTTTGTACTTAGCCGCGATGGTAGGGATCAATACGGAACTGTATGAGGCGGCTAGTATCGATGGTGCGAACCGCTTCCAAAGAATCCTAAATGTCACGCTGCCAGGGATCAAATCGACGATTATTATCCTGCTGATTCTAAGGCTGGGTCATATTATGGGCAATGGCTTTGAACAGATTTTTGTATTGCAAAATCCGTTGAACCTCAGTGTTTCCGAAGTGTTTGAGACCTATGTGTATCGCGTCGGGTTGATTGGCGGAAGGTTCTCTTTCGGTACAACCGTTGGGCTGTTCACCTCTGTGATTGGGCTGATATTCCTGCTAGCCAGCAACCAGATCGCAAAGTGGATGAAAGAAGATGGGATTTGGTAAGAGGAGGTTACATTTGTGGGTATTCGATCGTTTGGCGATAAAGTTTTTGATGGTTTGAATTATGGCATTGTGACGCTGTTCGCAATCGTTTGCTTATTTCCATTCTTCTATGTGGCTGCATTCTCGATTACACCGTACTCTGAGTATTTGGCGAATCCCTTGAAGCTCATCCCCTATCACATTGAGCTAGCGGCGTACAAACAGATTTTGCAGATGCCGCTCATGTGGACCGGGTATAAGAATACGCTGATCATCACGATCATAGGCGTAGCACTCAATATATTCCTGCTCCTGATTTCAGCTTATCCGCTATCCAAAACGGATTTAAAGGGCAGAAACATCATTATGATTCTCATTACCTTCACGATGTTCTTCAATGGTGGGTTGATTCCTAACTTTTACTTAATCAAAACGTTGCATATATACAACACTTTATGGGCGATGATTTTACCTGGCGTCTTGGGCGCCTACAACTTGATCTTAATGAAGAACTTTGTAAGCGCTATACCAGCGAGCTTGGAGGAATCGGCTTTTATCGATGGGGCCAATGAAATCAAGGTTTTGTATAAAATTATCGTGCCACTTTCTAAGCCTGCTATTGCGACCTTCGTTATTTTCCATGCGGTGACGCAGTGGAACACGTTCTTCTCAGCGATTATATACACCTCCAAGCGGAGTTTGTGGCCATTGATGTTGATTTTGCGGGAGATGGTCGTCGATGATGGCGGTATTGCCAAAGATGCCATGGATATGAACAACAGCGGTATTACGGTTTTTACGATTAAAATGGCGATCATCATTTTTGCGACACTCCCGATTCTGCTTGTGTATCCTTTCCTACAAAAGTATTTCATGAAGGGTGTACTGGTTGGTTCGATTAAAGGGTAATTTCATCATTTCGCAAGGGTAAGCCTCGATTAAATCTGCTATTTCGCAGTTTAATAATAGCGATACATAAAGGAGATGTTGGTATTGAAAGGGTCAGTCAAAAGCATCGCAAGCAGTCTCATTTGCATCGGGTTATTGTCTTCCATCGTTATGGCTTGTAGTTCTACCACGGATACGCCGGCTAGCACAACTGCTGCATCGACAGCACCAGGAGCAAGCACAGCGTCAGCAGCACCAGTCAAAGCAGCACCTGTCAGTATCAAAATGTTTAACCGGGTCAATGCGAACGTGGTCATTGATAACAATCCCGTGATTGCAGAGGCTGAGAAGTTGGCCAATGTGAAGCTATCTGTCGAGGCACCTCCAATTAACAACTATGTCGAGAAACTTCAGGTACTGATGGCATCCGGCGATCTGCCAGATCTAGTGTACAACTGGGGTGGGGCTGACGCGAATCTGGAGAAATGGTCTAAGGATGGTCTACTGACGCCGCTTGATGACAAGATTGCGAAATATCCGAATTTGACGAAAAACATTACGAAAGAAATGTGGGACGCTGTTAAATCCATCAACGATGGGAAAACGTACATTATTCCTAGAACGAATGTTGTGAATCACTGGGGGTACATGGTCAACCAGCAATGGCTGAATAAGTTGAATTTGAAAGCGCCAACAACATTAGATGAGTTTACGAATGTGTGTAAAGCTTTTACCAATAATGACCCAGATGGCAATGGTAAAGCCGATACCTACTGTCTGAGCTTGTCCAATCCTAGCCTTGGCAGCAACACGGTGTGGAATTCCACCTTCTTCTTAGCTTCTGCTTTTAATCTTCCGATCATCAATGGCGTCAAAGATACCGATGGTGCTTATAAAATCAGAGAGAAAATGTCCGGCTATATTCCTTTCTTGACGTATTTGAAAGGCTTAAATGAACAAAAACTCATCGATCCTGAGTACCTGATTAACAAGATTTATGTGGATCAAGAGAAGCTGAATCAGAATCGCGTCGGTATCATTTATTCTCATCAGTACGCGGTTATGGCCAACTTATCCAAGGATAAGGAATCTGACAAAAAGTACTCGTATCAACCTGTATTAAAAGATAGCAAGGGTGTAGCCATGGATCTCGTTACGCCGGCAGTGTGGGGCGGCTGGATGATTCCGAAATCGTCCAAAAATGTGGATGGGGTGTTGAAATTCCTAGATTGGGGCAATACAACAGAAGCGAACACATTGTTCCAATTAGGTACGAAAGGGTTAACGTTTGACAGCTATGATCCTGCCACCAAAAATATTTCTCGTACGGCAGAACAAGCAACCAAACTTGCTTCCACAACAAGCACGTATATGACGCTTGCTAACGCGATTGATGGCAACCCAGCTATTATCGAGGGTGCAGATACAGTAGACAGATTGAATACGTACAAAGCGCAATTGGATGCTGCGATGAAGCAAATGACTGTAGTAAACGTGCCTGCCGTTCGCTCACCTAAAATCTTGAACCTGAATACAACAATTCCGGATCTAGTGAAGAAAAAAGACGATCAAGAATTGAAATACTTGATGGGCACTCTTACTCTTCAGCAGTTTAAGGAGTTCTTGGAGAAAGAATGGTATCCAGCTACAGCGGATGCAGAGAAAGAATATGTCGATTACATGAATAAGTTAGGTAAATAAAAAAGTGAAGTACCCTGACAATATGCTGTCAGGGTACTTGTTTTATAATAAGGGTATAACTGGAAATAAGGATAATACCAATTGAAGGAGTGAATGTTAAATGACACAAACGGCTGAACGCATGTATGACTATCATGTATGGGCGAATCAAACGCTGATCAAGAGGTTGAAGGAGCTTCCACAAGAGGTGTACCGCCAAGAAGTTCAGAGTGTGTTTCCGACGGTATCGAAAGTGATTGCTCATATCTACCTGACAGATCGCGTTTGGTTAGACATACTTGGAGGTAGGAATATGAAGGCGGCAATGGAAGCCTCTTGGCCGATAACCGAAGCAACAGAGAGCAAAAGCTTGGAGGAACTAGAGGACATGTATACCGAGTTGTCGCTGCGATTTAAGGAATTTTTGAAGGAGCAGCCTAACTTGGAAAAGAAAATTATGCTCGATAATCCCTATGCAGGCGTAAGGGATACCAGTTTGGCTGAAATGGTCCTACAGGTTGTGAATCACGCAACGTACCATCGGGGGAATGTCACGGCCATGCTGCGCCAAATGGGTCATGCTTCCGTTATGACGGAATACGCGTTGTTCTGGTATGCGGGGGCAGAGCAGCTAGCTTAAACGCGTCGAAGCTACACTTCACGAGAATGATCACTTGCCCATGTGTGTGCTACCATGTTCAGAAGCTTCAAGTCTAGAAGCTGCACCGCGTGCGCTCCCCCCACCATCCGCAAATTAGATGGATTTTCTGATGTTAATTTGAGTGAAATCAGTTGAAAAATTGGTTTAGATGGATTATATGTAGCTAATTTTGGGGGAATCCTATGAGTTGGCGAAAAGTGGGGATATTAACTGTAGTACGGTTCGGCCCCTTAATTATGGAGTCTATCTGCTGAATACTTGCTTTCTCGCAGTTTCTCATTTTTCGTATTCAACCTTTTTTAAAGGGTAATCTCCACTACCCCTAATTTATTTGCCTTCCAGGCCTCATGATATCGGCTTGGACTCA
>NZ_JBFRGR010000048.1:0-36632 GCF_052115445.1 Paenibacillus sp. 2RAB27
GTTGTAAGATGTTACTTAGCTGTTTGGAGAAACGTAATATACTTAGCCGAGGTCCATCACATCGCTGCTCTGCAAAGTAGGAAATGACAATTTTCAATTAATGTCATTTGTAAGATGTTACTTAGCTGTTTAGAGAACCGTAATGCAATTTCACGAGATCCATCACATCACCGTTCCGCAAAATGGGAAATGACAAATTTCAAATAATGTCACTAGAAATGTGTCATTTCCCAGTTTCGAAAAAAGTTATATCCTCCCCTAACGCACATCTCATCATTGTTTCGGATAAGCTGGTTATCTCTTGACAGAACAGAACCATTATCCACGACAAAAACCCGCGCCATTAAGCGCGGGTTTACGTTTATTTGCATTTTCGAAAAGATAAGTGTTGAGTTGACTTACTTCGCCAACGTTTCCCGTGCTGCGTTCACGAGTAGATCGAAATGCTCATCTTCCTCTAGTAATTCCTCAACAGCCTCGATATCTTCTTCTTTACCGGATTCGCGCAAGAAGTGCAGGGCATAGCTCCAGTCGTTTTTACCTTTGGTGCTTTGAAGCGTGATTTCATACGGGTGTTCATGACCTTCGACTTTGAACTCTACATGCCCGAGGTAGCCATCTTCTTTGCTGTGTTCCATACTTGCTTTTAAAATTTCAATCATGTTCAACATCCTTTTCGAGTATTTGTAGCCATGCCCAGATTGCGTTCATGGTGGTTTGTAAGTTTGATGCATTTTCCCATATGTAGGGATTGTGATCTCTAAAATAATCAGCATGACTCCCGATGATCGGGAGCATGAGCTGGTGAATCGGCGCATGTTTCACACGGTTCCATCCGTAAATGCCTATTCTTGTTCGGCTCCACCCACCCCATGTTCCTAGTCGGGGAATGGGATCGCGGGATTGATTCCGTGGATTCGTCGCATGTACGTACAAAACTTTGTGTTTTAATAACGCAGGGATCGCACATCTGGGTGATCCAATTTGGATGACACCTAGGATTTCTTGCCCCTCAAGTGCGAGGTCTTCCGCCGCCATTATCGAGGCTATAGCACCAGCGCTATGTCCGATAAAGATTAGCTTTTGGCCGTTCCCCCTAGTCGCTTTCACAAACTCACGCAAGCTTTTACCGCCATAAACGGATTGTTTCCGATGTGCGTTATGCCACATATCACGTATGATTTCGGTCAACTGACTGTGCTTCGTTCGGTCCCAATCGCCATATGGAAAGTGAACATGAACTCGCACATGTCTACCTGCTTGTTCATATCGCGAAGCAAGTTTTATCGCAAAGTCATCCAAGAAGTTAGACGCGGTTGCAAATCCAGCTGAAACATATATAACGATGTCTGTGGGATCAGCGTGAATTGTCATGACTTGCTTCGTTCCTTTCTTGGCAAATTGGGTTTAGGTTCTAGGCTTTGCACGATTCGTCGGAATCGCCGCCATGGGATCATCAGGCCAGTAGTGCTTGGGGTAGCGGCCTTTGAGATCTTTTTTTACTTCGAAATAGGCTTCGCGCCAAAAGCTAGCCAAATCCTTCGTCACCTGCATCGGTCTTTGTGCTGGCGATAACAAGTGCAAAGTGACTGGGACCCTCCCTTTAGCGATACGCGGCGTGTCTGCCAATCCAAACATTTCTTGCAAACGTACAGATAGCGTCGGTGACTCCAAGTTGCTATAGTCAACGGGGATTCGTGACCCGCTCGGCACTTGAATATGTGTAGGCGCCCATTCGTCTAACGAACGTCGCTGCTCCCATGTTAGCATTTCTTCTAATAGGCTTGTCAAGTTAAGGCGGCTCAAAGCTCCTTTACTTTTCAGTCCATACAGATGAGGCCCCGCCCATTCCTCGAGGGTTGCCAACAAGGTTTCATCCCGAAGATCAGGCCAATTTTGGGTAAAACGATGTAAAAAGATGCTGCGTTCCTGAAGATGACGCGCATTTCGTGTCCAAGGCAGTACGTCTAAGGATTCCGAACGAATCCCTGCAAGCAATGCCTTTAAGACGAGATCCAAATTGGGTTCTTGAAGCGGTTTATCTTTGAGTGTTAGCGCGCCTAGCTGCCACAGTTCTCTTGCACGCACGGAACCTACTGCACTGTCCCATTCCACAACTTGTTCTTTGCGGATGTGGTTTTCAAAAGCTGTGAACAACTCTTCCTCTTGTAGAGGGGCTGCGAGATAGATGCGACTCTCCGTTCCGCTATCATCCAGCTCTGCTGCGACGATATACCGCTCGTTCGAGAGCAGCTGCAGCTCCGGCAACACGGCCCCGCGGCCGTTCGCGAGCGTAAACCGCCCCGCCGACCGTCGCTGCGCGACGCGGTCGGGGAAGGCGAAGGCGAGCAGCAGCCCGCTCGCCGCTGCAGGGCTCACGCTCGGCCGGATGCCGAGCGACTGCATCAAGACCTTGGCCTCCGCCGTTATGCGTCGGCAAAGGTCAAGGTCAACACCCTCGCGCGCGTCGCCACGCTGCGCGCGCCAGAGCTCTTCGATGCGGCTGCGCACATCCGCATCCCGACTCGCGGCGCGCATGAAATCGCGCTCGCTCAGCATGACCGCGAGCTCGCACGCCAGCGCGCCGAGCTCGAGCGGAATGGCTTGCAGCACCATGTGCGCAAGCCGAGGGTGCAGGCCTAGCGCCGGGACACGCTTACCGTGTGGCGTTAGGCCCCCGCTCTTGTGCAGCGCGCCTAACTGCACGAGCAGTTCCCGCGCCTGCTGATATGCAGCAGCAGGCGGTGGGTCTAGCCAGACCAGCGCAGCGGGGTCTGGCGCGCCCCAGGCTGCAAGCTCCAGCGCCAGCGGGGCGAGATCAGCTTCGCGGATCTCGGGCGTGGAGCTCGGCGGGAGCTGCCGATGCTCGGTCTCGGTCCACAGGCGGTAACACACGCCTGGACCGAGACGCCCTGCTCTGCCTCTGCGTTGATCGGCAGAGGCAATGGATACCGGCACCGTCGTCAGACGGGTCATGCCGGTGCGGGGCGAGAAACGCGGCACACGCATGAGGCCGCTGTCGATTACAACCGTGATCCCCTCGACCGTCAAGCTGGTCTCGGCGATGGAGGTGGCTAGCACGATTTTGCGATGGCCAGGCGTGCGGACGGCCGCCAGCGCTTGGTCCTGATCTTCTATGGAAAGATTCGCATATAGGGGAGCGATCTCCACTGTAGGACCTAAGCGCAAGGCTGCAAGTCCGTTGGCAACACGATGGATTTCCCCCGCACCTGGCAGGAATACGAGTATACTTCCAGCGTGCGCTTGTAACGCTTGCCCAATGCTTGCCACTACAGCAGGCTCTATTCTCCCTGGCACTTTTTGTTGCAGATAGTGCGTATCAACGGGATAGGTTCGACCTTCACTCTCAATAATCGGTGCATCATCTAAAAGTAAAGAAATCGCATTGGCTTCCAAAGTTGCGGACATCAGCAAAATTCTTAAGTCATCCCGAAGTAGGGTTTGGGATTGACGACACAAAGCGAGCCCAATATCTGCATGCAGACTGCGCTCATGAAACTCATCAAAGATGACGATGCCAACCCCATCCAAGGCAGGATCCTGCTGCAGCATACGGGTTAGAACACCTTCTGTGATAACTTCAATGCGCGTTTTCGGTCCAACGCGTGTATCATTTTTCACCCGATAACCAATTGTCTGACCGATTTCCTCACCTAACAGTTTGGCCATGTAACGCGCTGCTGCACGGGCTGCCAGTCTTCTTGGCTCGAGCATAACAATCTTTTGGCCTTGCAGCCACGCTGCCTCCAATAATGCCAATGGAACCTGAGTTGTCTTCCCCGCACCAGGCTGCGCGACTACGATGGCACACGTTCGTTCTTGTAAGGTATGTACGAGTTGTGGAAGTATTGCGTTTATGGGTAACACGTTCATGAGGTTCACTCCGAGCTATCTATCTTATTTAATGCCATTAAATGTTAGTGCACCTGAATGAAAGATCACGATTTGTTCATCTGTTTTCTGTTTGGAAACCTGTTCCTTCGCTTTTCAATCGTGTATACTAGAAGACAATCTAGTCACTAAAGGAGAACTTTAACATGAATGTACATGAAGCGATTTCCAAACATTCGAATGCACAGCATTTGCATCTCGTTCGATTTGCTGAGCTTGATGCACAGCGAGAGCACGCCATTGACGCGGCTGTCGATCTGTGCAAACGCGGGCTGCCATTTAACGTTGATGCCATCAACGCGGTTACGGCCCAAATTATCGCCCATGCCCAAAAAGGTATTTCTCCACTCCGTTCCCTTGTTACTGAGGATATGGTTCGTGATTACGTAAACAAAGGGTAAGGAGATACATTTCCATGGGTGTACTAACTTTTATTTCAATGCTTGTCATGGGATCCGCCTTCAGTGCTGGATTCTTGCTCTTGTTTAAGCAAAAAATTGCATGGGGAATCACCTGCATTGGCCTCTCCATCGTGTGCTACATCGCGTATGTCTACGTTGCGAATGCCTATTTCGTCTAAAAGATGCTGCGCACTACGAGAACCGATCAGATTAACTGATCGGTTCATTTCGTTCTTTTCGTTCTTTTCGTTCTTTCGTTCTTTCGTTCTTTCGTTCTTTCGTTCTTTCTTTCGTTCTTTCGTTCTTTCGTTCGTACATATCTTCATGTTTCACTTCATGTCTTCCTTCATTTCTTCACTCACGCCATCAATCTTAACAACCTCACGCCCAACCACGCTCCCCAAGCTTCTCAAATAGAAGCTCAAAATACGCCGTAGGATGAGGAACAATTTCCTTCAATGAAATCGACCATGCGACATCAGCGTACTCGCCGTCACTTCCCATTTTGAAACCATTCGCCGTAATTTCCGAGCGTTCACCGCTAACAAGTTGTTTAAAATCTGAGACAGTCACAGCAAATAGTCCCGTCACCTCATCTGGCTGAAGTTCATAGCTCCGCAAAGCTTGATCGCTGCGATAGAGGAATACATGACAGAACTCACGATCAATCAGCGTGTCCGAAATCAGATCCTCCTCTGCAAATACGCCACAGGAGATTAAGTCCTCGAAGACTACAGAGAGTCCTAATTCTTCCTCTAACTCCCGCGTTCCCTCTGCGACAGTTTCACCAGCAGCTAGATGCCCTGCACAGGAAATATCCAGTAAATCCGGGAAGAGATCTTTATCAGGATGCCTTAACTGAAGCAGAAGCTTCGGTACGTTCTCTTCACTGCTGACAATCCAGCACTGAAAGGTCTGATGCCATAGCCCCTTGGCATGAACCTCGGAGCGAGGCGCCACGCCGAGCCAATTCCTTTTCGCATCAAACACATCAAAATGCTCTTCCGACTTCTTCATTCCATTTCCCACTCCAATCAGGCACTCACACGAGTCATTGGATATTATCTCCGAGTAAGCTTGGTTACTTTCATCGCATAAAGATCGTCCTCTAGGACTGCCATTCGGTCTCTGACACCTTTAAGTGCATCCTCGATCGCTAGATTATAAATTGGTGCAGTAAGCTGTTGAAGCATGTAGTCAATCAATTGCTCTGCTGCAATTTGACCTACCGTTACCCCAAGCTCGACATCTAAATGTTCCTGCAAATCACTAATTAGGGCGTCTTTTTCATCCTTGGGTAATTTCAAAACTTTCATCTAAACRTCCCTCCTCTTACTCGAAAATTTGAAAATCGATTTCTTGGAAGGAGCTTACTTCTTTCATCCAACGTTCAGCCACATACTGGGTATGTACAGGGTGATTATTATAAGCGTCATAAGCTGCTTGATTCGCAAAAACCATAGAGAAACCATAGTCGTAATCTGCTTTAACACTGACTTGGCGCAGCACTTCAAATTGCTCAACACCAGGTATTGTTGTTAGCTCCTCAGCGCTGATCTTTAGGAATTGCTCGGCATTTGAGTTATTTTTACCCCCATGCAGCTTGAAAACAACCATATGTTTAATGTTTGGCGTATTCATCCATATTTCTCTCCTTTTCCATACCATCTTCGCTTATTATAGCGGATTTTGCCGCAAGGAACTATATGGACTCTCACTCTGCCTCTCCATGTTTAAAAAGGGAATAATATCCTTCTATTTAGAACACATTAACCAAGTACTATAAATCAGAAGAAAAGGAAGTGCTCTTATATGGTGGAAAATAATAAACATGAAGGCAACTACCCAGGTACTGCGAATATGAATGCAGAGAATCAAGATATGGCTTTCGTGAATGATACGTTAGAAAACGCGCCAAGCACATCTTCCATCAATCTTGCCAAAGACGATATTAGTGAAGCAAATGAAGAAGAGCAACTAAACCAAAAATAGTCGGCTTCTTACGTTAGAGCAGTCCTTCCAAGTCCTCTTCAGGATCTGGTGGCTGCTCTATTTTCGTTAATTCGACTTATTTTCACGGGTAATCAAACTTGGCATCTCCCACCTCGTGCGCTACTATAGATGAAGAAGCATGCATTGGAGGAGGTAGCTACGTTGGAACAAGTCATTGTTATTGGTGCGGGTCCTTGCGGATTATCGGCAGCTGTTGCCTTAGGACGCGCTGGTCTGTCGCCATTACTCATAGAGAAAAGCTGTATCGTGAATGCTATTTATTTATATCCTACGTATTTGCAATTTTTCAGTACACCGGAATTGTTAGAAATTGGTGGTTACTCCTTTACGACTCCGCATGATAAACCTTACCGCCAAGAAGCGCTGGTTTACTATCGCGAAGTCGCCCGCCGTGAACAGCTGCGCATTCGATCTTATGAAGAAGCGGTTCAGATTGAGCAACTAGAAATTGGATTCAAGGTCCACACTTCTGATCAATTTGGCAATAAAGCTACTTATGATACGCTGAAAGTCGTTGTCGCTACCGGTTATTTTGATCATCCGAACATGCTGGGTATTCCTGGTGAAGAGCTTCCGAAAACAACGCATTACTACAAAGAAGCACATCCTTATGCCGGGGCGAAGGTCGCGATTATCGGAGGAAACAATTCAGCCGTGGATGCTGCGATGGATTTGCTCCGCGTTGGTGCTGATGTGACTGTCGTCTATCGTGGGAAAGATTTCTCGGCCAATATTAAACCGTGGGTCCGTCCCTTATTTGAAAGCATGGTGAATAAAGGACGCATCCGAATGTGGTTCGACGCTCAGGTAGAACAAATAGACGAACATACGGTTCATGTGCGAAAAGGAAGCGAACACGTCACTCTGGAGAATGACTTCGTACTAGCCTTAACCGGTTTTCGCCCGGATCGGTTCCTGCTTACGGATATTGGCGTTCAGTTTCATGAAGAAACGAACGCACCGTTGGTCAACCCAGAGACCATGGAAACGAACATTCCTGGCTTATATGTCGCAGGTGTGGTCGCTTCTTCCAAATATGATGCGAACGAAATCTTTATCGAAACAGGCCGTTTACACGGAATTTCCATTACCGAACATATTGTTAACAGTCAGAGCCATCAATCTTAGAGATTGGTGGCTTTTCCATGTTAATTCTATGAAAATATTTCCTTTTTTTCAGAGATTCCTCTTCCATTACGAACGCTTGTTTGTTATAATGAAAACAAGAACAAATGTTCTAATTAGATGAGGAGGTTGTTAACATGATGAACCCAAGTCACAATTTTCGTTTTATCGAGAGAGATTATTGGTATCAGAAGGCATTGTGTGACACTGACCATCTTTTGCCAGCACASATCGATGACATGCTTGACGAAGCACACACTTACTATGCCGATTACACATTCAAGTTTTATGACGATGGATCGGTGACAATCATAGATAACGACACGAACAACCGTATTAAACCAAAGGAACTTACAGGTGCTGTTTATGATTTCTACATTCGCAAACGGATTTATATGATCAAAGCCAATTTAATAGAGAAACAACTCCAACATGCCAATTGAAGCACAATAAGGCCATCTGATTCGGACGATTCGTCCTTCAGATGGCCTTATGTTTTACTCAATGCTATTCCTTATGATAACAGAAGCAAGCTTGGCTGTGATCATTTACCATGCCCACTGCTTGCATGTAAGCATAACAAATCGTCGAACCGACGAATTTGAAACCACGCTTCTTTAAGTCTTTACTCATACGATCTGAGATGTCCGTTCGGGCAGGCAATTGGCGACTGTCTTCCCAGTTATTCTTAATGGGTTCGCCACCTACGAAGCTCCAAATGTACGAATCAAACGTGCCGAACTCTTGTTGAACCTTAAGAAAAGCCTTCGCATTCCCAACAACGGAAGCTATTTTCAAACGATTGCGTACGATGCCGGGATTTTGTAGTAAATCCTGCAGTTTCGCCTCATCATAATTCACAATCACGTGCGGATCAAAGCCATCGAAAGCTTCCCGATAGTTATCTCTCTTCTTCAAAATCGTATACCAGCTTAAACCAGCTTGAGCGCCTTCCAAGTTCAGCATCTCAAACAAGACGCGATCATCATGCACGGGAACTCCCCATTCATGATCATGGTAATCTTGATATAAAGGGTCTTCGTTAACCCAACCGCATCGGTTTGTCATGTTATTCTTTCACCTCACCCAAATATCGAACATGTGTTCTCTTTCATTATAGAGCGAATGCGAACACTTGTCCAGTTGGATTATTTCAGGTCTTAAGACAACCGATAGAACCGGTAAGTGTTTTGGAGTAAAATAACTGTCGTCTCTTGCACGGATTTCCCTTTCAACTCAGCGATTTGTTCAATGACTGCGTGAATCATACGAGGATGTGTCACTTCACCTGCAAACGGCCCTTCAAATGGCCAAGGTCCATCTGTCTCCACCATCATAAGTTCCAAAGGATAACTTCGAACAAGAGTTCTTATTTCTTCTTCGTAGAGAACATCAGGGGTGATAGATATATAATAACCAGCCCCTATCATACGCTCTACGGTTTCGTCAGATCCTTTAAACCAATGAAAATGTGCCCTCTTGAGCCCGTACTTCGCTAGTAGATCACATACAATCTCTGCATCCTCATACACCGCATGAAGTACAACAGGTTTATCCCACTGGGCAGCAAGCTGTAAGAAGCGCTCCAGTAGTTGAATATAAGGTGCAACGTCAAACGGCTTGCCAGCCTCTTCTACCTCGTGTCGCATGTAATAAGGAAGCCCAATTTCACCTACTGCGATCATATCGCTTACATGCTCACTCATCCAATCGATTAATGCCTCCAACTGCGTTTCCGTKGGCAGTTCCTGCTCTGGATGAAACCCGTAAGCCGCAAAGATGCGATCTGGAGCAAGTGACTTCAATTGTTTGGTAGCTTTACAARAATCCAGATGTCTGGATACCACGATCAAGGCCTGCACCTGTGAAGCATCCAGCTCTGCAATAATCGTCTTCGCTAACTCTTCGTCATACATATCGAGATGGATATGCGCATCAATGGCTGACATCAGTTGTTTTCTCCTGTCGCAACAGCCCTTGAATATGCTGTCTTAGTGCTATAAACGCTGGTTCCTGCATGATCGCTTCCTGACGTGGTCTTGCAAATGGCACCTTCAGTTCTTCCAAGATACTTGCAGGCTTATTGGAAAGCACGTAGATACGATCAGACAGAAAGAGCGCTTCCTCGATACTATGGGTGACGAATAAAATGGAGCGTTTATTTTGCTCCCAAATGTTAATGAGCCACGCTTGCATATCCAGCCGCGTTAACGCATCTAAGGAGCCGAAAGGCTCATCTAAGCACATAAGCTCCTGCGGGCTTAACAAGGCTCGCAGGAAAGAAACACGCTGCTGCATACCGCCTGACAGCACATGTGGAAGTTCCCGTTCATAGCCGCCTAAACCAACTTTGGGCAGCCATTCTCTGGCTTTGGCGATCGCCGAATTACGCGACTCCCCTGCCACTTCCTGACCGAGTGCTACATTTTCCTCAATGGAGCGCCATGGAAACAACGCCGGTTGCTGTGGCATGTAAGAAATAAGACCTTTTTTACCCGTCACCTTCTCGCCATCTAGCCAAACTTCGCCTGACGTCGGCTGCACGAGCCCACCAATGATATGGAATAAGGTACTTTTACCGCTGCCAGAAGGTCCAATGATGGATACAAATTCACCTTGCTCAACATGAAGATGAATATCGGCAAGCACGGAAACGTGCCCCTTTTTATTTGGAAACACATGGCGAATCCCAGAAAGCTTTAATTTGCTCATAGTCACAGCTCCTCCTCTCTTACGAAGAACGTTTGACGTTCCAACGAATGATGAGCTTCTCAAGCCCTGCGATCAGCCAGAAAAAGAGTAAGCTTAGAATCACGATGATTCCAATTGCCACAAATTCCCGATCCGCACGGAAGGCTGATTTTTGTAAGATCATATAATAGCCAAGCCCCACATTTCCGCCTAGCCATTCGGCAATAACAGCTCCCATTACGCTGTAAGTAGCTGATATTTTGAGTCCCGTGAACAGAAATGGCAGTGCATGAGGCAACTCTAATTTATAGAAAATTTGGCGTTTTGATGCACCAATCATTTGCATGTAGTTGTACATGCTGCGATCCGTCTGCATAAAGCCATCTAGCGTTGACATCGTCACAGGGAAGAAACAGACAAGTGAAATCAATATAAGTTTAGGTAAAAGGCCAAAACCAAATAAAATAATTAACAGCGGCCCCAGTGCGATGACAGGGATATTTTGAGATAAAATGAGCAGCGGATAGAAACCTGCCTTAACGAAAGGAAGCCTATGCAGCATGCTGGCAACTAGAACACCACCAATAGCTCCCACACTAAAACCAATGGACATCAAACGAACGGTAGCCCACATATGCATCCACACGCGCGGCATATCTGTGGTACCATCTCGCCATATCTTGAGCGGGCTCGGAAGCAGCCAGTCAGCGGCTCCTCCCCACGTGACAGCAAGCTGCCAAATAAACAACAGAAGGATGACTACCACAAGTGGCGGCCATCCTGCTTTGATCCAGCGATGGATGTTCATTATCTGTACTTCTCCGTTAACTTGTCCATCGAGGCTCCCGACGGATTGAAGTAAATTTTCACCTGAGAAATGACATTCGGGCTACCCATGTCAATCATCGCCGTATTCATATCTTGAATAATGAGAAGGAGTTGATCCAACTCGCCCTCCATCGTCGTTTCAAGGGGGGAAACAAAATATTTGACGCCAGAATTTGCAATCACTTCAATTGCACGGTCTACATAAGGAATGACGTCTTCGCCATTTACCGTTTTCGGTATAATTTGAATACTAACAAGTGCATTAGCCATGATTGGAATTCTCCTCTTTTCGGACTCGGAATTATTTCGTGCTTCCAGGTAAAAATGTATTCGTAAAGGCTGCATCCACATCCAGCTTTTTCTCTAAAAGCTTGTGATCCAGCATCCACGTGGCATAGTTTTCCCACACGGATTTCTTTTGCTCACCCCAACGCACAGCATCATCCTGATAGCGTGGGCTTAACCATTTTTGACTAGCGACAACCAGCTTAGGATCCAGATCCGGGACGGCTTTAATCAATATATTCGCCGCATCTTCCGGTTTGGAAATAGCGAATTGATACCCTTTGGACGCTGCAGCAACGAACGCTTTAACGATTTCTGGCTTCGTTGAGATCATCTTCTCATTTGTCGCCAATACCGGTGTATAATAATCCAGTTTATCCGAATATTTGTTCAAATAAATCATGTTCAGCGGCTCACCACGCAGTTCCGCATCTACGCCAGTCCAAGCATAGTAAATCCATGCGAAATCAATATCGCGTTTGACGGCTGTAAAATAATCCGCATCACCAATATTGACCATTTTCACTTTCGTCGCATCCGCTTTTTCCGATTGCATCAAGGATTCAATCATGGCACTTTCTGAAGGAGCACCCCAACCGCCATACGACTTATTCTCGAAATCCTTCGGTGTTTTGATATTCTTAGCGACCGGTGAAGCAAAGCCAGAAGTATTATGTTGAATAACTGCAGCAATCGAGACTAACGGCACACCTTGAATACGGCCTTGCGTAATGCTTTCTTGATAGCTCACTCCAAACTCTGCTGCGCCAGAAGCGATCATCGTATCCGCTCCACCTTCGCCAGGGGCAATGATTTGTACATTTAAGCCTTCTTGCTCAAAAAATCCTTGATCCTTCGCGACATACAGCCCCGTGTGATTCGTATTTGGCGTCCAGTCAAGGACAACTTTCACGTCGGTAAGCTTTTTGGCTCCCTCTGTCGGTTGAACTGACTTCGCTGAATCATTACCGCAGCCTGCCATTAACACAGTAAAGCTGACTAGCACAAGTGGTGCAATTTTGTTCCATTTCATACTTGGTTTCCCTCTCCTCTTATCTCTATATAACCATAAGAAAAAGCCCCCGTTATCCGGGAGCGCCATGTGTAGAAAATGATATGTCCAAACGAAACAATCGTTGGATGTGCATTTATATGAGATCTCTACGCTGGCATTACCCAGATCAGATAAACGGTTAGTGACAATGACGGTCACAATCTCAGCCTGACTTCTCAAGCCCCCGTGGTTTTCTTATTTGGTTAGTCTATAACATACCGCATGTTTCGACAAAATGCAAACAATTGCTATACAAGTGTAAACTATTTCTCAAGACTCAACTGCCAAGTTACGCCAAAGCGATCTCCTACCCAACCGAATCTTTCACTAAAAGGGTACTTATCTAAGCCCATATAGACTTTGCCGTCTTGCGACAGCGACTCAAATACACGATTAATTTCTTCGACCGTATCGCACGTAACAAACAAGGATATCGAAGGTGTAAAGGTAAAAGCATGCTTAACCGGACTGTCACTGCACATCATTTGTTGCCCATGAATAGAGAAAGTTGCTTTCACAACACTTCCTTCAGGTCCAGGTCCTTGAGGACCGTAGCGCTCAATATTGACGATCTCAGACTGATCAAATAGCGAGGTATAGAAATTCATTGCTTCCTCAGCCCGACCCTCAAACATCAAAAATGGCTTAACTTTCTGTTTCTCTTCGCTCACTACTTACAACCCCCCTAGTGATGTAACCAATCTTTTAACTGCTGCCCAAGCTTCTTCGCATCTTCATAGCCAAGCTCATGTAATTTTTCCAGCTTACGCGGATCCTTCTCCATTCGTCCAACTTCCACCTTGGTTGAGGGACGAATGATGATAGCACTACCATCCGCTTCCATACGTTCAATTGTTTCTAAGGTGTTATTATAAATTTCACTGCGATTCACAAGCACATTTACTAGTCCATTATATTTCGGATAAAAGCTCTTCGCCAACCAACGCTGCTTGAACGGCCGTTTGCGGTAGCCTAGCTCCTTCGTTAATACAATGATGTGCTTTTTATTGCCGTCAGCTACCGATTTCTGTACAGGAATCGGATCGACCAATCCGCCATCAAATAAGGTTCTCCCTTCAAAATGGATCGGCGTAGCTACAAAAGGCAAAGAACTCGAAGCTTGTACGATGGGCATCGTTTGCAGCTGAAGCTGATGTTTCGTGAAATAAATCGGCTCCCCTGTATGCGCATCGGTTGTTCCTATTGCGAATTGCTGTGAAGAGGCATAGAACGTGTCATAGTCAAATGGCACAAGCCTGTTCGGCAGCTCATTAAAAATAAAATCCATGCCAAATATGCTTTTACTGCGCAATAAATTTCGATAGCTTAAATAACGGTGATCCGCAACATAGTCAATCGTTACCTTCTTATTCCGCCCAGGTTGTTTAGAAATATAAGAAACGGCATTGCATGCTCCTGCCGAAACACCCACTACATAGGGGAAATATAAATCCTGCTCCATAAAGTATTCCAAGACTCCCGCGGTGTATACCCCTCGCATACCTCCGCCTTCCAGTACGAGTCCAATTCMTTCCATGGTGACACCTTCTTTCTGTCTGTCTCAAGCCCCTTTCTAGCATACAGGAATTGTAAATTAAAAGAAACGGGCTTCTTTCTTCGAAAATGTGACGAAAACGAAGATTTCATCCTACTTTCTAAGACAAATTAGGGGAAATCCCAGTTCAACCGTATTTTTGCCGAAATTTAACGTGCACGTCAACTTTTCGAACCTCAAATACCGGTACACATTCATGAAATTGCCAAAAACCCCTGCTCCGAGGAACAAGGGTGAACAAGCATTTAGGTAATTAACGATTTTCTTTATACAATTCTTTGATGACTAAAAACTCGTGAAGGTTGCTTAGAAACAGATCAACAATGACAGGGTCAAAATGCTTACCACGTTCAGACTCCAATAAATCCAATACGCGATCTAATTCCCATGCTTTCTTATATACCCGATCGCTGCACAGCGCATCAAATACGTCTGCTAAGGCTGTTATCCGGCCATATAAGTGAATGTTTTCCCCACTTAGCCCTTGTGGATAACCTGTTCCGTCGAATCGTTCGTGATGCTGATGAGCAATAATCGCCGCGGCGTGCAGCACCTTTTTATTCGAATGCTTAAGCATTTCATAGCCTAAATTAGAATGAGTTTTCATAATTTCGAATTCTTCCGTCGTTAAGGAGCCTGGTTTATTAAGTATGGCATCTGGAATCCCAACTTTGCCTACATCATGCATCGGTGTTGCCAATCGAATCGTTTCAGCTTCCTGCTCGGATAAGCCGTACTTCAGAGCTAACAGTCGTGAATACTCGGCCACTCGCTTTACGTGATGACCGGTTTCCTGCGAACGCGTTTCCGTGATCTCGCCCATGGTATAAATGATTTCCTGTTGCGTACTCTCAAGCTCATTGTTCAAATAAATATTCTCAAAAGCAACCGAAACGTTCGCGCAATAAATATCCACGAGGTAATGCTCCCATTCACTCAGCGCGTTAAACCCGTTCATGTAAATCACGTTCTCCATCCCCATCTTACTCTGAAAATAGATGATGAAACGATCCGCAGCAAAACTGCTTTTACGCGTATGGAAAGCCAATTCAATTTCCTCAAGAACATCCACGGGAACCACATCCCGTGCTCTTGCATCTTGATTCGCCGCATAATCGCCGCTAGCCGCAAGAATGTAAATGTCCTCGATCCCTTTCGTCACCGCAAAACTACAATGTATCGCATTCTTATGTAAATTAACGATAGAGGTCATTTGGGTCAGTACACCTGACGCAAATTTCTTCATGGACTGTAATTCAAACAAAGTCGCGGAAGACTTAATAATTTCTTCCAGGCCAATTCTACTTTTCTCAATGGTTTTGATATCACGGAAAGAACGCAGTGCCGTGACTACCGTAGTAAACAGTTTCTGCGAGGTTAACTCCGTCTTTTCTTTATAATCATTGATATCGTAATCCATGATAACTGTTCGCTCAGGCGCTTGTCCTGGCTGGCCAGTCCGCAAAATAATACGTACAGCTTGGTTATTCAGTTCTTCACGTATGTATTTAACAATTTGCAAACCTGCGTCTTCGTATTCCATAACGACATCTAATAATATAAGGGCCGTATCCGGCTGTTCTTTCAAAAGTTGTTTCGCTTCCAAAGCCGAATAGGCACTATGAAACGCTAGTTTTCTTCCGGCAAATTCAAGATCCTGTAACACCATTTTCGTTACTTGGTGTATTTGCTTCTCATCATCGACAATAAGTACGATCCACGGGTCTTGTTCCACAGTCCTTAGATTTGCTGCAATGCTATCTTCCTCAGCAGCAAAAAGAAGCTCATCCTGATCGACAGACTCCACTTTATTTGTCATATCTCAGCTTCCTCCTCTTTGGGGATTGTAATTGCAAATAAACTGCCCTGTCCTCGTACGCTTGAGCATTGAATCGTACCATTTAACGATTCCGTCACAAGGTTATACACGATATTCATCCCTAAGCCTGTCCCGCCTTGTCCGCGGCTGGTTGTAAAGAATGGATCAAAAATATGATCCAACACATCCTCTGACATCCCTTTCCCATCATCGGAGTAGGCCAGCATGACATGATCGGGATAGTCTAGTACTCGGATACTTAAGCATCCTTCATCTTCAGTATCGTAAGCATGATGCAGGGAATTCATCACTAAATTCGTAATAATTTGAGATAACGCACCCGGGTACGTATACAATTGAAGTTGATCATCGCAGTAAACGTCGAGTTGTATATGTGTTTTCTTAAGAGCAGGCTTCAAACTTGCGATAATCCCMTCCACATATTCTTTAAATAGAAAGGTTCGCTTGATCTCAACACTTTGATCCACTGAAATTTGCTTGAAGCTTTTAACTAAAGAAGAAGCTCGTTCCAAGTTAGTTTGAACCATCACGATGCTCTCATGGGAAATAGATAGAAATTGCTCCAAATCGGATTTCTTCATTTTCCCTGCTTCATATAATGCTTGAAACTCTTTCAATTTCTGATCCAAATAACTGATAGCCGTTACACCAATACCAATTGGGGTGTTAATTTCATGCGACACGCCTGCAACTAAATTACCTAGTGCCCCCATTTTCTCCGAATGAACAAGCTGATCTTGTGTAACTTGCAAGGTATTCAGAACATGCTGCAGCTCCTGATAGCGTTCATCCAAATTGCTGACCATATCATTGAAAGCATCAGAAACCTCGGCAATTTCTGGTGAAGCTTTGAAATGCAATTTTGGCAATTCTCCACCTTGTTTCACAATGACAGCCGCTTCACGCAACCGGCTTAAAGGCCGGATAACAATGACTCGCAGAATAAGCCATAATAAGATCGATAATATAATTGCGATGGTGAGTCCAACGAACAGAATCAGTTTCGTTCTTTGTTTGAGCAGCAATTCCTCTTCCGAGGAGTCGAAAATAACCTCAACGGCCCCGACAACTGAACCATCTTCTTGCAGTGGTGCCGTTAAACGAACGATAGGCCTATCATTCTCGGCCATCGGGATACGATCTACAATCGTTTTGTCTTGTTTAGGAATCACAATTTTCGCAGCGTTCAGAATCGTTCCTACTTCTTTTCGATTCGAGGCAGCTAAGATTTTGCCTTGTTTGTCATACAGCTTCATATCTATAACACGATTATTCTTATATTGAATGTAATCGAAAATCTGCTGGATATCGGAGACCGATCTCGATTCTTCATAACGACCGTTGATGGCAATCGTCATACCGCTGATTTGACTTACATATGCTTCGCGGATCGATTGATTCAAGCTGATCGTATCAAACACCATCATCGTCGAGATCATGCCCGCTGTGACTGCTGTGACGAGGAAAACGATCCGCTTCTGTAAACTTAATTTCTTTTGACGAAAAGACATCACCACACCTACTTCACATCGAACGTTACTGTTTTGCTAACATCGTAAGGCGTGTGGTCGTTATTATGTAAGGAGATCTTCACTTCATGCGGTCCTTTGGTTAAATGATCCAGTACCTTTTGATTCGTTGTGACTACGATTTTCTCACCCTTGTCTAACGATATATGAACATGACCTTCACCTTCCACACGTTGTTGATCATAGTGTTCTTTCGACAACTTCAGATCGGTTGTCAGATCTAAGGTGACAGTATCATCTTTAACTACATAAGCGACTTCTAAAGTTGGTGTAAACGCAAGCGTGTTGGACGTTGTCGTTTTGGCTTTCCCGCAGCCAGAAATAACGATTGTTAATGCTGCTAACAAATACAAACCCTTAATTTTATTCATTTGTCATCCCCCATAAAGATGTTTTTATATCTATACAAGCCCAAAAAACTATCCTCTCTAGCTTAAGAATAATCAGTTAATTTGTCCACTTTTATTTTGGTAACATGTGTAAGTATGGACCCTATCGTAAGAATAGTTAATTTATTCGAAATTGTCTGACAATTAATGTCGAATCCGCATGATAACACTCACATTTTGCGCTTACCCAGGAAATAATTTCATTTCCCGAATCCGAATGATTTCCCCAATTTTGGTGCAATGTAGTAAAGTCGCTTTTCATAGCTTCCCCTTGTCTTTATGAACCCTAAGGAGGTTTCCCCCATGACAGAAACCAATCAGCATCAACAACCGGTTCAGCACGCCATTGACGCCGCTGACCATGCCATTCTTCAAGCGCAAGACGCCCAGCATATGCTACAAGTCGCTATAACGGAAGCCAATCCCCATGCGATTCAATCCGCTCAAGCCGCACTTGTTCAAGCAGATCAGCAGGTATCGCAAGCCCAAAGACAATTAGCTGAATTTGCCAACGAGCAATTCGGACAGCAAATCAAGCAAACGTTCGAACAGTTAAACCAAGCTGCACAGGATATTGAAGCTAATCAAGAAAAGTTTCATACGCCAAAGCAGGTTCGGTAACCCGTATTAACATCTCAGGGAGATCCAATTTCTAGTCAAAGGAGCTAAGCGTTGTTTTGGCGCTTAGCTCTTTTGGGTAGTTTCGCATGTTTCTTCTCACTGTAACGGTGAAAAACATCCTTACAGCGCCGAAATGAGCAGATTCGTATGCCTCTCCTTGCTGTAACGATGAAAAACATCCTTACAGCGGCGAAATCGCCAAATTCGCATGCCTCTCCTTGCTGTAACGATGAAAAACATCCTTACAGCGCCAAAATGAGCAGATTCGCATGCTTCCCTCACTGTAACGATGAAAAACATCCTTACAGCGCCGAAATGAGCAGATTCGTATGCCTCCCTTCGCTGTAACGATGAAAAACAACCTTACAGCGCCGAAATGGCCAAATTCGTATACTTCCCGCAACTTCAACGGCTTTCGGGACACCATCTTTTCATTTTAGGTACACATTATGTTAAACTACGGAGGAAGGTTTTCAAGTTATTTGGGGAGGCACTACATACATGCTCGTGATTGGAATTGCCGGAGGTACCGGTTCAGGTAAAACATCAGTAGCAAAATCGATTATCACAAAACTCGGATCCACGAATGTGACTTTAATTTCACAAGATAATTATTATCTTCATCATAGCGGACTGACCTTTGAAGAGCGGGAACGCATTAATTATGATCATCCTCGTGCTTTTGAAAATGAATTGCTCCTTCAGCATCTGAATATGTTGAAAAGCGGGCAGCCTGTCGACATTCCCGTCTACGATTTTTCGGGGCATGCGCGTTCGCAAGAAACGATCCGCATTGACGTTAAACCGATTGTACTGCTTGAAGGCATACACGTTCTAACGGATGAGGAACTCCGCGGTGCGCTTAATATAAAGGTTTTCGTAGATACAGACCCTGATGTACGCATCCTCCGTCGTCTATCTCGCGATATTAATGAGCGCGGTCGTTCCTTACAATCCGTTTTCGACCAATACTTAACGACAGTTAAGCCCATGCATGATGCATTTATCGAACCGTCCAAGAAGTACGCTGACATCATTATTCCTGAAGGCGGAGAAAATCAAATCGGTATCTCGCTCCTTACCATTTTGACAGAACGCTATATGACGGATCAAGCTGCAAATTACGAAATCGGCTAGCATCCGAAACGGCAAGAAGCCACCTTCCTTTATCAAGGGAAAGTGGCTTTTTTCATGCCGTACGTGCTTTGAAAATGAACCCTGAGAGGCCAAACAACAAGTACACAAGGCCAAGAAAGTAGAAAATACTGAAAACGCTCAAATAGTGAAGAGCCATCCCGCCTACTAAAGGACCGATGATACTCCCTACACTATATTGAATGGAAGCAATAATATTGGCAGTTGGCAGCAAATGACGCGGTAAAATATCTGCCGCATAGGCCAACCCTAGCGAGAAGAAGGAGCCTACCATGCCGCCTGCTACACCCAAACAAAGCCCGAGTCCCCATAAGTTTGTCCCAACAAAAGGTACACAACTGAACGCTAAAGCCCCTATGATGGCCGTACCCATGAGAATTGGCTTACGACCTACGCGGTCACTCCATATCCCCAGCGGCAACTGCATGATGAGCCCACCGATCCCAGTTACAGGAAGTAAAAGTCCTATCGTAGACTCCGAAATGCCAATCCGAAGGCCATAGAGCGGGAAGTTACTATTCATCGCTGCTTCCATGTAACCAAAGAGCAAAGAAGTAATCAGCGGAAACCATGCTAAGGAAATGACTGTTGTTGCTCGTTTATGCGCGGCTTCCGCACGTTCAGCTCGCTCTGGCTTTTCATTTTTCAKCCTCGTTAGGAGTAATAAGATGAGAAGAAAGAATGCACTTGTCACCATAAAAGGCACCCAAATCCCTGCTTTAAGCAGGGTTATGCCTAATGGACCGAGACTAAACCCAACCCCGTAGGCCATCCCGTACAGGGAGATATTGCGTCCTCTCTTCTCTTTCGGACTGGAAGCTACTATCCAGAGTTGTGTCGCGAAATGTAAGGCGCTATCCCCAATACCCACTAGAAGCCGCAGTACAAACCAGAAGCCCACCTGTTGCCAGACTGGGAAAAGGCAATTCGCGATAATAATTAAGCTCATCCCGATCATAATGACGGGTTTATAGCCATAACGGCGAACAGGCTTCTCAATGATGAACATCGTCGCAAAAATCCCAATATACAGGGCAGCCGCGTTTACACCGTTTGCACCTGTTGATATACCAGAACGATCTAATAATATCGTGAGCAATGGCAGGAGCATCCCTTGGCTCATTCCCGCCACGATGATGACCATGATTAATGTGGTTAATTGATAATTAGATCGCAGTAATTTAAACGCCATTCCCGAAATCCACCGTTTCCCATCTCTCGGCACAGTCATTAAGCTTGCCATGAAGGGGAACACGGAACTGCGTAAATATGACGAGTCTTGCTTTTTTTATCCATTCTTTGAAAGATGGGTAGGTAACGAAGAGGTTCGCATAACGATCGCTCATACAAATAAAGTGAGGACCTGGGGATTTCTCCGTTAAAAAGTTAAGTGATGTATCGAGTGGCGTATATTTCTTACGCTTCCCCTCCCATTTGTCCACTTCAACTTGGAGATTCGTATCTACATCCTCCAATAGTTGTTCAAGATGCTTCAGACGTGCATAATAGGGCATCTCCGATCGAATATCCATTCTACGGAGTGTTTCCTCATGCTGTGGATAGAAGATTACACGAACGAATTTCCGTTCTTCTGCCCAAGCCATACAAGCGCTCATTTCGTGCTCTGTCCAATCTTCAAATGTCTCAAAAACCAGGACTGTCCCCTTATCTGAATTTGCCGGGGGTTCATACCCAAAGGGTACTTTTATTTGATCTCGTGCCATTGCTTCCTCCTCTAGTTGATCTTGCATGTCGTTGGTATGATGGAATTACTTACACATATACCTAGTATACCCCTTCCATCCCCATGAAACCATTGCCCAGATTGGATTACAAGATCACGTTACGTTATAATTTGGGGGTACGTATTTTTTAATTAAGGGAGACCTATAGGATGAGAGATCCAAGATTACAAACTTTTGCCCGAAACATTATTCGATATTCCGTGAGCTTGCAGCCCGGTGAGAACATATTAATTGAAATGATTGGTGTTAAAGATCCAGAACTTGCGAAATGCTTAATCGAAGAGGTTTATGCAGCCGGAGGTACTCCGTTCATTGAATTGCGTGACCCTGCCATTACGCGCAGCTTGCAAATGAAAGGAACGCAAGAACAATTCAGCACATGGTCTGCCATTGAGCTTGCTCGAATGAAACAAATGGATGCCTATGTAGCTGTGCGCAGTGGAGATAACATCACGGAATCATCTGATGTGCCTGACGAACAAATGAAGCTGTTCCTGAAGTACTTCCAACGTCCAATCTTCGATGAGCGTATTAACAATACCAAATGGGTGGTTATGCGCTACCCGAATCCGTCAATGGCCCAGTTGGCTGGTAAAAGTACGGAAGCTTTCGAGGATTTCTACTTTAACGTCTGTAACCTTGATTACAGTAAAATGGCAAAAGCGATGGAATCCCTCGTTGATTTGATGAAGCGCACGGATCGTGTCCGTTTGGTCGCCAAAGGGACGGACCTCAGCTTCTCGATCAAAGGCATCGGCGCTGTTCCTTGCTCGGGACTCCGAAACATCCCAGACGGCGAAGTGTACACGGCACCTGTGAAAGATTCCGTAAATGGTACAATCAGTTACAATACACCGACTATTTACTCGGGCACATCTTTTGAGAACATTGTCCTGACCTTCGAAAATGGCCGCATCATTAATGCGACTAGCAACGATACCAAGAAACTGAATGAGATCCTAGATACGGATGATGGCGCACGCTATATCGGCGAATTCGCAATTGGTGTGAACCCTTACATTCAGCATCCGATGAAAGATATCTTATTCGATGAGAAAATTGACGGCAGCATCCATTTCACACCAGGTCAAGCCTATGAAACTGCGGACAATACCAATCGTTCATCAGTCCACTGGGACATGGTTCTGATTCAACGTCCAGAGTATGGCGGCGGCGAAATTTATTTCGATGATGTGCTCATTCGCAAGGATGGCCGTTTCGTCATTCCAGAGCTCGAAAAGCTTAACCCAGAGAACTTAATGTAGTTAACTATAGGAAAAGGCACAGACTTAAAAAGCAGTTGAGACTTCCGAGTAGATTCACTCGGTAAGCTTCAGCTGCTTTTTAGCCTAACCAATGGAAGATAGTATTTCCCGCGGATTCTGAATGTTGCGGCAGACTCGTTGGGATCAACTTTGACATTTGACTCATAGGACTAACTCGATCTGGTGTACGTTCACTGGAAAGTATCCGCACCTCAGCTCCTCTCGGTACGAAAGGAAATAGTTGCTGTATGTCATCATTCGTTAATCGAATACAACCTAAGGACTTCGATTCTCCGATCGAGCTCTCATCATACGTGCCGTGTAACGCGATAGATCCTAGTCCTAAGCCTGCATCACCATAGCTTTGACTTCTCTTTCCTTTGGGCTGCTGCACTCGCTCTATGACCCGATAAACGCCATCAGGTGTGCTGCCATTAGCACCGAGTCCAATTTCTTTGTCCCAAAGCAAGTGGGAGCCGCTAACAAGCTGCAACTGATACGCACGCTGATTCACTTCGAGATGAACAGGTTCATAGGGAACCTCATCTCCTCCGACTACATTCGCATAGAACATATGCGCAATATCTGCTGCTTCGGGATTAAATACCCATCCCCCATCACCCTTGAAGGCAGATTGGATYTCATTCGAACCCGAAACAGCTTCAATCGGGATGAAGCTCAAATAATTCAGCGGATAATCCTGCAGGAGTTCATCTATTCGTGCGGGGGCTTGTCCCACATCGTCTTGATAGGATGCCAAAGCGGTTCGAACTAAATTAGCACCAATCGCGCTAAGCGGTTGGTGCTCTTCAAATTCAGCGTTCAGAAATCGGATGTGAACCAAGGCATCTGCCTCTGGCTGATACGTTGCGATAACCATCGCACGCCTTATATCATCCTCATTAGTGAGCAGCATCGTTTTCCCTTTATCCACGTTATCCTCAGTGACAATCCCATAGAGGAGAATCGTTGCCTTAGGTATTTCCTTTGCCAGAACCAAGGCTTGTGCATGAAGCTTCTTCTCGATTTCTGCATGTGACATCTCTGGTGAGAGATACAAAATGAAAGGCTTGTCTACCGATTCGTAAGTTACTTGCGTGCCTGCACTCCAAATTTTCATTTTACTTATCGTACGTGAAATGGCATGATCTCCAGTAAAAACTAATACTAAAATGACGTTGAGAATTAGAAGGACAAGCAACAACATTTTCATAAATGGTGGTAATAAAGGCTTTCGCTTCTCCGGCAGCGTCTGTTCTAGATTCGCAGCATGAGTAGCTTGCTGCTGGTCAAGGAGGTKAATGGCACGATTTGCAGCAGAATAGAACGGCGAGGGGTAGGTTTTGAGCACTTCTTTATAATGAAACCGTGCTCTCTTCCAATTCCCTTTCTCACGAAATTTCTGCCCTAGATTGAAATGGGCTTCAGGCGAATTCGCATCCAAATAACGAATAACCTTCTCATGGTAAAGTGGATCAGCATGACTAATGAACAAATTCTTGTGCAAATGGACGAGGTGATCATCGAGTTGGTTACGGAATCGTTGGTTTCGTCGGATCATTTGGCTCCTCTCCGTTCATAAATTTAGCTAGTCACACAAGCTGAATGATACAGTAAGTATCTCTGATACATATCGTATCATGAGAGAAATGGAAAGACAACCCTTTTTCCGGCATAACAATCGACGTTCGCCATCAAATAGAAAAAGACGCCCCTAGACCCTATAAATAAGGCTAAGAACGTCTTCTAATTCGTGTTATTAACTACCTAATGCGCGACTGTATTATAGGTCATTATCCAGATGGAACCGGCTACGATTGTTATTAGAATGACTAGACCAAATAGCAGTGCCATGATGTTCCACCGGGCATTCTCGCCTTCTTTGACATGCATGAAGAAGAACAATTGCACAGCAAATTGCAGAACGGCCATTGCTAAAATCAAAACTAAGGTACCCGTTTTCCCAAGCATATGGTTCATGACAACAACAAGTGGAATGATGGTCAAAATGATCGATAACGCAAAACCGATGATATACGATTTCAATGATCCATGCGACCMATGATTGTTATGAGATTGTGTATGTGGTTGGCTCACTTACATCACCCCCATGAGATAGACGACCGTAAAGACGAAGATCCAAACGACGTCCAGAAAATGCCAATACAAGGAAATGATCTCTACTTTACGTTTCGTAACTGTTGTGATCCCGCGGCGCTTCAATTGAAAAATTAGACCAATCATCCAAAGTAAACCAACGGAAACGTGCAAACCGTGCGTGCCAACTAATGTAAAGAAGGCCGATAGGAAAGCACTCGTGCTGATTGTTGCGCCCTCATKGTTAACCATGGTAATGAATTCTGAGAGCTCTAGTCCAACGAATGATGCTCCTAATATCACGGTCACAATCAACCAACCGATTAATTGCTTCAGATTTCCTTTGTGCATACCCAATACAGCTAAACCGCTTGTAAAGCTACTTGTCAGCAAGATGAAAGTTTCTGCGATGATTCCCGGCATCTTGAATAACTCTTCAGGTGTTGGTCCGCCATTCGTATTTTGGTGAAGGACGATATAGGTCGCAAAAAGCGAGCCGAATAAAATAACGTCTGTGATCAGAAATATCCAAAAACCGAACGTTTTGAGCGATTCATGCTCGTGTTCATGGTCGTGTGCACCATGTGCAGCTGTGTGTGCCATTACACCTTCACTCCTTTCCAAGCGGCGTCTTCTGTCTTCTTCACTTCATCCGCTGGAATATAGTAATCCGTATCATAGCTGAAGGAACGAGCAATCATACAGATGGCAACACCAATTAACGCTGGAATGGTTAGCCACATCCAATCCCAGACGAATCCGAAGCCCGCAAAAAACCATAACAGCGATATTACAAACGGAATTGCTGAGTTTTTAGGCATATGAATCGGTTCATAGGTAGTTGGCTTCGGTTGTTTCTTGCCAGTCCCTTGCTTCGCTTCCCACCAAGCGTCAGCGACTTCTGCTTTAGGCAGCACAGCAAAGTTGTAAAGTGGTGCTGGTGAAGGAATGGACCATTCCAGTGTACGTGCATCCCACGGATCGCCAGTAACATCTTGTTCTCTGAACTTAATGGAATGAGCAATTTGCCACACTTGGAAAATGAAACCAAGACCCATTAAGAAACCGCCGACGGTTGAAACCATGTTAAGCGGACCCCAGCCCATATCCCAGCTATACGTGTAGGTACGACGCGTCATCCCGTCTAATCCTAGGAAGTATTGCGGCATGAAACAAACATAGAAACCAATGTTCCACACCCAAAAAGCCCATTTGCCCAAATGTTCATTCAGCTTAAAGCCGAACATTTTCGGCCACCAGTAGTAGAGTCCTGCGAAATATCCGAAGGCTACCCCACCAATTAATACTTGATGGAAATGCGCAATCAGGAAGTAACTATTATGAAATTGGAAATCAGCGGGGGCGACGGACAACAGAACACCTGTCATCCCCCCAACAACAAAACATGGAATAAAGGCAATCGTCCAAAGCATCGGGGTTGTGAAACGAATTTTCCCCCGGAACATCGTGAAGAGCCAGTTAAATACTTTTGCCCCTGTTGGGATCGCAATTAGCATTGTACTTATCGCGAAGAAAGCATTCACATCCGCGCCGGAACCCATCGTGAAGAAGTGATGCGCCCAGGTGAAGAAAGATAATAAGCTGATGATCAGCATCGCGAATACCATCGATTTGTAACCGAATAGTTTCTTCTTCGAGAAGGTTGATACGATCTCAGAGAAAATACCGAAGGCTGGTATCACGACGATGTAAACCTCAGGGTGACCCCACATCCAAATTAAATTGATATACATCATTGGATTCCCGCCGCCATCCAATGTGAAGAAGTGCGCACCAAGGAAGCGGTCTAGGAATAACAAGGCAAGTGTAACTGTTAAGATTGGGAATGCGAAAATGATCATAATGCAACTTGAAAATACGGACCATGTAAACATCGGCATTTTCATCAACTTCATGCCAGGTGTACGCATTTTCAAAATGGTTACAATAAAGTTAATCCCGGTTGCTAAACTACCGATACCTGAAATTTGAATACCCCAAATATAGAAGTTCTCTCCTACCCCTGGACTATGCGACATTTCGGAAAGCGGCGGATAGCTTAACCAACCAGCGTCTGGTGAACCACCAATAACGAAGGAAACGTTGAACAACATGGCGCCCCAGAAGAACATCCAGAAACTCAATGAGTTTAAGAATGGATACGCGACATCGCGCGCTCCAATTTGCAAAGGAACAACAATGTTAAATAAACCAAACATGAGCGGCATCGCCATGAACAAGATCATGATAACGCCATGCGTTGTGAAAATTTGATTATAGTGATCTGGCTGTAGGAACTGGCTATCCGGAATGGCTAGCTGCAGCCTCATCAGAAGCGCATCGACACCACCGCGGAATAACATCATTAATGAACAGATAATATACATAATCCCGATTCGTTTATGATCGACGCTTGTCAACCATTCCCGCCAAAGCCAACCCCATTTTCGGAAGAACGTGAGTACGAATACCATGGCTACTAACGAGAGCCCGATACTAACCTGGGCCCCAAGAATCATAGGATCGCCCGTTACGAAAAACTCGGATGCAAACTCTTTAATTTTATCCAGCATGAGCAGATCTCCCTTTCATAAAACTCTGATCTATCATCAATTACTTCGACATATTCATCTGACTATGATCCATTTGGGAATGGTTCATGGTTTCGTTTTTCTTCGTATCTTTGCTTTCATGACCTGCCCCATGACCATTGTGAATAGGCTGCCCATTCGTATATTTCGTTACGATTTGTTCGAAAAGTCCATCTGGGATTTCCGAGAAATATCTCACACCAGATTTACCTGGCATTGCTAATTCATCGTAACCTTCTTTGGTTAACTTCGTAGGGACTTTCTTGGTCTTCGCAATGAACGAATCAAAGTCTTCACGCGAAGTCGCATTCACATCAAACGTCATGTCAGCGAAATGTTCACCACTGAAATTCGCTCCTGTACCAAAATAATGTCCGATCTCATCCGCTTGCAAATATAGCGTCATCGCCATGCCAGACATTGTATAAATTTGACCGCCTAATTGTGGAATCCAGAATGAATTCATCGGCGCATCCGAAGTCAGTTCGAACTTAATCGGTGTATCTTCTGGAATTTGCAAATAATTCACAGTGGCAATCCCTTGCTCTGGATAGGTAAACAACCATTTCCAATCTAATGATGTCACCTGAATCGTAATCGGTTCTTTATCCGACTTCAATGGTTTTGACGGCTCCAAAGCATAGGTATACTTCAGCGTAACCACAGCCAATGTGACAATAATGATGATCGGCACAGCCCACCAAACGATTTCGAGTGAGGTACTGTGAGACCAATTCGGTTTATACGATGCCTTATTGCTTTTGCTATCGCGATATCGCCACACAATCCAACCCGTAAGCACAAGAACCGGAACAAGGATGACCCCACATAAAATAGTTGCAATCACAATTAAATCTCTCTGCTCAGCACCAACGGGTCCTTTAGGATCCAACACCATAGCTTGGCTGCAGCCAGAAAGTACTAAGATGATGGCGACCATCATGAAGAGCATTCCTGCTTGTACAAGCTTTCTCTTCTTCATCCACTTAACCTCCCAATCAACAAATCCTGCCTGTTATCAACATATCATCTTGTTCGTTAAAGTTCACCATCACAAAGTTAACTTAACAAATACGTCAACGGTTCGACGTAGTAATGTAAAACAAATGTCACAGAACGTTTGTTGACTCTGCTGGAAAAATATGAACAGCAAAAAGCCTTCCAAGTATCAAACTTGAAAGGCTTGCATAGTATTCCTTCGAACCCTCGTTCTCATTCGCCTTTGGAAACATTGCGAGAATGTACCAAATGAATAGCGGTACGAATCACATAAATGTGGACACTTCCGACCATGAACCCAATACCCACCATTAATGTTGTATTGCGATCACTGAAGCTTTCTAAACTGAATAAGCTAAGTACTAAACCTATAGCAAGCAACGCCCATGCGGCAAAAGTCATTAATTTCACTAACGGCATCACATCTCGTTCAGCACGCTCAACGGAATTTACGGACACAGCTCTATTTGACATTATCATCACCACTCCTGACTTAAATGTAAGTGCTTTAAAACTAGTATAACACAAAAATCAGATTTTGTTCATATTTTATTCACACGATGATCAAAATTTGGACAAAATTACACAAGGAAATTACGAACGAAATTAAATTTTGACTTTCATCGAGTTTTATGATATAATTAAATATTTTATTGACATGAGTCGCGCCAGAAATGATAATTTCATGCCTTTTCACACTTATCATTCCAAATTGGAGGGTTACACATGCAAATTTCTGAAGGACTTTATTCCGTTGACTTATCCATTCCACTCATGGGTCGAATCAACGTCATTCATCCCGCCTTATTCGTTGATGAGCAAGGAGCTGTACTTGTAGATACAGGCTACCCTGGTACCCTTCCACTCCTACAGAAAACATTAGAAAACTTAGGCGTTAATGTATCAACATTAGATTCCGTCATCCTTACACATCAGGATATCGATCATATCGGAGGTTTACCTGCCCTTCTCGAAAATTCCTCCCAGCCCCTAGAAGTATTCGCTTCTGAACTAGAAAAACCTTATATTCAAGGCGATATAATGTTAATTAAAGTAACCCCTGAATCCATTGAACGTGCTGTTGCGAATTTACCTGCAGACACGACACCTGAATGGCGAGAGGCGTTCCGTCGTAACCTTGAGAACCCGCCGAAGGCACCGGTTAACGCCATTTTGGAAGATGGTCAGATCATCGACAGATGTGGTGGGATTGTTGTCATCCTTACGCCTGGTCATACGCCAGGTCATTTGAGTCTTTATCATAAAAAAAGCAAAACATTAATCGCCGCGGATTCCATGGTTGTCGCTGAAGGTAAGCTTCAAGGACCCATACCAGCTTATTGCGCTGATTATCCCTTAGCCTTGCAATCATTGCGAAAATTTTTGCAATTCGATATCGAAAGTGTTCTTTGCTACCACGGCGGCTTAATCACCGATAATGCGAATCAACGAATCGCTGAAATCGTACATTCAATAGAAGCTTAGTGAACAAAAAAGGGCTGACTAACCGTAGATGATCTACAGGTAGTCAGCCCTTGCTACTATGTACGTTCTACTTCAGAAGTGTATAGCTGCCGATAATAGGAAGAGGTTTAACTTGACCTTGCGCCGCCGCAACAATGCCCAGCACGGCCAAAGTCACCAATGCCAAGTTAGCAATCGGCTGCAGGATCCAACCAATGAATGGGATAATGCCGAGAACGACATTCACGATGACCCATGCCAAAAACAAAGTAAGTCCTTGATTGGCATGGTACCACGCAAACTTGGATTCCTTCGCCGCGATTAACGGGATGAAAAACAAAATGTACGCAAGAATCGCCATTCCCTTGTTACTTTGAATATCAGTGGAATCGTACATGGACAGCACCTCATCTTCTCAGAGTTTTCTCTTCCATTATATTCAATTTCCAGCAGCTATTCATCCGCCTATTGGACAAATCTCAAATTATTTTTGGACCAACTTCCACTCGTCCCAAGCCTTCAGCAACTCCTGCTCTCGCTCTGGTTTTAATCCAGCTACTCGAACTATTTCAGTGTCTCGACCTTGATCCCATGCCCGTGTATCTTTTACGGTGTCTACTAATGCTCTTGTCGTTAAACCCGATTGGAACGCTTTTGCATTGTTTAACTGGAACATACCGATCAAACTGTCGCTTGGAAGCCACAGCGGCAGCTCCATCCAGGGCCCCACCCCTTGTTCGACTAAGAACTCTTCCGTCACCCAAGTAATCGTCGTCTCTACATCGTTATCGGTAGATCTGCAAGCTTCCACGACATCTTCCATGGCATACTCATTTCCACTCGCATGAATAGTTCCCGTTACGCCTTGTTCAATCAGTCGTATCGTCCAGGCTGCAAGGTCACGCACGTCAATGAATTGAAGCTTTCGCTCTTTGGGCAGCGGAACTAACACTTCACCGCCTAGTTGTAAGCGAGCAGGCCAGTAAGTGAATCGGTCTGAGGCATCATAAGGTCCAACGATCAGACCTGGGCGAATGATGAGTGCTCCAAGAGGAAATGCTGCTTGGACAACCTGTTCACATTCCGCTTTGAGCGCCCCGTAGCGCTGCCCAGGATCTCCTGCCTMTTCGAGCTGTAACACGGCTGCCGTTTCATCCAATTGAACCTGCTTTAAATCCGCATACGCAGAAATAGTTGAAATGAATGTGTAGTGCTTTGCCTGTACTTTCAACATGTCGGTCGCTGCTATCACAGACTCCGGCTCATAACCACTGGTATCAATTACAGCATCCCAATCCATATCTTGCAGTTTAGCAAGGTCGGTATTCCGATCACCTAGAATGTGATGGACTTGAGGAAATGCAGCAGCATCGTGAAGACCACGATGGAACAGTGTCACTTTGTGTCCTTTCGCGAGTGCCGCTTCTGTCAGGGCTCTTCCTAGGAATTTGGTGCCGCCAAGGATCAGAATATTCATATGTTACCTCCACCTCGCTCCGGATTTATTTGAATGATTCATCTAATAAGGTTCTCGCTTTTCTTACCTTCTCTTCCTCAACCGCCCCACTCACACGTCCATCTTCTCTTACAGCTGTGCCAAGGTGGACATTATGCACCCCAGTAGCTTCGATAAACGAAGTCAAACTGTCGAGTGTAAGTCCTCCGCCTGGCAATATATTTAAGTGACTGCCGCGGGTAATCGCCATAAGAAGTCGTATCTGCTCAACAGCATGAAGAACACTTGCGGCGCCTCCCGATGTGAGCACGGACTGAATTTGTTTATATGACATCAGCATTGACAAAGCTTCTGCTTGTTCTTGTATTTCGTCGAAGGCCCGATGAAAAGTCACAGGCAAAGAAGTAGCCCCTAACAAAATTTCAAGATTGTGGCGATCAATCTTCTTATCCGGTGTTAATACGCCGAATACAAGAGCGCTGGCACCTGCTTGCTCCGCGCCTTGGATCGAATCGTGCATCGTTGCGATGTCCGCCTCTGACATATGAAAGGATCGCGCATGCGGACGAATCATCACGTTCACTGGAATTTGCAAGGCGGATATAATTTGCTTAACGAGCTCTAAATCGGGTGTTAACCCCCCTTGTCGCAAATCCGCAACAAGTTCAATCCGATCTGCGCCGCCAGCTTCAGCTCGCACAGCATCTTGCAATGTAGTCGCGATTACTTCCAATAGCATGTTTCGAAATCCCTCCATTTTCAATATTTATGAATTCCCATTTATACTCTAACACAAAGTGGATAACACAAAAAACTCCATTAATCGATGGATTAAGGAGTTGTGTCACCCTATAGGATATGTAGTACCTAAATATTCGAAGCCGTTTGCCATTGTTGTTGATGTACTTCGACGAGCTCAAGATTGGCAAATGAACGACTAAGCTTCAACAATTTCTCCGTTGCTGCTAATTTCGGCAATGGTGCACTCATAGGCTTGCCTTTGTAACATACGATAAACAACAATTTCATCACCTTCGCTTCTCTAGGATTACAACGTTTCGTTGGCTTTGCTGCTATATCATTCGAAAGACCCCCTCAGATTTGAGGGGGTCTTTCGACATTTCGACAAATTTCGCTTCAACTTATATTACACAATCGCCAATTCAGATAACTTTGCCCGAACTTCTTGAGTTAGTTGAACCGCATCTTCCTGGCGATTCACGACATCGACGCGATCCATATCCACGATAAGAACTTCAGATGCATGATAATGATTCATAACCCAGTCATCATAACCTGACCAAAGCTGACGATAATAATCAACCAACGATTGATCCTGTTCAAAGCTGCGGCCACGAAGTCCGATTCGGTACATAACCGTTTCAAAGGAAGCCTTCAAATAGACCATCAGATCAGGCGCCTTCTTAGGCAGCTCCGCCAACTCTGACATCATGTTATCAGCCAAGCCCTCATACACATCAAATTCCAATTGTGAAATACGTCCTAACTCGCGGTTCACTTTGGCGAAATACCAATCCTCATAAATACTTCTGTCCAGTACATTTCTGTTATGTACTAATGCCTGTTTAATGGCCTTAAAACGCGTATTCAAAAAGTGCAATTGCAGCAAAAACGGATACCGATGCTTTTCGATTTCTTCCGGTGATGCTGTGTAAAATAGCGGTAATATCGGATTATCATCGACACTCTCATAGAAAACATTCGAATTTAGTTCTTGCCCCAGTAAAGTGGATACCGAAGTCTTACCTAGACCAATCATTCCCCCAACCACAATCACTGCCATTGACCCCTTTCTCCTTCTACCCATTCGTAATTTACCTACTGTCAATTCAGCAAAGCTTACCTATTATACAAGGAATTCAAAAACGAGGGAACCCTCTATTTTTTCCTTTACCGTTTGACTTAGCTGCTGCTAAAGAGTCCAATCACTTGGCCATGCAAAATTTCCCGCATCGACCGCTCATATTCTACCTATTTTAGGAAATCCTCAAAGTAACCAACAAAAAAAATTAAGAACACAGTGTGATGAATTCATCTGCCATACTGTCTCTATTTATAAGTACCTAACAACTATCCATATGACAGAGGTGTATCGATGATTTACGGAACGAAGCTACTAGATACAGATTCAGAATTATTTGCTGCTGCCCTAACAAAAACGCCAGTGTTCGTATGGTCACTCGATCAATTAGGCGTTTATTACCAAGTAACTACAGGGATTATCGTCAAATACACGCCAGATCATGTACAAGTTTACAATGAAAATAACACCACAATTTCTACTTGGTATTCAAGAGAAACTTCGGAATTTAGTATTGCATTCTAGAAATGAGAAAACCGCCGATACCGGTTCAACCCGTCGGCGGTTTTCAGCTTCCCATCGTGTTTAAAGCAAGGAAATCAATTATGCTCCCCCGTATACGTTGGCAAGAACACATCAATAGTCGTCCCATATCCCACTTGACTTTGGATGTTCATGGTCCCTTTGTGCGCTTCGACAATCTTGAAGCACATCATTAAACCTAAGCCAGTCCCCTTCTCTTTCGTTGTATAAAAGGGCTCCCCTAGCTGTTTCAATCGCTCCTCTGGTATCCCGATTCCATTATCTTGTGTCCGTACTCTAATCTGATCATCCCCATGCAAGGAAACGATCAATTTGATTTGACCGTCCTTCGGTATGGCTTCCATCGCATTTTTGATCAAATTAATGAATAATTGCTTCAAATGCATCTCCGAACACGTAATTTCAGGTATATCCGATTGGAATTCCAATATTAGTTGTACGTTGCAAAGTACGGCTTGCGTATCTAGAAGAGCAATAACGGATTGCAAAATTGGCACTAAATCGCTTTTTTTATACGTTATGGCTTCCGGCTTAGCGATCACTAAGAATTCACTAACGATAAAATTGATGCGATCCAATTCAGATAACATGATATCAAAATAATGCTTTTTATCTTTCAGATCATGCTGGAGAAGCTGTAAGAATCCGCGAAGCGAAGTAAGTGGGTTCCTAATTTCATGTGCAAGTCCTGCCGCGAGCTGTCCAGCAACGGAAAGTTTGTCCGATTTACGGAGAAGCTCCTCCGTTTGCTTACGTTCAGTAATATCTCGTGTAATACCTGCGAATCCGAAAATTTCACCTTTTTCGTTCCTAATGGGCGTTTTCGTTATACTCACATGGATCAATTGACCATCTTTACGAAGTCGGACCGATTCCATCCCTGATATCTGCTTCCCCTGTCGCAGTTCGTTATACATAGCATTACGTTCTTTTTCCAAATAATCAGGATAAATCGGTAATGTTCGATGGGCTAACTCCGCTTGACTCCAACCAAAAATATGCTCATGCGCCGCATTGACTGATATTACTCGCCAATTCAAATCCAGTACACAAATTGCGTCCGTGGTGTTATTAATAACAGATTCCAGAAGCTCTTTCGTTTCTCTGAGCTCCGTTTCCATCCTCTTGCGTTCCGTAATATCGACACACGATCCGATAACCTCCACCATGCGCTCATTCTCCATAATGGGGCGCAATGAAGTGAGATAGGTAATCCCCCGGAAGGTCGCTTCAAACATCACATTTTCTTCACCATTCCATGCTCGATGGTAATAAGCTTCTATGGAACTGGCCAAAAAGGCTGGCCAAATATCATGCAGCGTATTCCCTAAAATGTGTGACGGCTTAAATCCCAAACGATAAAGCAGCTCACCGTCACACAAAGTATGGATGAAATTCCCATTTATTTCCCTGAACTTTAAGGTCATCCCCTGTTGTCTTCGTACGGTGTCATGGAGATCCTGTTGTGCGATTCGCAATGATTCTCGGTCACGATTGAATTGTGTGATATCCTTGGCGATTAAATACACGCCATCCAATTTATCATTAACGATGATCGGAACATTTTTGACACCTAGTTCAATTTGTTCGCCATTCTCTTGTTGGAACACCAACATATAGTTATCATTTTGCATGAGGATGCCAGCAGCAGAATCGAATCTCGTGTTATTCTGCAGAAAAATATGATGGATAAATTGAGAGAGCAATTCATCTTCAGAGTATCCTAGAATCCTTTCCATGGCTGGATTGACACCCTGTATGCGACCATGGATGTCACAGGTCAAAATACCTGCGGGATTATGCTCAATTAATGATTTATAGCGCTGTTCACTTTCCGCCAGTTTACGTGCCATGTCAGACTGTTGGGAGAGGACCTGAACTTGAGCAATATAGGCCTGAGGTCTGTTGTCTGCATCTCGAACGATTGACATCCGCCAGTCAACGCACAGTAAAGATAAATTCTTATGTAGGATATTGATCGTTCCTTGATAGGTAGGTAACTCTCCACCAAGTAAATTCTTCATGATACGTTCTATGTGGCGCACTTGATTAGGTTCTACTAACGACTTCACTTGCGTTGTAAGGAGCTCCGGCTCCGAGTAGCCGACGATGTCGCACAAGCTGCGATTCATTTTCAACCAATGACCCTCAAGCGAAATCAGAGCCATTCCCATTGTGGTGAATTCAAAAATCGCATCGAACGATAGCTCCATTTCCGAATGCTTATTCATATATTTTCCCCCATGGTACATGCTTAGATGGTGATTCTCACCGTTTGATAGATTCGACAATCCCACAAACAATCCTGCACTTAGCGCATTATGGATTGAAATTGTTCACGAAATATGCCCTTGCTTTCYGTCATTATGTTAGAATGGAAAGGTTCATTATTCTTCATCTCACGTTGTAGGAGGATGCTCCCTTGCCCAATATTTGGACACATTTAATTTTCKGTCAAAAAGTGATGAACCAACTAGGCCACACTTCGGTTCTAAACGATAAACAGCAGCGGCACATTTTTTCTCTTGGCTGCCAAGGACCTGATTTTCTTTTTTACCACAACTTTCTACCTTGGCAAAAAGACAAGAAAATAAATGCACTCGGTAGTCTCATGCACAAAGATTCCTGCGGACCCTTTCTACTCGAACTAGTTCGACAGGTGCAAGGTCGTGGCTTATACAATCCCGCGGTTCTCTATGTTCTTGGTTTTCTGACACATCATGTTTTAGATCGCAATTTACATCCTTATGTATTCTATAAATCTGGTTTCAAGAAATGGGATCATCAACGATTTGAAATCATCATGGATACCCTTTACGCCAAGCACGAGCGCAATATCCAAACGTGGAATACGCCCGTATGGAAAGAAATATATGTAGGTGAAAAGTTCCCCTTAGGCATTGTACCGGCCCTCACCGCTGCAACCGCAATCCATTACCCGKGAATCGCCTCACAAATGAAGGATTCCGATTGGGACGACGCCTACTATGACATGATCCGTGCACAACGATTATTCTATGATCCGCATGGAATCAAGCGAATATTGACAGTAGGTCAAATATCACCATTGGTTTACACGAAGCATCCCGCTCCACGCGATTATTTTAATGAGGCCAAGACGACTTGGAACTGTCCAACGGATCTGAATGAAACCTATACATACAGTGTATGGGAGTTGTTGGAGACAGCAATGGATGATGCCATCCTTGTGCTAGAAGCAGCCATACAAGTCTTGCAGCGAGGTACCGAAGC
>NZ_JBFRGR010000049.1:0-36524 GCF_052115445.1 Paenibacillus sp. 2RAB27
ATCTAAGCGCGAAGCCCCCCTCAAGATGAGATTTCCCAGTATGTAAGACCCCTTGTAGACGACGAGGTTGATAGGTTCGAGGTGGAAGTGCGGCAACGTATGCAGCTGACGAATACTAATCGGTCGAGGGCTTAACCAAAATTCCTAAGAGTAAKACTTTACGTTGAGTTTCGTATCTAGTTTTAAGGGAATAATATTCCTACTGTGGCGATCGTGGCGAAGGGGTTAACGCACCGGTTTGTGGATCCGGCATTCGTGGGTTCAAGTCCCATCGGTCGCCCTTTTCCCTTCATAATGGGGATTAGCCAAGCGGTAAGGCAACGGACTTTGACTCCGTCATGCCTAGGTTCAAATCCTAGATCCCCAGTATACTTTCTTAAGCGGTCGTGGTGGAACGGCAGACACACCATCTTGAGGGGGTGGCGCTCACAAGGCGTGAGGGTTCAAATCCCTCCGACCGCATCCCAGCATTACAAGCCTGAAACCCTTGATGTATAAGGGTTTTGGGCTTTTTCTTTTTTTAAACAGATAAAAAGAATGCAGTAGTACATCTTCATACCAGCCTTGTTCGTATGCAAGAAACGGCATAGCGTGTATAGTTAGTATCCAACTAGAGGGTGCTCTTTAAGAGAGTATCCTTTTTTTGCATACAGGTTTCGTTTACTATTTCAATATGCTTATCTTTAAAGCGGGTAGTAGTCATTACTATTTATAGGAGAAGTCAGCACATACACAAGCCGTAGTCATCTATTGGGAATATGAATGTATATAATTCAATAAAAGAGGAGGGGGAACCTATTCTTGACTCGACAGAGATCATTTCAAAAAAAGTAGGATCAGCTAGTCCTAAAATTTCAGTTATCGTAACTGTATACAATACGGGGGAATTCCTTAGTAAGTGTTTACAATCGATAATTAACCAAACAATATGGAATGTCATGGAGTTAGTTATTATCAATGATGGTTCAACAGACCATTCCTCCGCAATTATTAAGGAGTTCGTGAAAAACCAACCTGAACGTATTATTAGTATACATTTTGCGGAAAACCAAGGTGTAGGTAACTCTAGGAATGTAGGGATTGCTCAGTCTAGAGGTGACTATATCGGTTTCGTTGATTCGGATGATTGGATTGCTAACAATATGTTTGAGGTATTGTTTACGAAGGCTTTAGATGGGCATGACATGGTGATTTGTGATTATTTTAGTAGGTATGAAGATGAAGATCTGACCATTCCTGAGAAGGGATACGCACAAGACATCTTTACGCAAAAACAGGCAATTCTTTATGCTCAAGTGGTTCCTTGGAATAAGCTCTACAATAAGGAATTACTACAAAAAATTCAGTATTTGAATATTTGGTATGAGGATGTTGCATCAACTCCAATTTTGATCAGTCTAGCGAATAGACCAGCTTATTTGAATATTCCCTTATATTATTATAAAAGGTCTAGACCAGGTTCTATCGCAAATAGCAGCGGACCTAAAGTGTTAGATATTTTACAAGCCTGGGACCGTTTAATCGAACACGCACACTTGAATAATGGTTTTAAAGAGGAAATTCTCTTTTTTGTAACCAAATGCATTAATTATTATATTGATTTCAAACCAGAGTACGCTGATCATTTCTGGGAATATGCTAGGAAGCATCGAGAACTTTTAAGCGGTGGAGAGTACAATCGTAAAGCAGTTGAAACTAAAGAAATTCGTGACTTATTTGGTTTATTTAATATGAGTACGCCAATGTATGCAACAAAGTATGAAACAAAATATGAAACAAAATATGCAACTCCCAAAAAACGATCCTTGAGAATCATACAAGTTATTTCACCAGTCTGTAGCCCTGTATCAGCTGTTGACACAGCTGGAACAGAGAAAATTGTTTATGAAATAACACAAGAATTGGTAAAACGTGGACATAAGGTTATTTTATATGCTCCTAAGGGAAGTAAAGTTTCAGCTAAGTTAGTACCCTTCCCCAAATATTTCGAAGATCGACACCTACCCGCATTTATCCGTAAAACAAGACCTTCGAAAGTAGATCTGATTCATGATCACACGTTTACATCTATTGTCAGATTAAGAAAAATGGGAATTCCCGTTTTACCCACTCATCATTTACCTACGAATAAAGAATTTCATGATTCCGTTTATGTCAGTAGAGCTGCTCGGGGAAATGCCGGCGCCAAAGGCCAAGTCGTTCATAACGGAATTAATCCGGATGAATACGAGTACAGTGAAGGAAAAGATGACTATTTATTGTTTATCGGGAGGATACTCCCCGACAAAGGCGTCATTCATGCAATTGAAGTCGCTGAACGCAATAACCAAAAGCTAATTATAGCTGGACCCATTAAAGATGAAGTATATTTCCGAAATATTTTGGTGCCCAGAATTGATAATAATGAAAACATTCACTATATTGGCGCTGTTGCAGGTAAACAAAAGCAGGACCTACTTAAKAGAGCTCGTTGTGTCCTCTTTCCGTCAATTTGGAAGGAGCCTTTTGGACTTGTTTTGATTGAGGCTATGATTTCAGGCACTCCCGTATTAGCCTTGAACAATGGTGCCGCCTTAGAGGTACTTGAAAGTTTTCCACAGTTAGTATGTAACAGCATAGATGAACTTGCGCACAAAGCATTAAATGAGTCATTTCCGCCACCACATGTCCTAAGAGAATATGTGCTTAACAAGTTCACGACTTCTACAATGGTGGACCAGTATATAACGTTGTATGAACAAAAAATTAATGAATTGAAGAGAAGACGGGGAAAGTTAAAACGGATAGGAAGAAGAAAAAAAATTAAACTGCTAAGAAGCAAAAAATTAAAACTGATAAAAAGAAGAAATAATTTAAAAATGACAAGAAGAAAGAGATCCATTTTAAAGAAAAAGATAACGGCTAAAAGAAGTGTAACAAAGCGAATAAGAACAATTAGAAGAAGTGTCAAAAAGCGAAAAATTACAAGAAGAAGTAGGGTAACAAAGCAAAAGAGAGCATAATAGGACGATTACATCGGAAACAAAATGTATTATCAAATTAGAAGCCCTGAGCAATCAGGGATTTTTTCTATGGTCGAAATCATTACCGGAGCAGTATCATGTTATTGTCACTGTGGGGAATGGGATGGTAAGCTTATAGGACTATGTGATTGTTTAATTTTATAATTCGTAAACGTTTTCAGTTCGTGTGGCGATTGCACAACCAGGATATGAATATCCGAAAGGAGGAGATCCGCATGACGATAAGCCAATTGATGGATCAGCAAAGAAAGTATTATCTCTCCGGTTCGACACGAGGACTCGCTTACCGACTTACACAGCTCAAAAAGCTGAAACAAGCGATTGTCGATCGGGAATCGGAGATTATTCAGGCGCTGCGCACCGATTTGAATAAGGGAGAGAAGGAAGCGTACGCTTTTGAAATAGGCATCGTTTATCAAGAAATAGCTCATGTCATCAAGCATCTGAAACATTGGATGAAGCCGAAGAAAGTGAAATCACCGATGACGCATTCGGGGAGTCGCAGCTACATAATCCCTGAGCCGCTGGGGGCGGCGCTTATCATTGCTCCATGGAATTATCCGTTTATGCTGGCCTTTGATCCGCTAGTAGGGGCAATTGCGGCTGGCAATACGGTTGTGTTGAAGCCGTCAGAGCTAGCGCCAGCGGTATCTGCTGTGATGACCTCGATCGTACGTGCTACCTTCGAACCGCAATATATTGCGGTTGTAGAAGGCGGCRTGGAAGAAAGTCGTGCGCTCCTGGAGCAGCCGTTTGACAAAATCTTTTTTACAGGCAGCGTAGCCGTTGGGAAAATAGTGATGGAGGCAGCAGCAAAGCGGCTCACACGTGTCACGTTAGAGCTCGGCGGGAAGAGCCCCTGCATTGTACACCACGACGCGCATTTGAAACTAGCAGCGCAGCGTATTGCTTTCGGGAAATTCTCAAATGCGGGACAGACCTGCGTGGCTCCAGACTATTTGCTTGTTCATCGGAGCGTGAAAGATAAACTGCTGTCCTATCTTCAAGAAGCTATCGTCTCTTTCTATGGCGACAAGCCGCTGCAAAGCCCTGATTACGGCAAAATCATTTCTCGTCGTCATTACGAACGGTTGCGTCACTTTTTGAATGACGGAAAGGTCGCTATTGGTGGGTTGGCTGAAGATCAGACGCTGCAAATTGAACCAACGGTACTTGAACAGATTACATGGGATTCGCCCGTTATGCAGGAGGAGATTTTTGGCCCTATCCTTCCTGTCCTGACCTATGACAGCCTAGACGAAGTCGTAGGTTTAATCCAAGCTAGGCCGAAGCCGCTGGCACTGTATGTATTTTCGGAGGATAAAAAGGTGCAAGATGCCATGCTTGAGCGAATTTCATTCGGCGGCGGTTGTGTCAATGATACGCTGATGCATTTTGGTTCTACGCATTTGCCTGTCGGCGGAGTCGGCGAGAGCGGAATGGGCAGCTATCATGGCGAGATGAGTTTTCAAATATTCTCACATATGAAAAGTATATTAAAGCAGACGACGAGGTTCGATATCCCTTTTCGATATCCATCTAGTCTAATCGGGTTGAAAATCATTCGCAGGCTGACTAAGCCTTAATTACGGCTCACTAGGAAGAGGTTAGTCTCGTGATAGGATCCTACGAGCACTATAAACTGATTTTCAATGATGTACCGAAGCCATTCGCATTCGTAGATTTGGATCTACTGGATGCTAACTTTAAGGCCATTGCACAGGAAGCTGGAGGGAAGAAGATTAGGGTGGCGAGTAAGTCTATTCGCTGTCCGGATGTGCTTCGCTGTATTTTGGCAGCAGATCCTGTGTACCAGGGAATTATGTATTATACCAGTTAAGCGGTTGCAGATGCTACCTGGGAGGATCCACAGTGAAAGAAACGAACAGATGTAAGATAATCTTCAAATTGGATCTGAGGGCGGAAAACGCGAACAAATGACTGGGCAGGGAACATTCATTGCCTTCTCTTTGTAGAAGATGTGTGTAACTATACTGTAACGCTTGAAAAGGTATAGTGGCGTATAAATAAAAATAATAGAAAAGCTATTTACTGGGGGGCCTATGGATATCATACATCGGGATGCTGACTTCACGAATGCGATGTTGTTTGGAACTTACATTATGGTGTTAATGGATGGGAAAATGATTGGCGGCGGGCTTGTCGCGGAGTTTGATGAAACTGAGGTTAAGGTAGGGCAGGGGCGATATGTACGAAGCAGTTCAACCTTTGTAGTAGCTCCGCCTCCGCAATGTTCGACGGGTATGTGATGACAGTTTCATATACATGAAGAGTCTAGGGGATGATTTGAATATGTTTTGTCATATATAACTTCCACTTCAAGTGGGAAGACGTTATTTTCAATATGTGTACATGGTCAAAGATGCAAAAAGACACATATTTTCGGGAAAACAGTTACAAGTGGATGAATAAGTGCGAAAAGGCAACCTTTAGGACCGAAAGATGTCAAAATGAGCTTTGCCGACAGAAATAGTTGCACTTTCGCAAGCATTTCAAATACAGATATTAATTCGAAGAAAAAGAATGCTCTTTTGCATCTTTCGCTGCTTGCATTCACCATACGGACTTCTTCTAAGCCCATTAACTCACAAAAAAGAGGGTCCCCCGCCACCAACATGGCTTTGGGACGCCCTCTTTTTGCGTTGCCAACCTATTTGCTTGCAGCAACGGTCTCTATTTCTTTAACACTTTGATAAATGATGTTGAACAACTCTTCCAAATTGCCTTCTTCGATGCAAGAGAATGCTACACGAAGATCAGTCTCGCCAAGCGCGATTGTGCCTACACCATGCTGATTCAATAAATGTACGCGCAATGCTTCAGCGTCAACGGTTTTGAGCTTCAAGCACATGAAATAGCCGGAGTTGAACGGGTAGTAGCCCCATGCATCGTCGAACTTGCCGCTGTCCAAAATGGATTTCGTACGGTTCGCGCGGCCTTTCATGATTTCGTATTTCTCTTGCTTCTGAGCATTGAATTCTGGTGAGTTCAACGCGTGAAGCACGAACGTTTGGGACGGATGCGGACCACTGGAAATTGTAGCACGGATAATCCCCATTGTTTTTTGTTCAAGAGCACTCAGAAGTGCATCACTTTGACCCGCATACGTAATGAAGCCTACACGAAAGCCCCAAACGTATTCTTCTTTGGTTGCTCCGTCAATTTTGACTGCAAGCACACGCGGATGCAGGTCGGCCAATTGACCGAACAAGGATTCATGCAAGGAATTTTCAAAGAAAAGACCGAAATAAGCATCGTCAGTTAGAACAACTACGTTAATCCCAGCTTCAGCAGCTTCTCTGATCGCGGCAGTAATGGCATTGCCATCCTCGACATCAGGTGTGTAACCCGTTGGATTGTTCGGGAAATTCAGTACGACGATCGCTTTGCCTTTGGACTTCTGAGCGAGAAGTGCGTCACGTAATCCTTCGGAATTAAATCTCTCTTGTTCGTTATAGAGCGGGTAGTTCACGATTTGAGCACCGCGGCGAATCTCGAAAGTAAGCTCGTAATTTTCCCAATTTTTATCAGGAATAATTACGGCATCACCTGCGTCTGCAAAAAGATCAGCAGCAATACTTAGTCCATGCGTCAAGGCATTCGTTACAATCGGATTACCGATAAGCTTGCTGCCAATGCCAGGGTTTTCTTCGAGCATTTTTTTGCGCCAAGCTGTACGAAGCTCAGGCTTACCAGCCGGTGGAGCGTATTCATATATATCTTTAGGATTGTAAGTGGAGAGTGTATCTTGAATGACCTTCAGATGCATTGGTTGACCATTTTCGATTGCAATACCGATGGTAGCATTGAATTTCTTGGCTTTGGCCTTCGCTTCAGCCGATTGGCTGAGAATGCCTTCTTTCGGGAAGTAAATCGATTTACCTAATGTGGAAAGCATGTCATGTACATGAGAATTTTCACGTTGCAGGGTCTCGTTTAGCTGACTTGCCAAAGGATTCATAAGATTGGGTCATTCCTTCCAATGAGCGATTCATTTTTTCCCAGTTATTATATCACTTTCACACCTGCACGTCACTGCGTAAACAAATTTTCTATGAATTGATATGAAAAGAAGCAAGAGCCATGGATGAACGCATTCCAGTCACGTGCTCAACAATTTATTTGATTAAAAAGCTTTCTAGTCGCTGCTTGACCTGTTGCCACTCATTGTCAAGGATACTGAACATAACCGTATCTCGTACATAACCGTCGTGAAGCACACGATGTTGACGCAGAATACCTTCTTTCTGGCCTCCTATACGGGCAATGGCTGCTTGGGAGCGTTCGTTGCGAAGGTCTGTTTTGAGCTGAACACGCAAAAGATTCAGAGACTCGAAGCAGTATCGAAGCAATAAATACTTACTTTCTGTATTCACACGAGTTCTCCAAACACTCGAATTGTACCAGGTGTGCCCAATCTCCAAATTCCGATGAGGGATGGAAATATCGAAGAGTCGTGTACTGCCGACGATGGTATCAGTAGCTCTATCGTAGACGCTGAAAGGGATTCCTTGTCCCGCTTCCTGCTCGTTAAGTGCTTGGTAGACAAATTTGTGAACTTCGGCGGGATCAAGCAAGGGAGTCATAAATGAGAAAATGGCAGGGTCGTTTGCAGCCTCGATCAGTCCAGGAATATGTGACTCATGCAAAGGAAGCAAGGTGACGCGAGTTCCTTTTAGGGTTGGCGGCAGTAGATTCATAGTTTGATTTCTCCTTACTCGTGAAAAATTTAATGTGATTGTTGTAAGCATACTGTATGATTGGATTCATAATAAGTACCAATATGACTCAATTTATATGTACCATTTTAAAAAGAAAAGAAGTGGTTGTATGGCATTTTATTTGCCGTTTCACACGTACTGTTCACGATATCCTAGTAAATACGCTGCCTTGTATCATGCGCTTCGCGATGAAATCGTAGGAAATAAGTTGAAGCAGCATACGAAATTGCCCTCAAGCCGGGATTTGGCTGATCAACTGGATATTTCTCGGGGGACGGTAAATCAAGTGTACGATATGCTGATCGCAGAAGGATATTTGCAGGCAGATGTTGGAAGAGGTACTTTTGTCGTTTATGCGGACGGTCATGTGATGTATGAGCCCAAGGTGGGGAAGAATATAGAACTGTCAGCTTGGGGTGTCCGAGTGAGCCAGGGTGTGGATGCTGGGGGGCAGCAGCGAGAAGGTGGGACTGATCAGGTAAGTGAGCTGGGGGAGCGAGAAAGTAAGGCTGATGGCATCAAAGCGCAAGGAAAAGTGCGAGAGGGTAAGGCAGATGGCATCAAAGAGCAAGGAAAAGTGCGAGAGGGTAAGGCAGATGGTGGTAAAGAGAAGAGAAAAGAGCGAGAACTCCTAGGTATGCCAGGTGGAAGAGAGATTGCGTTCGTGGTGGCGCGTCCGCAGATGGAGCAGTTCCCGCGGGAGCAATGGAACCGCGGGATGTATGAGCAGGTGCGGCGGATGACGGAGTCGCCGCAAGAGGACGCTCACATCGCCGAGGGGCACTACGCGCTTCGCGAAGCGATCGCGGTGCACCTGAGGCGAATGCGAGGCATCGATGCGCCGCCTGAGCGCATCGTGATCGTCAATGGGTCGATGCAGGCGATTGCCCTGCTGACCCAGCTGCTCGTAAACCCAGGCGATCCCGTGGTGCTGGAGCGCCCCGGGTATCAAGGCGCCAGCCGCGCTGTGCTGGCGGCTGGCGGAGTGCCCGTCCACGCGCCGGTGGACGGGCAAGGGCTTATCCCGCAGCCGTGGAACGCGCGGCTGCTGTTCGTGACGCCCAGCCGCCAATTCCCTACGGGGGCGGTGCTGGGCCTGGAGCGCCGCCAGCTCCTGCTGCGCTGGGCGGCGGAACAAGGCGCTGTCATCGTCGAAGACGATTATGACAGCGAGTTTAGGCACCGCGGGCGGCCGATTGAGCCGCTCAAGGTGCTGGACCAAGAGGGCCGAGTGGTCTACATCGGCACCTTTTCCAAAACGATGCTGCAGGACCTGCGCATCGGGTATGTCGTGCTGCCGGAGGCGCTGCACGATGCTTTTGTAGCCGCGAAGCGGCTATACGAGCCGCACCCAACGGGGCTGCTCGAACAGCGCTCGCTCGCCGCTTTCATGGCGAGCGGCGGCTACGAGCGACACCTGCGCCGCATGCGGCGGGTGTACGCGAGCAAGTTCTTGCTCCTGCAGGCGCTGCTGCAGGAGCACCTGTCCACCCTCTTCGAGTGGGTGGACAGCGATAGCGGGCTGCATCTATTCGGGTGGTGGCGCGGTGACCTGCGCACCTATACCGCGTATGCAGCCGCATGTCGGGCAGCCGGCGTGACCTGGACGGACGCCGGCAACTACGCGCTCCCAGTCGGCAGAGCGGGTGTCTGCTTCGGTTTCGCCCATCTAACAGAGGCTGAGATCAAGCAAGGCATCACTCTGCTCCGCTCAATCTCTATTGGCCTTCCCTGACTCTTTTCGCTCAATCTCAATTGGCTTTTCCAGAATGTTTTCGCTCAATCTCTATAGCCCTTTCCATGCTTCCTGCTCAATCTATACCATACTTTTCCTAATCCCTGCTTGCCTACCATAAAAAGTCTCTATCACTGTGCAAGATAAGTCTTTTGGGCAATAACTTTGTTTGCCATAGGTTGTATGTTATCATCTAACATGTGTTCAATTAAATTACAAATCGTAGGAGTGATCCTTTCATGGCTGGATTAAATGGTGGGGGCACAAGTGTCATCGTGCGACTGGAAATACATAAGGAACTCGTAACCTTTGGTAGAATTGCAACAGCCATTGGTGATGCAGGCGGCGATATTGTGGCGATTGACGTCACAAGAGCCAGCAAAACGACGACTACACGTGATATTACAGTCAAAGTAAGTGATCCCGAGCATACGGAAACAATAACGAAAGCACTACAGGTTATTCCAGGTGTCCGCATCATTAACGTGTCAGATCAGACCTTCCTGCTTCATTTGGGTGGGAAAATTGAAGTCACCCCCAAAGTACCAATTAAAAACAGGGACGATTTGTCCCGCGTATATACGCCAGGAGTTGCCAGGGTTTGTATGGCGATTCATGAAGACCCGAGCAAGGCACATTCGTTGACGATTAAAAGGAATACCGTTGCTGTCGTGTCAGATGGTACGGCTGTTCTAGGGCTTGGGAATATTGGGCCTGAAGCGGCAATGCCCGTGATGGAAGGGAAAGCGATGCTATTTAAACAAATGGCAGGCGTAGATGCGTTCCCGATTTGTTTGGATACCCAAGATACCGAAGAAATTATTCGTACCGTGAAGGCGATTGCGCCAGGATTTGGCGGCATTAATTTGGAGGATATTTCTTCCCCGCGTTGTTTTGAAATCGAAGAACGCTTAATTAATGAGCTTGATATTCCTGTATTCCATGATGATCAGCACGGTACAGCGGTTGTTATTCTAGCTGGGCTGCTAAATGCGGTTAAGCTTGTCGGAAAGCAATTGGAGTCGTGTAAGGTAGTAATCACGGGAATCGGGGCTGCAGGTATTGCATGTACTAAAATGCTGATCTCAGCAGGTGTCACCAATGTCATTGGTGTGGATCGTCAAGGGGCTATTGTGCGAGGAGATGAGTTCACGAACAAGGCTTGGGAGTGGTACGCAGAAAATACGAATCCTGGGCTAGAACGTGGTACATTGTCTGATGTCATCTCAGGTGCAGATATTTTCATTGGTCTTTCAGGACCAGGCGTGCTGAAGCAAGATGATGTGAAGCGTATGGCGACTGACCCGATTGTTTTCGCAATGGCGAATCCCACACCGGAAATCACGCCAGAGGAAGCGGAGCCTTATGTTCGCGTAATGGCGACAGGACGCTCGGATTATCCGAATCAAATTAACAATGTACTTTGTTTCCCTGGTATTTTCCGCGGCGTGTTAGATTGCCGAGCATCCAAGATCACGCAAGAGATGAAGCTTGCGGCAGCCAAAGCAATTGCTGCTGTCGTGAATGAGGACGAGCTGAACGAGTACTACATTATTCCCAGCGTGTTCAATCACGCGGTGGTCGAGAAAGTTAGAGAAGCCGTTATGGAAGCGGCGTTTGAATCGGGTGTTGCACGTCGTCGCAGCCAACGCGAAGTCAACGAGGGACATCACGAGTAATTGAAAAAAGCAGTTCGGTACAACGCTGATCCAGCGTGCCGAACTGCTTTTTATGTTTTAGGCTTGTTCTTCAGTCCATTCCTTCAACTTACGATCGGTAGGGAGCAAGAAAGTAAGTATGCCTAAAAGCGGGAGAAATGCACAGAGTTCCATAACTCGGCCTGTTCCGATGGCATCGCAAAGGTTGCCTAACACGACACTCCCGATACCGCCAAGACCAAAGGCTAATCCCGTGATGAGGCCGGATACGGTCCCTACTTTGCCAGGAAAAAGCATTTGCGCATACACGACTGTAACAGAGAAGCTGGATAACAGAATAACACCGATAATAACGAGCAGCACGTACGCCCAACCGACGGACACATGTGGGAGTAATAAGGCAAATGGTGCCGATCCTAACATGGAAAAGAAAATGACATTACGCTTACCGAAGCGATCCGATATCGGTCCGCCAAAGAAAGTACCAACGGCTCCAGCCGCTAGGAATAAGAAAATGAAATTCTGCGCTCGGTCAATGGAGATACCGTACGTATCTTGAAGGAAGAAGGCGAAATAGCCACTCATAGCCGCACCATACCAAGAACGAACAAACACAAGGAAAATCAATACACTGATAGCGAACATGACTTGCTTACGTCGCTGCGGGCTAACAACACGTTTAACGACGGTTTTGGCTTTCACAGGTGCGTCTTGCAGGACGACCTTATACCAACGTGCTATGTACATTTGCACAGCGATCGCGATAGCCGCGACACCCGTAAACCAGATCGATCCGAACAATCCTAGCGGAATGAAGATCCATTTGGTCATAATGGGAGCCAATGACTGACCAGCGTTGCCGCCGACTTGGAAGATCGATTGGGCGAGACCTTTACGATTTCCAGCTGCCATATGTGAAACACGTGAACCTTCTGGATGGAAGGCGGCCGAGCCAAGTCCGACAAAACAAACAGACAAAAGGACTACCCAATACGAATGAGCAAAAGCTAGCAGCAACATGCCGATCAAGGTCGATGTCATCCCAATTGGCAGCATGTAGGGCGATGGCTTCCGGTCTGTATAGAGTCCAACGACAGGCTGCATGATGGATGCTGTAAAGTTAATTGCGAATTGCACCCAGCCGACTTGTGCGTAGCTGAGTCCCATTTCATCTTTTAAAATGGGGAAAATAGCAGGAATCACGGATTGAATGGAATCGTTGAGCAAATGTACAAGCCCAATTGCCAATAAAATCCGATAAACAGTTGGTTTGATATCTCCCGTTCCTTGCAAGCTCTTCGAGCTATGATTAGGAGATGGTGTTGAAATGGATGCCATGGTTTTCTCCTCTCAGGTTCTGATTCCCGACTAGGTTAGGCGTCCAAGAAACGCCCAAGGTCTTCGCCCATTTTCACTTTAGAGCCAAGCTTTAGATCAGGGCGTGCTTCGAACATCCCATCTTCAAATAACAGAACGACTGTGGAGCCGAACTCGAAATAGGCGAGCTCTTGACCGCGTTCAAGTGTTTTTGGAAGAGGTGTTACATATTGGATGGAGCTCACATTCAGTGCGCCAACTTTGACAACGGCTACTTCTCCAGTTGCATGCTGAATGAATGTAATTAATCGCTCGTTGCGGCTAAGTACACGTTTCATATGACGCAGTCCGAATTCATTAACGGGATACACTTTCCCAAGGACATGCTCTTTCTCCAGAATATCTCCTGAGATTGGTGAATGAATACGGTGATAATCAGTTGGACTCAGATACAGTACGAAATAAAAACCATTATTGTAGTTGACTGTGCGCGGAGAGCGATTTAGCAGCTCGTCGATCGTGTAGTCTTGACCTTTGACATTGACGATCAAGCCCTCTTTGATGTCGCCGATACCTGTAATCATGGCATCTACCGGACTTACAACACGTGTTGTGTCTTCGTGGATCGGGCGCAAGCCTGGCTTCAATCTGCGCGTGAAGAAATCATTCAAGGACTTATATTCCTTGATGTGCTTCTCAGCGTCTTCAATGCGAATGCCATAGGTTTGGGCAAAACGAGGGATAAAGAGCCGGCTTATTTTGGAACGAGCAAGGGCACCTGTTAGTTGTGAGACCCATTTGCGTGAAGACAACTCGGTCAGTAATCGGAAAAAAGGCTTAGACATAGATCATAAACTCCTGTTCATTCGTTGGTTAGGAGGGACTCTGGCATCAGCACAAAGTTTCCTATTTAGCGGTTCTTCGCTAATCTTGCCACAGATAGGTAAAAGAATCAATTGCCTATTGTTCGATTCCTTGGGACTAGCCAAGTGAGTTTCTGTATTTTCGACAGCAAATTCGTCAATGCTGTTGAAGAGGTGAACACGACAATGTCGATAATAATCGTTATTTTTGTTATTGTGATTCCGCTAGTCATGCTTGCTAGTGCTTGGTTACTACAATCCTTTAAACATGTATTCGCAGGGGCAGCGGTTTTGTGCGCGTATATATTTGGTGCAATCAGTTCCATGAACGTGTACCAGATCCTTCGGGATGATACGGTTTTCATGACGAACATCCATGTTGTTTTTACGAACAAGCTGTTTCTGTTCACAGGTGGTTATCTAGGCGCATATGGGATTTATATGTTAGTGCATTGTTTCTTGAAAGGAATTCGCAGCGAGTGAAGCGGCCATTCAACGATTTCGATGCATAGAGCGTCTACTCTATATAGTGACTGTGAAAGTAAAGGCAGGTGGTAAGATGAAACGAAATTACTCCCAAATTATGCGTGGAATTGGAACAGTTGGAGGGTTAATCCTTCTTATTACTGGTTGCGCGACACGTCATGAAGCTGGGCCAAGTGGAACTCCGATCCCGAGTGTACCGCCCGCAACGGTTTCACCAACAGTGGTACCAACCTCTACACCTATCCCGTCGACTGCTCCTAAACCTTCGCCAACTCCAGTAGCATCGGTAGATTTTCCTAAGATGACACTGGATGAGAAGCTAGGTCAGATGATAATCGCGGGAATTGATGATTACAGCATGAATGATGAAGCACGTAAATTGATTGCAACCTATCATGTAGGTGGCATTATTCTGTATAAGCCGAATGTGAAAGATACGAATCAATTAGTGAGCCTAGTCAATGATTTGAAAAAGACGAATACGGTGAACAAGCTTCCACTCTGGCTTGGTGTCGATGAAGAGGGCGGCAGGGTAACGCGTTTGCCTGATGAAATTTCGAAAACACCGACAAGTCAGACGATTGGGAAATCAGGTAAAACCCAGTTGGCCCATAATATCGGTCAGTTGCTGGGGAAAGAGTTGAATGCCTATGGGCTTAATATGGATTTTGCGCCTGATTTGGATATCAACAGCAACCCCAAGAACCCGGTTATTGGCGATCGCTCTTTTGGGGCGAATGCAACGCTAGTAAGCAGCTATGGGATTCCGATGATGAATGGCATTCAAGAGATGAAGGTTGTTCCGGTTGTGAAGCATTTCCCAGGACATGGCGATACCTCTGTTGATTCACATATTGGCTTACCCGTTGTTCAAAATGACCTCGCGCGCTTGCGGAAGCTTGAGCTGATTCCCTTTGCAGATGCCATTAAGCATCAGGCGGATGCGATTATGGTCGCTCATATTTTGCTGCCAAAAATAGATACGAAATATCCGGCTTCGATGTCGAAGACGATCATGACGGATCTTCTACGCAAGGAGCTTGGCTTCAAGGGGCTCATCATGACCGATGATATGACGATGGGCGCCATTGCGGAAAATTATGAAATGGGCGAAGCCGCCGTGAAGTCTGTGCTCGCGGGTTCCAATGTCGTGATGGTCGGTCACGATCCGCAGAAAGCGATAGCCGTTATTCAAGCATTGCGTACCGCTGTTCAGGCGGGGCGGATTCCCTTGGATACGATTGACCAAAGTGTGCAACAGGTCTATAAGCTGAAAATGAAGTATAAGCTTCAGGATCAACCGGTAAGCGCACCGGATCCGAAGCAGCTGAATGCGGAGGTTCAGCGGGTGCTTGCACCGCTTAGTGCGAAGTAGGGGGAATAGCGTAATGACGGTGCTGAGATGCGATATTCTCAGTCGGCCGCCGCACGGAGGGGGGCGGGGGACAGACAACAAACTAGTTACTTTATCCCCCTCGCCCACATCAACCTAGTCTCTCAACGCACCTCATTCTGCCTACAACAAACTAGCTACTTTATACCCCTTGCCTCCATCATCCAAGCTAATTGAGCCGGAATCGCGCACCTCTTTGAGATCCGAGTAAACACATGATCTGATTGAATTGAAATAACTGGAAAATATACAGCTATTTTGAAAGATTTCGATCGATTTTTTAATTTTAATGGAAAATATGTAGCTAAAATCTCGTTTTTCTCCTCATGAGGTGGGAATGCCTGGAATTAGCTGTAGGTTTTCCAGTTATTCCTCAGATGGAGGGATTATTGCCGAAAATAGATGTAGTTTCCCCAGTTAATTTCCATTCACTCGAAGGAAGGCGCAGTCGTCGAAGCACGGGGCCTGTCTCATGCCCTCACAGCCCGGCTCACCTCAAAAAAACGTCCCCCGAGTAAACTCGAAAGGACGTTTTTTTTGTTTCGCTCTGCTGCTTTGCCCTCTGTTACTCTGCTGAAGCTCGCGCTCCAACCTCTAGCACGGTGGCGTGCCACCTTCTAAAATGAATTTGGCATAGGCTATAGGGTTGAAATAGGTGGCTTTCCAACATTCTTCCATATTTGCCTCACGAAAACTGTAACGTTGATCCTTCCCGTTGCATTCGATAAATAAAGGGAAACCCTCATTCGTCATAGCAATGTCGAGTCCTAAATCAGCCAAGTTTGGCAATTCTGTGCTGAGATGCTGGGCGACCAAGAGCGCGAAATTCGTCATCTGAAGACATACGGTTCCTGGATCAAGCTGCGGATAGTGGTTTTTCAAAATATCTGATAAGGATATTACTCGCCCGCCGTGTGCGACATTCGTTAGGAAATGCTTACGTGAGGCAACCTTAGCAATCATGCCAGTAACGCCCCATGATCCCTCAGTTCCACGCTGAACGGAAATACGAAGGTCAAAAGGAGATCCATCTACAGTGGCAAGAGGCAGGCATTGTTGAACCATATAGCTGCTTCTTACAATCCGTCTACGGAGAAGTTTCGGCAAGTGTTGACGGAACCTGAGTGTTCGCCAAGTCCGGTTCGTAAGTTTCATGTTAACTGGATAGAGGAGTTTCCATAAGTTCCCTTGACGCTCTAATTTCATCACACCGCGACCGATGCTAGAATTGGTTGGTTTGATAATTAACGAGTCAAACGAATCCATCATGGCTTTAACATTTTCAATTGTGGCTGGAAATGTACAGGGAAGATGGGGCCGAATGCTCTCGTTTTTCATTAAAATCTCATGTATACGCATCTTGCTATAACGGTTCCAACGATTAAACAGCGTAACACCTTTCTGTGTCCATGCTTCCAAAATCCGTGCTGAAGAGGAATCCAAATAAATGGCACGATTATGAATAACTTTAGGGAGATCTGACCATTTTCTTATAAAATGTTGGCCATCCTTTACATAGGCATGTACCTTCATTGTTTTCATATGAACATCATGAATTCGGAAATAACAAGGCGTAAGGCCATAGAGTTTGCCAGCATCCTCGTAAAATCGAATTGCTTCGTATTGTGTGTTCCCTAGAGGAATACCTGCAAACAAGGAATCGTTAACTAAAATACCCACATAGGGATTACTCATTGACTTCACTCCCTCTCTAATTGGGGCTTGAATATTTGCCGAAAGCGGAATCACTCTTAGTTTATGGAAAAAGAACAAGACTTGTTTGTACAAATGCTGATACTTTCTTCTAAAACAAGGACAGATGCCCATGCTTTGCTACTTTATCCGCATATGTATAGAAGAAGTAGCAAAATGGGGGGAGCTCAGCCTCATTTTATCCAGGAGGTTTAGAAGTTGAAGACGAAGCGGAAGCCGCAATCGAACCATCTTGTCATCGTTACACCAGGCTCTTTTCCTATACCCTCAGGGACTAGTAGCTCGGTTGAGCAAGTGGTTCAGAAGACAGCGGAGCATTTGGTGAAGAGCATGCCTGTAGTCGTACTTGGACGGAAAACATCCTATCAACCTTGGAAGGAAATTCGGCAGGGTGTAACGTATCAGCGACTACCTTATCAGACGCAAACTACCTATATGAAACATGTAGCTAAACAGATATCCTCGTTAAGTCCTGGTATTATTCAAGTGGATAATCGGCCACGATTCCTTTCCTTTCTTCGCAAACGATACCCTCATTCCATATTGAGTCTCGTCCTCCACTCTACGTCCTTTATCACAAAACCCTATATTTCTAATTCATCTTTAACCGTGTGTTTGCGTGCGGCTGATGTCATTATCGTTAATAGCGACTTTCTAAAGCGGTTTCTGCAAAAAAAAGTGCCTAGTGCTGCCCATAAAATAGTTACACACTATTTAGGTGTTGATATTGCTCAATTCACTTCCAAATGGTCGGATGAAGGCATCAAATCACGTCTAGAAATGCGCAAAAGCCTAAATTGTGAGCATCTCAAAATTATTTTATTTGTAGGTAGATTGATTCCTAAGAAAGGTGTTCATCATCTGCTGAAGGCGATGGAAAGCGTCATTAAGAGTGAACCAAGCGCCAAGCTTGTTATCATTGGGAGTGCTTATTATGGATCCAAGAAAGAAACCAAGTATGTCAGGCAATTAGTTAAAGCAGCCAGGACGATGCCTAAACATGTCCTATTCATTCCTTATGTGAAGCATCAAGAAATGCCCAAATGGGTTCGAATCGCTGATGTTTTTGTTGTCCCCTCGATTGGTAAGGAAGCTTTTGGTCTTGTCAATGTGGAGGCAATGGCTACTGGTGTTCCCGTTGTTACCACTAAAGTAGGCGGGATTCAAGAGGTTGTGGAAGATGGTAATACCGGTTATTTAATCGAACTGGGTGCCATTGACAATGAGCTCCCTGATCGTATCATACGGTTACTGAAAGATGAAAGCCTGCAACGAAAGCTGGGGGAAAACGGCATTAAACGGGTTGATAATCTGTTCACGTGGCAGCGAGCTGCTGAGGTGAGGTCAGCGTTGTACAGCCAGATGTTGAAAGAAACGGCTCTTGTCTAGGTGAGCGCACATTTTTTGGGGCTAATGTACTTATTAAGGTGAGAATGAATATGTTACCAAAGATAAATCTTGGTGAATGGAGAGGAGTCATATGAATAAGCGTAAGAGCAGCACTACCCAGAAAGCGAACGTGCACAAAGCGAACGTGCACAAAGTGAACGCTAACTTGAATGAATTAAAATGGCTTGATGAAGCACCAATAAAGCAAGAGAAAGTGGTAGAACAACCCAAGCTAATTGYGAAAACGAATCCAACGATGTCAGAGAAGACAGAGAAGGCAGAGAAGGCAGAGCCAAACAAAGTCTTGCATGTCTCCAAGGTTACAGAGCAAATCACACCTGATTTGTTATTAACGGAGCGAAAAACGGGGAAATTCGTTGACCCGGTTGTCTATACGGACGACATTGTAGATGAAGCGGTAACATGGGACAAAATTGCAAGCCGATCGATCGATGATACGAAGATAAAACCGTTCAGCATCGGTGTCAGATCCATCAAGGATGGTGCGATTGAACCTTCCAAATTAGCTCAGGCAAGCGTAACACGTCCTAAAATTGCCAACCAGGCGATCCATGATGAACATGTTGCTCCAAACAGTATTGCAGGAGATAAAATTCAAGATAATACACTATCTGGCGGAAAGCTGTTCGATAGCAGCATTACAACCGCCAAAATTGCAGATAGGTCAGTGGATGCCTCCAAACTGGCAGACGGAGCTATTTTGCCTCAACACTTATCGGAACTGATTATTACAAGTGACTATATTGATCAGCAAGCGATCACGTCTGATAAAATCCTCAGTGGTGCTGTTCAGACGAAGCATTTGGCCAATTATATTATTGATACGGCTAAGCTTATGGACGCTTCCATCACCTCTGCCAAAATTAGAGATGGTGCTGTTACGGAAGATAAATTAGGGATTGGCAGTATCGGTTCTATCCATATTCAGGTCGAGAGTGTTCAGTCCGAACATTTAAGAAATCACTTAATTACAAATGATAAGCTCGCCGATCAAACTGTAACAGGTGCTAAGCTTGCTCCGCATGCCGTAGATTCGATGCATATCGCACAATCCGCGGTGAGAGGTATTCATATTGAAGGCAGTGAGGTAACCAGTTACCACATAGCTGATCATGCAATTCGGACTAAGCATATTGGAGAAGGTGCCATAGAAGCGAAGCTCATTCAAGATGGCGCGATTACCGTGGCGAAATTGGGCGAGAAGATCATAGCGAGCAAACATATAACGCCGCAAGCTATTGAGTCTGGCCACTTGAACGATGGAGTTATTTCTAGCAGCAAATTGCAAGACGGTGCGGTTACTGCGGATAAAATTGCGCAAGGTGCCATCCTCGCTAAACATATCGGTTCACATATGATTCAGACTGATCATCTAGAGGAGAATGTGGTATCTAGCTCCAAAATTGCTGCAGGATCCATCATTACAGATAAATTGGCAGAGGGTAGTGTTGGTAATTCTAAACTGAAAGATGAGAGTGTCACCTCCAACAAAATTGCCTACCGCACCATCAATTCTACTCATCTGCAGGAAGAGATTATTGCTACTGGTCACATCGCAAAAGGTGCGATTGGTGAGAAACAAATCGATTTGCACGCGATTCATCGCAACCATATTGCGGACGAAGCCATCACAACTAGACATATTCAGGAAGAAAGCATTACGACAAGTAAGCTTGCTGAGGAAGCCGTAACAACGGCGAAGATCGCTCCGATGTCGATAGAATCACGTCATTTGCAAGATGAAATTATCGATAGTGTTCATATTAAACCTGGGACGATTACTTCTGAACATTTGGCACAAGGATCCATTACGTTGGAGGTATTCGCTGATCGAAGTCTAATGGGCAGTAAACTACAAGAAAACGCCATCACGACTGAAATCTTAGCCGACAGTGCAGTCACCGAAGAGAAGCTCGCGAATGGAGCAGTGGGCACACAACACCTCCAGGCAGAATCTGTAACTACGTGGACCATTAAAGATCAAGCCATAACGAACGCGAAGCTAGAGGATGAAGTGGTAACTTCAGATAAGTTGGCTGATGGCAGTATCATTAGTACCAAAATTTCGAGCAAAGCGGTGAATGCTGAGCATATCATCGACGGTGCGATCACGGCCTCGAAATTGGCGAATGAAAGTGTACATGGTAGCAAGCTGGCACCTGCTGCGGTAGTTTCCAGGCATTTGGCGGATGGGTCCATCATTAGCTCGAAGGTTGCTTATCGCGCGATCAGCTCAGAGCATCTGGCAGAAGGAGCGGTCGTTGGTACGAAGCTGGCGAATCATAGTGTAGAAGGATCGAAAATCATGCCTGGCACGATCACAGACGAACATCTTTCAATTGGCGTAGTGAATGGTACGAAATTGGCGCATGGTTCCGTAAGTAATCAGCATCTCCTGGCAGGGGCTATTGACTGTGAAAAGTTAGCGGTGAACTCTGTAGACGGCAGTAAACTGATGTCGGGCGCAGTGAATAATTATCATCTTGCTGATCATGCCGTATATGGTGTGAAATTGGCACCGGGAAGCGTGGATGGTAGTAAGCTGGCTTCAGGTGCTGTAACTAGTGAGCATCTGGCTGATCATGTAGTGGATGCATCTAAGCTGGCGTCGGGAAGTGTGGATAGCAGTAAAATCATTTACGGTGCGATACAACGAGAACATTTATCGGACTTTATCATTGATGGATTGAAGCTCTCCTTGGGTTCTGTAACGAACAGCCATCTTGCTCCTGGCTCTATTGACGGTGGGAAGCTGCATAATGCCAGCATAGATAGTTCCAAGCTAATCGAGGGAACGATCGGAAGCGAGCACTTGCAAGACGAAGCCGTCACAGGTGAAAAGCTAGCTCCAAGTAGTGTGGACAGCACTAAACTCGGATTCGGTGCGGTGAATACGGAGCATCTGGCTGATGATGCTGTTACAGGAGCGAAGCTATCCGTTAACAGTATTGATGGCAGCAAAGTTATCGACGGGGCGATCGATACTGCTAAACTGGCTGATGGCAGTGTAGACAGCTATAAACTGGCACAGGGAGCCGTAACTGATTTTCACTTAGCAATGGGTAGTGTTGATGGAAGTAAGCTGCAGGATGGAGTTATCACGAATCAACATGTTGCTGATGCCTCTATTACAGTGACGAAATTGGCAGATAGTCTTGTGCGCACTTCCTCTGGGCAAAGAAATGTGTTGCAACAGTTCGGTCTTGAGCCATTTGTTATGAAGATTCAGGATGAGACCATTGAGCTGGTACTTCATTTTGAAGAGGAATATGCGAATACGAATTATGTGTTAACAGCGATCACGAATCATCCAGCTTGTTATGTCATTGTTAGTCAAAAGTCTACAGGCAGTGCAGTATTGTCCATTATCAGAGCCAAATTTTCACCCGATCAACAGGGTATTGTGAATTGGATGGTCATTGGGAAGAGTCAGTAATCGCCTCGATGTGAAATCCTGCTTCAGAAAACAAAAAAACGGTGTTTCGCAATTTAAGCGAGACTACTGTTTTTTTGTTTTTTTTTGCTATTTCATAGATAGATTGATGACCAATTTTCAATTTGGGGGTAATCGTCCAATTTCCGTCTATCACGAAAGCATATGATAGTAGAAATGGATGTGACTAAGCACCATAAGACATCATGCGAAAGTTCGTGAAGGGGGATGACTTGTGAAAGGTGTCGTACTTGCAGGAGGAACTGGAAGTCGTTTACGCCCTTTAACGCATATTATTAACAAACATTTACTTCCAGTTGGTAATCTGCCCATGATTCAATATGCCATTGATAAACTAAGTCAGTCTGGCATTCAGGATATTGTTGTTATTACGGGGAAACAATCTGCAAGCTTATATGTAGACTACTTGGGCAATGGTGACCTGTTCGGCGTGAATCTAACCTATAAGATTCAAGAGAAACCAGGAGGAATTGCACAAGCCTTGGCATTGGCAGAGGATTTCGTGGGGGAGGGTGAGAAATTCGTGGTCATATTGGGAGATAATTTATTCCTAGATCCACTTCAGCCCATGATTGAAACCTTTTACCAGCAGGATGAAGGGGCTATGGTTATTTTAAAAGAGGTGGAAGATCCTCGTAGATATGGCGTAGCAACAATGAAGCACAATCAAATTGAACGCATTGTAGAGAAACCGGAGCATCCAACCTCTCCATTTGCTGTGACGGGGATCTATTTATATGACTCTTCTGTATTTGAGATTATTAAATCACAATCACCATCAGCAAGAGGCGAGATGGAGATCACAGATGTTAATAATGTATATGCGGCTGCTGGATCGCTTGCTCATATGTTCTTGACAGGTTGGTGGATTGACGCTGGCACGCATGAATCGCTCTTTCAAGCCACGCTGTTAGTAAGAAAGGGGTACAGCTAATGCAGTCATTGCTTGTGACAGGAGGCATGGGTTTTATTGGAAGCAACTTCATACATTATTGGAAGAAACATCATCCAGATGATCCAATAATCAATGTTGATTTACTTACGTATGCAGGGAATAGGGACAATGCTAGGCTGTTTGATGGTCAAGTTAGTTATCAATTTGTGCAAAGTGATATTGGTGATGAGGCGCTCATGATGAAACTGATGCAAGGCATCGATGTGGTTGTTCACTTTGCCGCTGAATCCCATGTAGATCGAAGTATTCATGACCCTGGCCGGTTTGTAAGAACGAATGTGGTTGGCACCCAAATCTTGCTTGAGGCCGCACGTCGAGGTCAGGTTAAGAAGTTTATTCATATATCCACAGACGAAGTGTATGGATCACTAGGGGCTGAAGGAGCCTTCAGTGAAGTAACACCCCTTGCGCCGAATTCTCCTTATTCAGCTAGTAAAGCAGGCTCTGATTTGTTAGTAAGAGCTTACTATGAGACGTATGGATTTCCAGCTGTGATTACACGTTGCTCGAACAATTATGGTCCCCGTCAATTTCCAGAGAAGCTAATCCCACTTTTAATTACACGTGCGCTGCGCAATGAGACGTTACCCCTCTATGGTGATGGATTGAATGTACGAGACTGGTTGTATGTAGACGATCATTGCTCTGCCATTGAACGCGTGATTGAAGCTGGTGTGCCGGGAGAGGTTTACAATGTTGGTGGTCAGAATGAGCGAACGAATTTGGAAGTTGTTCAGAGCATTTTGAGGCAGCTGGGCAAACCCGAATCTTTCATTCAGTATGTAGCGGATCGGCTTGGACATGATCGGCGATACGCCATTGATAGCTCGAAGATACGTCGCGAGTTAGGGTGGACGCCGGCTTACTCGTTTGAGAAGGGTCTGCAAAATACGCTGGAGTGGTATGTAAGAGAAACCGAGTGGTGCGCCCGTATTGCAGACGGTTCGTACCGTGTAGATAAAGAAGCTGATCACACTTGAAAATCGTTATTACAGGTGCAGGCGGACAGTTAGGATATGACCTTAAGCGAGTGCTGAGCCCCATGCATGAAGTTATCTCTTGGGAGAAAGCGGAATTGGATGTTAGACAGGAACAAGAAGTCATGGAGAAGCTGCTGAACGTACGACCGGATGTTGTTGTTCATGCTGCTGCCTATACCCATGTAGATAGAGCTGAATCTGAGAAGGAGTCTGCCTATCAAGTGAACGCTTTGGGTGCTCTACATCTTGCACAGGCCTGTGCGATCGTTGGGGCCAAGCTTGTCTATGTCAGTACGGATTATGTGTTCGATGGCACGAAGCGAAGTCCCTATAAAGAGACGGATGTGCCCAATCCGCTTAATAGCTACGGACAATCCAAGCTTCTTGGGGAGAAATTCGTTGCCATGACTTGCATGAAACATTTTATTGTACGAACCTCTTGGTTATATGGTCAAAAAGGAACAAATTTTGTAACCAAAGTATTGGAGAAGGCGCGCGAGAATCCGACTCTATCCATCGTGGATGATCAATTTGGCTCCCCGACCTATTGCTTGGATCTAGCCATTTTCATTCGTGAGCTTATCGAAACGGACCGTTATGGTCTCTATCATGCCTCCAATGAAGGCGTATGCTCTAGATATGAATTCGCATTGCATATCCTCCAAGCGGCTGGCATGGCGCATATTTCCCTGCAGCCTGTGCCTACGCACGCTTTCCCGCCAGCACCAGCTGCAAGACCCATGTATACCGCATTTGCACACCAAGCTATGCAAAGCAATKGGTTTGAGCCTATGCGAGATTGGCGATCGGCGCTGGATTTCTTTCTACAGGTAGATTATTACGATACAGCTGTTAGAGCTAAGAAGGTGAAAGATACATGGTGAATCGTAACCGCTTAGCGGAGAGTCGCAGTCAGGGATTTCAGGCTGGTCGGGAAAGTGGCTTTCGTATGGGCAGATGTCAGTATGCCCTCGACACCTGCTTTCCAGCACCTATTCCGCTGCGAGAAGCAAGTGTTTTATTTATCGTTCAGGGCATCTTCGATGCCATAGACAATGGGATTATTCATGGTTTGCAACAATCAGTCCGAGTTGTATATACAGCGACGGCTGCGGATATGCTCCGATTAGCGAAAGAGCATAAACCGAATCTGGTGCTGGTTATGAACGGGCTTCATGTTTTCCCGGCTGATCATGCTCATCATATCGATCTAGTTAGACAGATGGGGATACGTACCGCTATCTGGTTTGCGGACGATCCCTATTTTACCGATCATACAGCCACATTAGCTCCTCACTATGATTATGTATTCACGCATGAAATGTCCTGCGTACCCTTCTATCAGGGGATAGGCTGCGGGCAAGTTCACTACTTGCCTTTGGCGGCTAACCCAACTGTGTTTAAACCTCAGCATATTAGCCCTGAGTACCGAAGCGATATCTGCTTTATTGGCACGGGCTTTCCTAACCGAATTGCCCTCTTCAATGAGTTAACTCCCTTCTTAATAGGGAGAAAAGTGGTTATTGCTGGGGGGTTATGGGATCGTTTAGATCACTTCGCCTTGCTTCAACAAGGGATTAATCTTAGGGGCGTTCCGGTCGAAGAGTCAGTGAAGTATTATAACGGTGCCAAAATCGTCTTGAATATTCACCGACTCACGTACGATAAAACCTACAACAAAAACAGCCGAAATATACCGGGGCATTCCATTAATCCGAGAACCTATGAGATCGCAGGATGTGGAACCTTGCAAATAACGGATTATCGCCAAGATCTGGAACAGCACTATCGGCCAGGTCATGAAATCGAAACCTTTCATCATCCAGCGGAGCTCGTTCATAAAATGAATCACTACCTAATTCATGAAGAGGAACGATTACGGATTGCAATCAATGGGCTGCGGAGGACACGAATGGAGCATACTTTTTCAGCTCGATTAGTCAAGCTGTTGGACATTCTATTTGCCTAGAAAGGAGTGAAGAGGATGAGTTTTATAAATAGTTCACATGCTTGGGAGCGCGGACTTGCTGATGGTAATCAATTAGGTCACACTAATGGACTCAGGATGGGACAATGTGAAGCGATTATGCAAAAAGCGGCTCGTGACCGTGCGCCTAGTCCTGTTTGGGACGTACGTGTGTTGTTTATTACATCGGGCAAAGGGTACCCCTACGAGCCATTGGATATCGCTGTAATTAACAGCCTTCGCCCATTAGTTCGTGAATTAATAATAGGGAACTCTGACAAAGATGCAACGCGAATGGGACATCCCAAGGCCAATGCAGAAACGCTTGCCGCAAGGTACCGACCGGATGTGATGATCGTTCTTGAAGGGATGAATCTCTCCCTGAATACCGTGGATAAGGTTCGTCAAATGGGGATCCGAACCGCGATCTGGCTAACCGATGATCCTTATTACACGGATATTACGGCTGCTTACGCGACGCACTATGATTATATATTTACCTTGGAAGTGAATTGTGTTCAGTTCTATCAGGAGATGGGAGGCGGGCAAGTCCATTATTTGCCTTTAGCTTTTCAACCAGAGATGTTTCGTCCAAGACCTGTGCCAAAGGGAGGGCACCGCGATATTTGTTTTATTGGTTCGGCCTACTGGAACCGCGTTGGTGTATTTAATCAGATAGCTCCCTATTTAGCGAAGAAAAGCGTCATCATCTCAGGAATATGGTGGGAACGGCTTCAACATTATCGGCTTTTGGCACCTCAAATTCAATTGAATACGTGGATGCCGCCGGATCAAACCGCCACTTTCTACAATGKGTCCAAAATCGTCATTAATATGCATAGAGCCTTCGATGACCAATCGTATAACCACAACTCTCGTCGAATTAGCGGCGCCTCGCCTAATCCGCGGACATTTGAAATTTCTGGTTGCGGCGCCTTTCAATTAACGGACATTCGGGATGATCTAGTCAATTTCTATACGCCAGACTATGACATCGTGACGTATGCATCTCCAGAAGAAATGCTTCACAAGATGAATCATTATTTAATTCACGAAGAGGAACGTAAACAAATAGCCATGCGTGGGCTCTATCGGACGATGCGAGATCATACCTACACCAATCGGCTTATTACGATGCTTTCCGTCATTTTTGGGCCAAGATAAAGGTTGAAAGTGAACCATTTTAAAAAATGAGGTGTAGAAATTGATCACGAAAAAAAAGGTTCGCAAGCTGACTGTGAGTAGAAAGATTCGAAAGAAGCGAGTGGGATCGCCAAGAAAGGTAGGTCTTAAAAAACGGATCCTTGTTAGAAAAAAGGGACGTACCATTCGTCGGTTGAGGCCACTCGCAAGGCGAAAGGGGAGACGTAGATTAGTTCGTCGTCTAATCCGATTTCCTAGACGTAAGGGGAGTCGAATGCTAGCTCGTCGCCGCAAAGTTCCGCGCCGTATGATCCAAAGTCCAAGAGCTAAGAGACTCCAATTGGCGTATGATCGAGCCTTCAATGAAGCTTACAATGCGGGTTACGGTGTTGGCTTCGCTGAAGGATATGCGATGGAGCTTACGAATCCAACGATTGCTTAAAGTGAAGTTATGAGGTGAGTCCAGTTGGTTAAACTTATCAAAAAGAAGCGGATGAGGGGGCAGGTTTCCTTAAGGCATGGAAACAAACGAATGCTCTTAAAGAAAACAAAGCGCCGGTTCATTCCTAGGCGTAAGAGATCTTTGGCTAGGCTAAATAGGACAAGTGTCCATCCTGTCGGTGCGATCATCCTAGCTTCTAATGTAGAAGGGACGATCGAGCATGTGTTGGAGCCGCTGAAACGTTTACCGCTTAGGGAGATAATCGTGATTGTACACGGTTCGTTAGACCGTACACTAGATAAAGTTAGAAGACATTCTCGTGCCATTATTGTACATGATCCTCAAAGCATCGAACCAGATGCCGCAAGAACTCTTGCTGCGAGGATATCGCGGTCAGACTTCTTGCTTTTCCTAGAAGGGGACAAGGCTGTTAATGTGGATGAAGTGCTTCCGTTTATTCAAAATGTTGCATTAGGAGTTGAAAACGGACTATTAGTGAGGAGGCATGAACTTGCAATTAACGAGCATCATAATTCCTACGTTTAACGGTCTAACTTTGCTGAAAGCTTGTGTCACATCGATCCGTCAACATACATCTGTGCCTTATGAAATTATCGTTGTGGATAATGGCTCTGGGGATGCTACATTAACTTACTGCCGCAATGAAAATATTAAGTTCGTGGCGCTGCCAGCCAATCTTGGTTTTCCAGCTGCATGCAATTACGGGTTACGATTAGCGGAAGGTGACTCGTTAATGCTCTTGAATAACGATACAATCGTTACGCCTAATTGGCTGCCCATGCTACTGAACTGCTTATACAGTCGAGAAGAGGTTGGGATGGTAGGTCCCGTTTCTAACTATGTGAATGGCAAGCAAAAAATCCGTATGCCATTCACTGGTATTTCGAACATGGCTCGTATCTATCATCATGTAAATCCTAGAAAATGGCGGGAAACGAGTCGCTTGGTTGGTTTCTGTTTACTATTTAAGAGGGAGTTGTTTGAGCGGGTAGGTGTGTTGGATGAACGATTTGCACCTGGCTATTACGAAGATGATGACTTCTCCTATCGTGCGCGATTAGCGGGCTACAAGTTGCTCATAGCAGGCGATTGCTTCGTTTATCATCGTGGAAGTGTTAGTTTTCGAAAAAATAGCCGCCGATCTAAGCTCTTGCTGCTGCGACGCAATCGTAAGAAATTTATTCATAAATGGGGCGTTGATCCCTTTCAGTTTATTTAGGCACCGTTTCGCTATTAGCAGCATAACGTAGAGTGAAAAAGGTTGTAGGAGGAGTAAGTGTGGAGGAGCGGGTGACGCAAATTATTTCTCAAATTGCAGCCTCACATAGCCAATTGGGACGAATATTGGAAACACATCGGCATGTGTCTACGCAAATGGCGGCAATTGCAGGAGATCTGCCGGATTCTCATCCTGAGTTTGCTGGATTGGATATGCTGCAGAAGCGGGCTTTACAACTAACCAAAAATGTAACTACTTATTTAAACAGCCTCGCTGAATTGGAAGAAGCTATGGCGATGCAAACGGAATTAGTTATGAAGGAAATCCATGTAACTGATGAGGAATAGAGGGAAGGGAATGACCTTGGATAGAACGGATCTTTATATGCAAATGTTAGATGCGACAGCCAAGCTGCAATATGAAATAAGTTTGATGCTGGAAGCAAGAGTTGTTGAAGCGTCGAAGTCGCAAAACTGGATTTGTCAGCATATCAATACGACAAATCTGGAGGGCCATGACCATAAAATGAAAGTTACTGGCCAAATACATGAGAGTGTCATTGAACTGATAGATGGTTTAACGAAGATGGAGAATGCGCTAAATCGCCAGATGAAGGCGCTGCTTGGGAAACATCCTTCAGGTTCCGCATTAGGCTTAGGGTCCGACGACGCTATGGAATTCGGCAGCCTACTTCCGTTTGGCGAGGATGGGAAGCTGTGAAAGAATGGAATCGGGAACGTGTGGAGCTGCATATGTTGATCTCGCTGGCCAGAAGCCAGCGAGCGTTATGCAGAATCATTGAATCTGTAGCGGATCACGTAGAGGGTTCTGAACAGCTCGCTGGTCTTGTCGCGGATAATCTGAAGTCGATAAGTGATTATCAGCATGCGTTGATGTTGAAATTAATGAAGCAGCCTGCCCGAAAGCGTGTCAATGGCAAGCCAGCTAAGCCTTGGTTGAATAAACATGTGTAGTCACACAAGTACGAATACAAGCGAATGCAAACCTACTTAACCCCAACGTACGATCAAACCTGCGTGCGTCAAACCCCCGCCAAATCCATAGAGTAACAAGTTGTCACCAGCCTTAACTTTTCCTTCTTTTATCCCCAAATCCAGTGCAAGAGGGATCGAAGCGGCGGAAGTATTGCCGAAGTATTCAAGGCTGTACAGCGCTTTGTCGATCGGGATCCCGCTCTTCTCACAGATGGAGTCTATCATGCGCAGGTTTGCGCTATGAGGGATAAACCAATCGATCGCCGCGAGCGGCAAGCCGCTTTTCTGCAACAGCATCTCGATGCCCTGCGGAACGGTGGAAACAGCGAATCGGTACACTTCGCGCCCGTTCTGGACAAGTTTCCCTTCCCCTAACAGTGGATCGCCATTCAGCTCTGTAGCCAGTCCCGTCCGGTACACATGCTTAGCACCAGTGCCATCAGATCCCATATGATAAGCGAGGAATGCAGGGTTAGTATCTTCCCGCTCAACGACTACGGCGCCAGCGCCATCGCCAAATAGGATGCAGGTGGATCGGTCTGTGTAATCTGTGATTTTGGATAAGGCGTCGCCACCAATCACGAGTATTTTGTGATGTACGCCGGCAGCCACAAGCGCACTGGCGGTGTGAAGTGCATAAGCGAATCCAGCGCACGTCGCATTGAGATCATAGGCTCCCGCAGCTGGGATGCCGAAATGGGCCTGTACCTGACATGCAACAGGCGTTGACGATAAATCTGGTGTATGTGTGGACACGATGACGAGGTCTACATCATCAAGGGAATTTGGGTATCGATCGAGCAAGTTTTGCACGGCTGCGATACATAAATGGCTGGAGAACTCATGCGCTCCAGCTATTCGGCGCGCTCGGATCCCTGTGCGTTGAACGATCCATTCATCGTTCGTATCGACCATGCGGGAAAGCTCATCATTAGTCAAAATATGCTCAGGCACATAGGTGCCTATGGCTGAAATTCGGGCTTGCAAGGGGCTGGAAGAAGACATGCGGAACACTCCTTTGGGATTAAGTTTATAAAAACTTAGTACTAGATATTAGTAGTTGGTACTAATTTCAGTGTATGATATGGCTGTGTGCTTTGTCAATGGGATGATGAAGAGGAATGCACTGAAAAACTCTCACATTTGTTAAGGTTGCGTCGTATTATTTACATAAAATGGTCTTTAATTTAGACAAATTGTTTAATTTTTTTGAAAAAGTTAAAAATTCATAATAGGATTAATTAATAATCGTTTCTAAGTTGAGCGGCATGTGCTATTCTAAATAATAAAAATTCTTCTGGGGTGAAGAGAAATGCAAGTTACTGATGTCGAAAAAGTACCATCCTTGTTTTCCAGAACCAATCCGTTTCAAGCGAAAGTATTGAAAAATATTAATTTAAACGGAGAAAGTTCCAGCAAAGAAACACGTCATATTGAACTTTCACTCGAAGGCTCTGGCCTGTCGTATGTGCCCGGCGATTGCTTAGGCGTAGTTCCTGACAATGATCCTGAGTTGGTCGCTGCTATCCTTGAGGTTATGAATTGGGATGCGGACACGGCGGTTGTTATTAATAAACAGAACGAAACGCTCCCTTTGAAAGAAGCGCTTTTGAAGCATTTCGAGCTTACGCTGTTGTCCAAGAAAATCGTTCAGCAAGCTGTTGAATTTTCCGATAATGAAGCGTTGAAGCAGCTTGTGGCAGATACGGAGCAGCTGAAGGCTTATACAGACGGCCGCGATTTGCTGGACTTACTAAGGGAATTTGGACCTTGGAAAGCTTCCGCGCACGAAATTGTCGCTTTATTAAGAAAAATGCCGCCACGCTTATATTCCATTGCAAGCAGCTTTGCAGCTAATCCAGGGGAAGTTCACCTCACGATCGGTGCTGTTCGCTACGTGACGCACGGCCGCGAGCGCAAAGGCGTATGTTCCGTGATGTGCGCAGAGCGCCTGAACGAAGGGGATACCGTTCCGGTCTTTGTTCAAATAAATAAACACTTTAACCTTCCGGAGTCCTCGGAGCAGGATATCATCATGGTAGGTCCTGGTACGGGAATTGCGCCATTCCGTTCCTTTATTCAAGAACGTGCGGTGAGCAAAGCGGGAGGCAAAGCCTGGTTGTTCTTTGGTGACCAGCATTCAGCGACAGATTATCTGTATCAGGAAGAGTTGGAGCAATATCAACTGGCGGGTGCACTGACCAAAATAGATGTAGCTTTCTCACGTGATACGGCGCAGAAAGTGTATGTACAGAATAAAATGCAGGAGAATAGCCATGAGCTATTCGCATGGTTAGAGCGCGGAGCTTACTTCTACGTGTGTGGCGATAAACAAAACATGGCGAAGGATGTTCACAACACCCTGATTGACATTATTGAAAAAGAAGGCAAGTTGAGCCGCGAAGAAGCTGAAGCCTATTTGAATGGCTTGCAAGAACAAGGACGTTACCAACGTGACGTGTATTAATTAAAATTAGGCAAGGCGAGTAAGCTGACTATCAGCTTGCTCGCCTTTTTTGGTTGTCATTAGCGCGACGATCGACCCGTTTCAAATGATCTTCTTTGACGTTTTGCTTTTCTAGCATGGAGAAGCTCATATACCGTTGGCACCATTATCAACGTGAAGAGCGTTGCTGAAGTCAGACCGCCGATAACGACAACCGCTAAGCCTCGGGAAACGATGCTGCCTTCTTCGGCTTTGGCAAGGACAAGCGGCACCATCGCACAGATGGTAGCTACGGCTGTCATCAAGATCGGACGCATCCGTGTAGCCGCGGCTTCAAGCAAGGATTCACGAATCGTCATGTGCGCTTCATTTTGCTTCACACGGTCAATCAAGACGATGGCATTCGTGACGACGATTCCGATCAGCATCAAGAATCCGAAAATCGACGTAACGTCGAAGGATGTTTTCGTGATCATCATCCCGACAATCGCACCAACAGCCGCGAAAGGAAGGGATACCATGCTCGCGATTGGTGCGCGGAACGATTTAAACGTGATGACCATGATCAGCAGTACGATTCCAATGGAGATCCCCATGGTCATGAACAAGTCGGCAAAATCACTGGATTGCTCTGCCGATGCTCCGCCAACGCTCAAAGCAATATGGGCTGGAAGCTTGAGGTCTTTGGTGTTTTTCGTGATCTCTGTGTTGATTTTGGATAGTTTTGTTGAGTCTACGAGTGCCGTCACACGCAAGAACTGTTGACTATTCTTATGGAGGATCGTGTTGGACTCATTTGTTTTTTCGATCTTCGCAACCGAGGTCAAGGCAGCTGGACCCGCTGCAGTCATGATTTGAATATTCGATAGGTCGGAAACCGTCGATGGATGAATCAAAGCATCTAACACTACTGGAATTTCTTTATTCTCCAGCTTCATGGAACCAATGGGTGTTGGGTTCATCAGTGAGCGGATGGTACCTGCAATTTCCTCAGGTTTAGCCAGAGCKGGATCAACTGTAATCGAGTAGCCAGGTTTGGTTACATTTTGATTACTTGTCACTTTCTCAACGCCTTCAATACCATTAATTGCGGAAATGACATCCGCAGCTGCTTGATCTAGACTCTTAGCGGAATCTCCCGTTAAATCAACGGTAATGGCGGAACCGCTGCTGCCATCGAAGCCACCGCCGCCAGCTTGCAAATCAGCGTCCGGATATTTGGATTTTTGATAGAGAACTTGATCGATAAAATGCTGTGTATCCACATCTTTCTTCATGAATACTTGGAAGGTTGCAATTGTTGGAGGCGCGACGCTGCCCCATTTGGCATTATCTTCGGTATTTCCTTGTTGCAGAATAAGATGATCAAGCTCACTTTGTTCGAGCATGAATTTTTCTAATTCCATGGCTTTTTCTCGCACGGTAGAGATCGGAGTTTCAGGTGTGTAGGACAGCGTGACACTTAACTGGCTTGCTGTGGAACCTGCTACTGCACCTTTTGGCATGATGAAGTAAAGGGCAATCGAACCGCCAAACAGAATAAGCGAAACAAGAATGGAGATGAACTTATGTTTCAAGCTCCAGGTTAAGATGCTTCGCAGACCTTGCGACTCTTTATGTTCCTTTAATTTCGTACTGCGAAGTAACCAAGCGCTCATTAGAGGAACGACGGTTAATGCAACCAGCAAGGAGGAAAGCAAGGAATACGTTACCGTTAAGGCAAAAGGGAGCAGGAACGCTTGCAAGGAGCCTTTCAAAAGTCCAAGCGGCAGGAACACGGCAACGGTTGTTAAGGTAGAAGCGGTAATCGCTCTAGCAACTTCACGCGTCGCATCAAGGATTAATTCCTTGGAGAACTCCGCCTTCTGGGTTCTTCGGAAAATATTTTCGATAACAACGATACTATCATCTACGAGCCGCCCTACGGCAACGGCGACTCCGCCGAGGGTCAATATATTCAGTGTCACACCGGATTGGGAAAGCAAGAACAATGTTAATCCAAGAGAAAGAGGGATAGAAACAATTGTAATGAATGTGGAACGAATATTTCTAAGGAAAATCAGAATTACGATGGTCGCAAATAAGGCGCCAAGCAACACTTCTCTCATCATACTGTTCACGGAAGTGACGACAGATTCAGCCGTGGAGTAAATCACTTCTGCCGTCGCACCAGGGTATTTCGTCGCGATTTCTTTTGAGATTTTATCTACTTCCTTAGATATATCAACCGCATTGGAGCTAGCATCCTTGGTGACTACCAAGGTAAGCGAATCCTTGCCGTTAATACGCGTCAGTGTATCTTTGTTTGCAGCTACTTCAACAGTCGCAACATCTTTTAACTTGACGCCTGGTGCTACGGTTAAATTAGTAAGTGTAACGAGATCGTCCAGGTTCCCAACGACCTTAATGGCACTTGTTTTGCCATCAATGGGTCTTTCACCGACGTTGACAGTCACGTTCTGACCCTGAAGGACACCCATCAGCACTTGAGCAGGCAATTTCGCATTGGCCAGCTTATCTATATCAGGGTGAATAATCACCTGAGACACGGATGTGCCGCCAAGTGCTACGCTAGCAAGACCTCTGATTTTCTGAAACTCAGGCAAAATTTTCTCTTGCGCTAGCTCGACATTCTGCTTGGTAATGCCATCTTTGAAGTTCAGGGATACCCAGGAAAGTGGAATCATCGAGGTATTTAATCGAATAACAAAAGGCTTCKACATCCCTGCAGGGAGAACAATCGAGGAGAGCGCTTCTTGCACGCTTGCTTGGGCATCCTTCATTTTAATATCCGAATCAAATGTCATATCAATTTTCATAAAGCCGTCGGATGATGTGGAGAATACTTCTTTCTTACCCGGCACACTGGAGAGAGATTTCTCTATAGGCGTAGTTGCACTATCTAGCATGGACTTGGCATCGTAGCCTTGACCGACGACCGTAACACTAATCTGAGGGAAATCAGCACTTGGGAGAAATTCCATCGGCAATTTAAAATAACTACCGACTCCCGTGCCTAAAATTAATATTACCAAAAAAATGACGGCTGCTTTGTTACTAAAAGCCCATTTCGTAAACCATGTCACACGATTCGCTCCCTTTCATTAACTATATCTTTTAGGTGTAGAATTCCATCATCTGATTGATATATGTAAATGAGGGATAAGGTAGATAGAGTTTTCATGATTTGGATAAAAGATCACCTTGAAGGAAATGCTACCCTTATCGTCCATCGTGTGACGAAGATACTGAAGACGACGGGAAGTGAACGTAACGCATGTTACATGGCAAAAAGAGGTTGATCTGGATAGTCCTTATCTGTGTGGTCTTGTTCAGTGCTTCCACAACGACTGTATTTGCGTATGGCAAAGGTGCAAAAGGCCCTGATGTATACGCGGTTCAAGGGATGTTGAAATCTCTTGGTTACTACTCGGGACCGATTACAGGCTATTATGGCAATCAAACACAAGCTGGGGTTAAAGCGTTTCAAAGTAGATATGGTTTGGCCGTGACGGGAAACGTTGACGATCAAACCTTACAATCCATCCTTTGGGCTTATGGTAATTTGAAGATTCCCAAGAAGACGACACCAACGCCAACGCCAACGCCAGTGCCAACACCGACGCCGACGCCGGAAACACCGAGTCCAACACCTGCACCACAGGTTCCCTCAACGTCAGGATTAACGGTAGAAGAGCAGCAAATGCTGGATCTTGTGAATAAAGAGCGAGCGGCTATTGGTCTCGCTGCGCTTACTGCTGATCTGGAGTTGACCAAAACAGCTCGTCTAAAAAGCCAAGATATGGTGGATAACAAATATTTCTCCCATGATTCACCAACGTATGGTTCACCATTCGATATGATGGAGAAATTCGGAATTACGTACAATGCAGCAGGGGAGAACATTGCTTGTAACCAAGGCGTTCAAGCAGCACATGAAGCCCTAATGAACTCTCCAGGACATAAAGCGAATATACTTAGCAAAGATTACACGCATATAGGTATCGGCATTGTAAATGGCGGGCCGTGCGGTAAAATGTTTACCCAACAATTTATTGGTAAATAGACATGAGAAAAGGACGTAATGGATGCGAGAGCATTCATTGCGTCCTTTTCTTTAATTTTATGGATTGCTGAGTCAGATTGGTGAATTAGCCGAATGGAATTATCGTGAATCTCCTGTGCTCCGTGCTCTAGACAATTAGATGGATTTTGTACAGTTAAATTAAGGGATTATCCGATTAAAAACAGAATAGATGGAAATCCTGTAGTTAATTTTAACCATATTGGCTGATATGAACAAAATAGGGAGTTTTAACTACATTTTTTACAGTTAAATCGAATTTCCGAGGAAACTTCGCGTAAATAGCTGTACGTTTTCCAGTTAATGCAATTATATAGAGCATGAGCCTGCAAAAAAAACTACGACTGACCAATTAACGCACAAGCCCTCGATTCAATATCTTTGAGGTATTGGATAGGGTTTCTTCTAAAGCGTTGACGCTTAATTCCTTCATGAAGACGCTCGTTCCACCTGTCACGTTCTTGAGCAAAAGTGCTGTA